>CAVWCJ010000004.1:0-300000 GCA_963753465.1 uncultured Chloroflexia bacterium
TGCAGAAGCCGGCCTCCACTCACCAGATCCGCCTGGTGATCATCCAGGACGACCAGAGTACGCTGAGCACCAGTTGGGTTGACCTGAATACCGGCTGGAATGCCGTGGAGATCAAGGTCCAGGCGGCCGGCTTGCCCAATTCCAATGATGGAACGGCCACTCTCTGGCTGAATGGGTCACTGATGCAGAAACTGACCGGCATCAACAACGACACCATGGCCATCGTTTCCGCCCGCCTGGGGGCGATGGGCGTGGACACCGGCACGCGCGGCTCCATCTATTTTGACGACTTTGCCTCGCGGCGGCTGTCTTATATTGGCACCCTGCCGGATCCAGGCACGCATCCCCCCACTCCCACACCGGGGCCGGGATCCACCAACAATACCTACACGTACGGAGATCCGGCTCACATCCACGCCGTGACCGGAGTTTCAACAAATGGGACGACCATCGGCACCTATCGGTACGATGCCAACGGCAACATGACCTGCCGCATGGAGAACAACCAGACCTACCTGCAGTCCTACAACGCCGAGAACCAGCTGTCGAATGTTCAGGCCGTCACTGGAACCTGCGATAATCCTGGAGCGACCAGCGCCACCTGGCAGTTCATCTACGACGGCGATGGCGCCCGCGTCGAGCAGGTGTATACTGGGTCCAGCACATTAACCACCTACTACTTCGCCGGAGGCTCTTACGATGTCCTGGTCTGGATTAAATAGGGGAATTTAGGCAGTTCTGTCCGGAATAATTAGAGTTGTCATCTGGTAGGATTTAATAGGCCGCTCCAAAGAGAGTGGCCTTGGTTTGTGTGGGGAGGGAGTAGCAGTAGTGGCTGTGGATAAGTGGGTAACTCGTAGCGTAGCGGAGAGGTATCCACTTATCCACAGCCAGGCCCGGGATTTTTGTGGTTTTTCGGAAATTGTTCAATTTTCGCCGTCCAGCACATTTTCGCCATAAATTCCAAAACGAGTTGTCGTAAATTATTGACCTATTCTGATTGTGCGATCAAAGGATGAGATAATCAGTGGCGTTTTCTTTTGCGCTTGTTGGCGGGGGGTTTGGGGCCACCGGTTATTCCCCACTGGATCACTCTTGAGTGAGCAGGGTGGGAAAGGTCTGCAGCCACTGCTTTAACCTGATCGTAATGAGCTCTCAAGCGAGACAGAAAGGCTGGATCGGTGTATAGGTCCTGGGCGATATCCTTGAACAGTGCCTGAGCATATAGGGCGGTGTCTTCAGAGAGATCCAATCTAGGGTTGGGCATGTCAGCCGGGTTCAGGCTGATGCGGATGTCGGCAACCCAGTTTCCAGACTTAACCGAGATAACCATGAGTAAGGCTTCCTGGCAATGGCAGTCAGGGTTGGGGCAATACATTTCCTGCAATTCATAGGAGCCTGTTGGGATACCGGGTTCATTGGGGAAAAACAAGGCGGTGGGCGGGGCTGCTTCGCCCGGCTTGAGGGCCAGAGTAAAAGGGACAAGATAGGACATCGCGATGATTGTAGTCGGTTTTGGAGGCACGGAGCAAGAGTACGGAAGCCGGTCAAGGCAGAAGAAATGGGTGTGCCTGGGGCATTGTCCGCTGTGCGGAGAGGTGGGTTGTCTGATCGGGCACGGGTATTACTTGCGGAAGCCGAAAGGGAGAATATCCCGTAAAGACATCGGGAGGGTGTGGATCAAGCGCTGGTTCTGCAAGCAGTGCCACCGGACGATCTCAGCGCTGCCGGATTTTCTGTTGTCCTTTCGGCATTATGTAGTGCCGGTGATCCAGGCGGTGATCGAGGTGCGCTGTGGCTGCGGGAAAACGTGGGCCGCCTTGGAGGCGGAGTGCGCCGAGGTGGGTGCACCTGCCAGGCGGACGATGCAGCGCTGGTGCGGGTCATTTGCGCAGCAGGCCAGCCGCTGGCTGGGGGCGGTGCAGGCAACTCTGGCGCAGCAGGACAGTGGTTCAGGCTGGCTGGACCCGCACGGGGAAGCCCTGCAAGCGGAGGATCCGGCGCAGGCCTTGCTGGGCGCCAGCGAGCACTTGCTGGCCTGGGGCAAAACGCGCTGGGCGGAAGCTGCGGAATACGGCCGGAATGATCGAGTGCGTTTTTTGTGGTGGTGGAGCTCCGGGCGGGGGCTGGGGCGGCTGGTCTAGGGGGAGCCGCACACACACAGTTTGACAATGGGCACTGCCAGCGCCCAGGGATATTATCAGGGCCACCCCAAAAACCATCCAAGGAGCCCAGCATGTCCCGAAAATCATCCCCACCGAACGACGCTCAAGAGCGGAACACCGAGATCGCCCTGTTCCGCTATGGGCTGATCAGTGCACTGCTCTTCGACCCGCTGGCGGCAGGCCAGTTGGAGCAGGCTTTACGTGCGATCGCCGCCAAGACCTATACCATTCCCTATTCCAGCCGCACCCGGGTGAGCATCTCCAGCCTGCGGCGCTATCTCCAGTTGTACAACCAGGGCGGCTTCGAGGCCCTGCGTTCGAACCCACGCTCGGATAAAGGCATTCCCCGAGCTTTTTCGCCTGAAGTCCTGGAGCGGGCTATTGCCTTGCGGGAAGAGCAGCCTGCCCGCACGACCAGCACGTTGGTGGACATCCTGAATCGGGAGCAGGATCTGCAGCTGGAACACCCGCTCAACGCGCACACCCTCACCAGCCAGCTGCGCAGATGCGGCAAGACTCGCCGTTTGCTCTCCCAGGGGGGACGCACCTACCAGCGTTTCGAGCGGGAGCACACCAACTCGCTCTGGCAGGGGGACATGCTGGTGGGCCCATGGCTGCCCGACCCGTATGCCCCTGGCAAGAAGCGCCGGGCGTACCTGTATTGCTTCCTGGATGACCACAGCCGCCTGGTCCCGTATGCCGAGTTCTTTTTTGACGAAGCCCTGCCGCGCATGGAACGGGTGCTCAAGGTCGGGATCTTGCGCCGGGGAGTGCCGGATGCACTCTACGTGGACAATGGCAAGGTCTACTCATCCACCCAGTTCGCAGCCGCCTGCGCGGCGCTGGGTATCCGGAGAATTCACGCGGCTCCGTATAGTCCTGAGGGAAAAGGAAAACAGGAGCGATTTTTTCTGACCGTACGTCTCCAGTTCCTGCCGGAGGTGGAAACCTCCGAGATCGCCCGCCTGACCGAATTGAACGAGTCTTTCTGGGCCTGGCTGGAACTGGTCTACCACTGCCACGAACATTCCGAGACCGGGCAGACCCCGCTGGAGCGTTACCAGGCCGGTCTGCAGCAGGTCCGCACCGCTGATCCGGAAGTCCTGCGCAAAGCCTTCCTGTGGCGCGAGTTCCGCCAGGTGCGCAAGAACGCCACCCTCGACTTGCAGGGCAATACCTACCAGGTCGACCCCAGCTTGTCCGGCCGCAGGCTCGAGCTGCGCTTCGACCCCTTCGATCTTTCGCACCTTGAGCTGGTCCTGGACGGCAATCCCATTGGCAAGGCCAGCGTGCTGGTCCAGAACAAGCAGCGCCATATCAGCGTCGAGCGTCTGGCCACCCAGCCGCCTGCCCCTGCCCGGCCCAAATCCTCTCTGGACTACCTGACCGCCTTGCGCTCTGAGTATCAGGAGCAGCAGCGCAGAGCCGCCGGACCGCTGCAGTTCACCCGCCTGACCCCCACTGAAAAAGACAAACCCCAGGAGAAATGAGATGTTTCAACAGTTCTATGGCTTTACCCACCTGCCCTTCTCCAAAGACATCCCCCCCGCCGATATCCTGGCTACGCGTGGCCAGTCCGAACTGGGGGCACGCCTGTCTTACCTGATCAACGAACAGGGCATGGGCCTGGTCACCGGCGAGATCGGCTGCGGCAAGTCCACCGCCGTGCGCAGCTTCGTCGCCTCCCTCGACCCCAACCGCTACCTGGCCATCTACCTGCCCAACCCCACCCTGGGCATCACTGGCCTCTACCGGGATATCCTGGCCGCCCTGGGTTACGAGCCCCCCTTCAGCAGACCCAGAATGGTCGCCCGCATCCGCTCTGCCTTCGAAGACCTCATCCGCACCAAGCAGCGTTTCCCCCTGCTCATCCTCGACGAAGCCGACCTGCTGCCTCCCACCGCTTTCGAGCAGTTCCGCCTGCTCCTGAGCACCAACATGGACAGCCGCTCTTTGGCCACCCTCCTGCTCATCGGCCCCCCCGTCCTCAGCCAGACCCTGCACCTGTCCATCCACGAAGCTTTCCGCCAGCGCCTGACCAACTCTTACCAGTTCCCTCCCCTCGATCTCAAAGAAACCCTCGAGTACATTCAGCACCACCTGCGCATTGCCGGGTATGTCACCGGTTCCCCTTTCAGCGACGATGCCCTCAAACGCATCTTCGAGTACACCCGCGGCCTCCCCCGCCAGATCAACCGCCTGTGCATCACCGCCTTGATCGCTGGCCGCATCGACCAGAAACAGATCCTGGATGACAGTACCATCCTCAAAGCGATCGCCGAAATCGACCAGGGCTGACTGCCTTTTCCAAAACTAAAAACGGGCACCTCTCGTGGAGCCCGTTTTTTTCCTCCTTGTGTCACAATTTATTTCAGACTTACTCCACCAAATAGCTCGGCCCCTTACATTACGAAGTGGATAACGATGGTATAAACAACACCACAAAGGTCTACTATGCCATCGCGGGAATGTCGATCGCCATGAGCAACGGGAACCCTGGCACCGGGACACTGAGTTATTTTCTCACCGACCACCTGGGCTCTATTGTTACCGTACTGGATAAAAATGGTGCCCCGGTAAGCCAGCAGCGCTACCTGCCCTTTGGCCAGGTGCGCAGCGATGTTGGCAAAATCTCTCAGACTGATTTTGGATACACGGGTCAGCGTAACATGGATGTCCAGGGAAACAGTCTACCGCTGGGATTGATGGACTACAATGCGCGCTTCTACGACCCTTATATTACCCACTTCTCCCAACCAGATAGCATTATACCCGACCAGTACAATCCACAAGACCTAAACCGCTACGCGTACGTAGGCAACAATCCTATTAATGGCACAGACCCGACTGGCCATTCCGGATGCTCGGACATTCCTATTGATTCTCCAGCAAGAGCAAGCTGCGATGCATCGGGGAATCTAGATGAGTATGGGGTAACGTTATCAGGCTGGACAACATCTGGGGCTGTGAATGAAATAAAAAGTGAAGTTCAACAAATTTCAAATAAGCTGGAAAGTGCTTATGGTTCATATTGTTCAAATCCTTACTACAGTAGCCATGTGAATTGTCCGGTACTAGGTCCTTCGGACCTTTTCCACACCGTTATGGGTGATTTGACAATAAAGTATGATCCAAACCATCCCACCGGTCCGTGTGACTCGATGACACCCGGCGCGATAATTTGCGGTTCCCTTGCAGAAGAACCATATGGGAGTGGAACTTTCCTGGGACCTGATCCATTAGCCCAAGGATTGCATCAGATTACCCATGAATTTGGGCATCAATTTGATAGAGCGATACAAGGGGTTGGCAGTGGGGTATTAGGGAGGAGTACAATAATAACTCCAGGTGGTGATTATGTTAGTGGTGTGACAGGCGGAAATTATGTTAGGTCCCCTAATGGTTATGCTCACGGAGGTAATATGCCGGGTGTCTCGCATATTATAGATAATAATAACTCCAATTGTTACGGAGGATCTCCCTGTGAAGATTTCGCCGATATGTTTATGAATTGGACTTGGAATTCCTTTGACAGCGGCACCATGGGTGCTGCTCGTTACGGTTGGATGGATTCATACATGGGTTCATGGATTGCACTAGCTGTTTCTGAGCCATAAGAGTGTATTTATGTGCGCGTGGTAAATAACGTTGGAGTTAATATGAAAATCAAAAATAATTTCCTAATACTTGGTATTTTGTTTTTATTGATTGGAATAACAGGCTGTGGATTCAAAAGCCCCAGTATTTCAACCAGTTCACCGGTAATAACGCAGACATCAGTCGTCCCGACGGTTACCCAAACTCCTCAACCGACTTCAACCACTACTATTACTCCAGTCACATTGTCGAACGATGAGCTTTGGGCGCAACGACATAAAAGTATTATTGCGTTTTTAGAGGCGACCAATAACAGTTGTATTCTTCCTTGCCTCGGGGGGATTACTCCCGGTAGGTCTAATTGGATGGATGCCGAACGGATACTGAACGATGTAGGGATTGTAACTCACGAAAATCCTCTGTCACCGGATCTTATGTCAAATGGATGGAAAGATTTTTTTATTGCTGGTGTTGCCTCTTATCCAGAAGGGATTATACAGACTGGTCTTGATTTCTATGTTCGCAATGGAGTCGTAGATCATATTATAGTGAATTCACAAGGCAACTATAGTTTTAGTGATCAAATTCCTGCCTTCAGGAAAATGTGGGAAAACTATTCAGCCGAGAAACTCATCCCAGAGCTGGGAGTTCCTTCACGTGTCAGTATCTATTCTACGATTACTCCTGGCGAGGGGCAAACTACTGGTTCAGCTTATGATATTTATTTATTTTATGATGCTCAAGGAATTCTCCTTGAGTACAGGGTAAACAATGGCTTGGATTCGATGTATAAAATCTGTCCAATATTTGGGAAGGGAGGAAATACTGAGGATAGGATCACTATGATTTTAAAATCCCCAGATGATGGCATTCCGATAGAAAATTATGAGCCAGCTTACAATTCAACAAGCTTTCTCGACCTTGAAAAAGCTGCGGGTATAACCACTGAAGAATTTTATAAATTGTTTCTGCAGACCGGGAAGCCGGTTTGTTTTAATACTCTACCCAGCGTTCTGCCGAAACCATAAATCTTGTATCAAGCTGACACCAGCTCCATCGACCTGCGGACAAGGCGTAACCGCCTTTTACGTCGCCAAGAGTTGGTCTTCAGCAGCAATGCACGCTGCAAAATCTTGGCCTGCTTTGAAATCCACTATCGCGATGTCTCGTCTCGCCAAGTTGGCCAATCCGGCGCGTAACGCGGATACGATCTCGAATTGGGCAGGATTCAAGGGGTCGTTACCAAGCGAGTCAGCAAGAGCCAGTAACTCACTCGCGGAAGGCGGCTGTTGTGGGTGATCCTCAGGCAAAGCTAACTGCTGCTCTACCTGTTCCATCGCCTTATAGTAATCTTCGGCCACAGTCTGATCGTGGGCGCGGGCATAGATCATGGTGGTGTTCAATTTTTTGTGCCCGAGGAAACGCTGAATCGATGTCACCCGACATCCGGCATTGAGCAACTGCGAAGCACACGTGTGTCTTAACCGGTGAGGATACACTTTCACTCCCACTCGCTCCCCGGCATTCTTGATCCGGCAGTTGATAAAGGAGCTCTTAAGGGGTGCATTCCGAAAAAGGAACACGTGATCCCCTGAGCCAACTCCGCGCATTACCAAATACTCCTGAAGCGATCGGATGGTTGTCTCTGTGACATAGACGGTCCTGTCTTTTCTACCCTTGCCATCGCGAATGCTGATCTTTCGCCCAACAAGATCCAAGTCTTCCATGCGCAGCTCTTCCACTTCTCCCGCCCGAAGCCCACACTGCCAGAGAAGATAAAAGATGGCACGGTCCAGCAGGGCGGCCCGGCGGTGATTGCTCAACCTGGCCTGCAAAACTCTTCCTTCGAAATCATCCCGCAGGAGCCTTACCTGCTCATCGGTGAGGTATTTCGGCAGAGAATCGGGCGGTTTCAGGCCCGGAATACGCAGCAACGATTGTGGGACGGTGTATCCTTCGTCCTGCAGGAACTCCAGGAAGGAGAGCAGGGTGTGCAGCTCGGAGTTCACACCTGAAACCGAGTGGCCCTGGTTCAAACGAAAGTCCACATAATCCAGGATGTGCTGGCGCTTTAGGTCCCCCGGTTGGCTCACGTTCCGCTGCTCGCATAGATAGCGCCAGACTTTAAGGTGAGTGCTCCAGAATCGGCGGATATTCTGTTCGATGCGCGCCGAGCGCCAGTTCCTTTGCTGGACATGCTGGAACCGTTCCAGCTCGCTCACCAGCCAGGCCGGGAGGCCTTCGGTATGTTGAACGACGTTGAAAGGATGCACCTTCTGGACATCTCCCCAACCGCGCTCATATCGCATGAAGCGGCGGAACTTCTCCAGCCCGTTGCGGCAGACCTTGAGCCAATCCTTGCGCGAGCCCTTGGCGCGTGTGTATTCCAAAGCACGTTCCAAATCTTTCTCCAGATCGATCTGCTCATGCGGCTTGATATTCAGTCCCAGGGCATGGCCTGCAATAGGCAGATAGAGGACATTGGCGGAGTGTTCGCATGCACCCCCGCCAAGGAGCCAGGCGTGGAAGCGTTCAAGTAGCTCAACGTTCTCCTTTGGCCAGTATTTGGTTGGCAGGGGACGGGGGGCATCCGGCGGAAGGCGATCGTCGCGGGAATAATGCAGCGCTTGATCGTACCGTTCGGCGACAGTGGTGGCCTTGTGTGTTGGACTCACAGCGTCCCCCTTGGGGATAGCGCCCACCCTTCCAGTTTCATGCAGGCGGCATAATAATCGGCCTGCACCTGGTGATCATTGGCCATCACATAATTCTGGGTGGTCTCGATCCAGCGGTGTCCCATCAATTTCTGGATCGAGGTGATCGGCACATCTGCATTGACCAGATCGTTGGCGAAGGAATGTCTTAACCGGTGACAAGTGATGGTAACGCCACTCTGCTTGCGATAGTGCATCAAACGCAGGTGGATGGCATGCGAGGAGAACTTCTTGTTCTGATAAGTGAGAAAGACAAAATCGCATGCAGCTGCGGGCCGGTTAGCCAGGTAGTCCTGCAGAGCGAACACCGTCTGCCGGGAGAGATACACCGCCCGCTCTCGTGAGCCCTTCCCGCGTGCCACCAGGCGAGGATGCGGCTCATTCAGATAGAGATCGGCCAGTCGCAGATTGGCGACCTCGGAAATGCGCAAGCCGGACCTTAACATCAATAGGAATGCGGCACGATCCCGAAGATCGTTGATAACGGCAAAGAACCGGCGCAGATCGTCTTGCTGCATCGGGCGCGGCAGCCGCTGCGGCTCGCGCAGGTGATGGCGGTGTGGGAGCACCGGGCAGATGAGGCCGTCGTCCTCCGGGGATAGAAACGCGTACAGTGAAATAACCGCAGCCAGGCGGCGGTTGATGGTGGCTGGCTTGAACCCCAGTTCGGACTGCTGGCAAATGAACTGGTCCACATCGTGGAAGGTGATTTCCCCCGGCGGACGATCCCCGACAGCTTCGAGGAAGAAGTGCAGGTCGCAGCGATAGTCCCGCCAGGTGTGCGCTTCCGGGCTGCGGCGGCGCGTCCAATTGACGAACCTTTCGATTTCGGCTAACATGAAAACACCTCCTGTGTTGCAGAATGTATGGTTGGCAAACCACATTCTACTCGCAGGAGGCAACTTTCACTTTTTGTTGTGAGTGCGCGTACGCGCACTCACAACAAAAAACCACTCCCGTGAGCAACGGGGGTGGGTAATATAAGTGATCTTGAACTAAGCGCTTCGCGCAGCTGACTTTTCCCCATGTAGCTTTCCATAAATTTCATAGTCCTCAATCAGGGCTATATTTCTTGCAAATGGATCCAATCTTAATTTGCAGGAGGTATAGCTATGACCGCTTTACGCGAAAGAATGATCGAGGATCTGCAACTGCACGGACTGTCCAATAATACACAATTGTGCTATGTGCGGAGCGTGCGGTTTCTGGCAGAATACTATCGGAAGCCCCCAGACCAGATCACCGAAGAAGAACTACGGGAATACTTTCTCTTTCTCATAAAAGAAAGACGAGTACCCTCTGTGACTATAATAGTGAGACAACTCCTCCCGATAATTTAGTGAGCAGGGCGGAGGAGAAAACCAATGGTAGTAGAGCTGAAAGCGAAAGCATTCGAGATGCCGAAAACAGAAGTAGTCGCCAAAGCAAAACGGCGGCAATACACTGCGGAATACAAGCTGCGGATCCTGCAGGAAGTAGATGCTTGCGAGAGGTTGGGTGAAATCGGTGCCTTGCTGCGTCGGGAAGGAATATATTCCTCCAGCCTGAGCAACTGGCGTCGGCAACGCGAGCGAGGCGAACTGGATGGTCTGTCGCCCCGCAAACGAGGACCGAAACCGGATCCGCAGGCGGTTGAACTGGCCAAGCTGAAACGCGAGAATGAGCGATTGCGAGAGCGTTTGCGGCAGGCCGAAGTGATCATCGATGTCCAAAAAAAAGTTGCTCAGATGCTCGGCGTGGCGGTCGAAGAAACCGACCCGGACGAACCGAACTGATCCAGTCGGTCGAACAGTTGGCTGAAACCGTGAGTGTTTCGAGCGCCTGCCAGGCGCTGGACGTACCCAGGAGCGGTTTGTACCGCTCTCGTCAGCCGGCGGCAATTGAACGCCAGCCGTCCCCTGAACCAACCGTTTCCCCCCGAGCGCTGAGCCAGGCCGAGAAGGCCGAAGTACGTCAGATCCTTAACAGTGAACGATTTCAGGACCAGGCGCCACGCGAAGTGTATGCCACTTTGATCGACGAAGGGCACTATCTATGCTCCTGGCGGACGATGTACCGCATTTTGGATGAAAACAATGAAATTTGCGAGCGCCGCAACCAGTTGCGGCATCCAAATTACGTCAAACCGGAGCTATTGGCGACCAAACCCAACGAATTATGGAGTTGGGACATTACCAAGCTGCTGGGACCCGCCAAGTGGACCTATTACTACCTGTACGTGATCCTGGATGTCTTCAGCCGCTTTGTGGTCGGCTGGTTGATCAGTGAACGCGAGACAGCCAACCTGGCCAAGGAACTGATTGCCGAAACCTGTGGTCGCCAAGGCATTCAACCGGATCAACTCACGATCCATGCCGACCGGGGCAGTTCGATGACTTCCAAACCGGTGGCCTTCTTGATGGCGGATCTGGGTGTGACCAAAACTCACTCCCGCCCGCACGTTTCCAACGATAATCCCTACTCCGAAGCCCAGTTCAAGACTTTGAAGTATCAGCCCGATTATCCCGAACGGTTCGGATGTCAACCGGATGCCCGCTCCTGGGCCAAAGATTTCTTTGACTGGTACAACTACGACCACCACCACAGCGGTTTAGGGCTGCTCACCCCTGCAGATGTCCATTATGACCGAGCCGCGGTGGTGATCCAGCAGCGCCAGCAAGTGTTGCAAGCCGCTTATCAAAAGAACCCGGAACGATTTGTTAAAGGGCTGCCCAAACCGCCAGAGTTGCCCGAGGCAGTTTGGATCAATCCACCCAAACCGGCGCTAAGGCAGGAAGAAACCCAATCGCCGTCGTCGTAGTGGTTGTGGAAAAGTGGGCAGTGCTTTTCTGTCCACTTTTCCACAACCTGCCGGAAAGAAAGGAGAAAAAGATCTCGCCAATACAGAAAACTTCGACAGTAAATTCCAAAACAAGTTGTCTCAAATCATTGACACATTCCGGTGCCTTACTTCCTGCTCACGTTCACATTGCCTGCTGATTTCAATGAGATCATTCGCAGCCACCAGAGCCTGATCTATGATCTGCTCTTCAAAACCTCAGCTGCGGCCACTCAACAACTGGCTCAGGATCCACGCCTGCTCGGCGGACAGATCGGGATGGTGGGAGTCCTGCACACCTGGGGACGCAACCTGGCCTATCATCCCCACATCCACTATCTTGTGCCAGCCGGAGGCCTGGCTCCCTATGGAGAGACCTGGCTGACCGCTCGCCAAAACTTCCTCCTGCCGGTGAGAGCTCTTTCCAGGATCTTCCGTGGCAAACTCCACCAGGCTTTACGGAATGCCAGTTGTTATGCCAAAATTCCGGCAAAAGTATGGAAACAGGACTGGGTGGTGCACTGTGAGCCGGTGGGGACCGGCCTAGGCGCTTTGAAGTATCTAGTACTTCGAGGCAGAAGTGTGTCAAAAGAATTCATGCGGCCAATGGTTTTCCTTGATAAGTCCATTTGAAGGGCCTGGCCATGGTGAGGTTGTAGTATTCGATGAAAGCCAGGACCTTGGCTTTCAAGTCAGCGATGGAGACGAAGTTACCTCGTTTGAGTAATTTGCGTACCAAAATACTCAGCCAGATCTCGACCTGGTTCATCCAGGAGGCATGCCTGGGTGTGTAGAGAAAAACGATCCGATGAGCAGGGTCACTCAGGAAAGCTGCCCGGGTAGCCTTGGATTTCAGGATGCCGTTCTTGCCTTTGAGCCCCAGGTCGATGGCGATGTCAGACTCTTCTGCGACCAGGCGTACCAGGCTGGCGGACAGATGGATGTTGAGGTTATCCAGAATGAAGTACCACTTTACGACCTCGGGTTCCGCATCCAGCCGCCGCCGAATATGATCAGCAAAATCCTGCTCACTACGGGTCGGGCCACAAGAAGCGGCCACCAGGCGACCTGCGGCCACATCGAAATTGAAGATGAACGAGAGCGTGCCATGTCGAATGTAATCGAACTCACGTCGTTCCACCTTCCCGGGTTGCATCGGCAAGCCAGGATAGCGCCGTTCCAGGGCCTGCACGCCGGTCATTTCATCCACACTTTCAGTGCGCTCCCGGTGTTTGGCCCGTTCCGGCGCCAGCAGATAGGCCGCGTTGATCTCCGCAACTTTCTCATCCAGACGCTCATCCGGCTCGGGTGTCAACCAGTAGCGGATCAGGTGGGGCTGAAGATCAGCTTCTTTTTAAAAGCCTGGCCGCATGCCGTCCAGAGATTTGCTCCACAATGCCGCGCTTCATGACTTCTTCAGCAATTTCACGGCCTGTCCATTGGCTGATCGGCCGATCCGCTCCTTCCGGCTTTTCACAGGCCAGGGCCATGATCTGGCAGACCTGGTCCGCCGTGATCCGAGCCGGTGCCCCCGGACGCGGCAGATCTTCCAATCTCTCTGCGATACTCAGGTCCTCCAACGCAATCCCCTGCAAATCCAGCCAACGTTGCCGCCACAAGCGGACCGTATCCAACTCCACTTTCATTTCTCGGGCGATCCAACTGTTATTTTGTACACGCTCAGCCGCCAATACAATCCGGGCTCGTAACGCTTTTTGCTGACTCAGCGTATGACGTTTGATCAACTTTTCTAATCCTTCTCTTTCCAGATCGCTCAAATGGAGCGGGAGCGGTTTCGGGGTCGGCATAGGCTTCACCTCTTGTTTCGGGAGTTTGACCCTATCCTACCTAATTCGTTCCTGCCCGTCAACCAATTTACCTATCTTTTGTCTTACTTACGCCAACCTGTACTAGCACCCTACATTTTTCGAGTGGCCATCAGCAACAATCGCATCCTGAAGTTGGAAGATGACCGGGTGACTTTTCGCTATCGGGACACAGAGACCGGAGCTGAACGATTATGCACAGTGGAGGCGGAAGAATTCATCCACCGTTTCCTGCAGCATGTGCTGCCGAAAGGCTTCGTGAAGGTGCGCTATTACGGCTTGTTCAGTCCTGGCCTGCGAAAGCCACTCGCCGTACTCCGGCAGCAGTTGCAGGGGACGACTTCTATTCCCTCTTCTCTCCCGGATAACCCGGATGGCAATTCCCAGGTCGATGACCCACAAACAGGTCTCGCTTCGTCTCCTCAAATCCCTCGCTGTCCGATCTGCGGCCATCCCATGCTACCCGGCTCGATCATCCCGCCCTCCGGACTTTCTCCTCCATGAAACGCAGGGATGAGAGCAGCTGGTTTCTTTCTGGATCCCCGGCGCGATGGATGTTTCATCGTGCTCCTGGTCTCATTTTGCCAGTTGATATAAAATACCCCTGATAAATTCAATCTGGTAACTTTTTTGATAGGCGACTGATCTTCCATGATATCTTTTGATCATCTTTGTGCTGAAAACTCTCCAGAATTCCTCCCCGATGCAATTCATCTTGCCAACCATCCCACCCTCAAATTCCAAATAGCCTTGCCATCCCTGCGCTCGGCTTAGTTCAAGTAGGATTATGTGGCGGCTGCCTATTCTACGACATTGGTGCTTTGCTGATTGCCGCGCCACATGAATCCTTAATACATTATCCCACAAAAAGGAATTGCCTTTAGTTATTCAAGTGTTGGAATGCCAGATTGGTATACCACAGATATAAGACCAGACGCGGAGATTGAAGATGTGTTTTTCTTTGATCCACACCAATACCAACAAATGTTGAATACCGGAATCTTTTCCTATTATTATTTGAATGGAGATCAGATATTAAAAAGACTTCACCCCTGGAATGGATATGGATCAATAAAAGACAAATACCCGATACCTAGCGAACCATAGATCTCACTAATACCTCGTAAGGTGCAAAAACCTCATCCGAAATATATTCGTTCGAGAACACACAGGAAATCCAGTCCCATCATCAGGCTCTGTTAGGATGATACCTCATTCCTGATCGAGGATAAAATCAGATGGGTTGGTTTTTCCTGGTCCACATTTTTACAACATGGATGTCGTTCCTCAGCATCGGTCGATTATCCGAACAAGAGAAAGATCTCGAAATCCTGGTGCTACGCCACCAACTGGCTATTCTTCAACGCAAATGCAATCAACCGGTAAAACCAAACCGGATCGAAAAGATGACCCTTGCCGTTCTTACAGCCAGACTGAAACAAATCACCCATAAAACCACAAGTCAATTGAGCGATATCCTCCGCATTTTCCAGCCCGAAACTGTAATGGGCTGGCATAGGGAGCTGGTTCGCAGAAAATGGACCTATTCGCACCAAAGCCAGGGTGGGAGACCACACATAAACAAGGAGCTTGAGAACTTGATCATCCGTTTCGCGAAGGAAAATCCACGCTGGGGATACGGCAAGATCGAAGGCAAACTCCTGAAGTTGGATTACATGGCATCCCGGACAACCATTCGCAATGTACTCGACCACCACGGGATCCTCCCGTCAGGTGTTCGCAGCAGCTCCATCTCCTGGCGTCACCTCATCAGCCATTACAAGGACCAGATCCTGGCCTGCGACTTCTTCACCCTGGAAACCATCCGGCTGCAGACCCTCTATGTGTTCTTCTTCATCGAACTCGGCTCCCGCCGAGTGCATTTCGCCGGCATCACGGACCACCCCATTGATATCTGGGTCACCCAGCAAGCCAAGACAGCTTGTCTGGGAGCTTGATGGCAGAGAAGCCCCCTGCGTTTCCTGATCCACGACAATGACCGCAAATTCACCCATGCCTTTGATGCCGTCTTCGAGAGTGAAGCCTTTCACGTCATTCATACCCCCTTTCAGGCACCCAATGCCAATGCGTACGCCGAACGTTGGGTTCGGACGGTCAGAGAAGAATGCCTGGATTTGATCCTTATCCTGAATGCCGCTCATCTGCGCCGCGTCCTGCTTGAGTATTTCAACTAGTATTACAACATGGCCCGCCCTCATCAAGGAATTGAGCAACGCATCCCCTGTCCCCCGTGGACGACCGATCCACACCGGCACTGTCCAACGTCGCCAAGTCCTGGGCGGCATCCTCAACGATTACTCCCGCACCGCTGTCAGCCTTTCACGGATCCTCACCTGAGACAAACATAGCTGCAAGGCTGCTCCCTGATCGCCGAATAACCCCCGGCGATATCTTTCGATTCGCTTCGGGATATCTTCGCACCCTTTGAGCGTGCTAATCCAATCAACTATATCCCTCGAGAAGCCTTTTTTTTCGAAAACACCCGATCGTTCAGGCATTCTATTTCCACACTTAAGGACACGAATACTGGATAACACCCCGTTCCTACCTTGAAACCTGCAGGATCAGGTTTTGCACCATACGGGGTGATTTTAAGCAGTTCCTGGGAATTTTTGAGATGACTTGTAAACATTTAAGGCGCTTCGGCAGCGATCGGCTTACGGCTCCTGGTATAGAACCCCTCCAGCCCAAAAAGGATCAGTGCGAACCAGACGATCCCGAACCCGATCAACCTTTCATACGAAAATGGCTCATGATAGACCAGCGTGCCGAGAAGGAACTGCAGGGTCGGGTTGATGTATTGGAGTACGCCCATCATCGTCAGCGGGATGCGATGGGAAGCAGAAGCAAACAGCAGCAGCGGGATCGTCGTTACCAGCCCTGCTCCCAGGAGCATCAGGTCCTGCACACGGCTGACATGCAGAAAAGCCCCATGTCCGGTAACGCCCATCAGGATCAGATATCCCAGGGCTGGAAGGAAGAGGATGCCCGTCTCCATCGTCATTCCGTGCAATGCACCGAGTGGAGCGGTTTTTTTTACGAGCCCGTATAAACCGAAGGAGATCGCCAGCGTGATGGAAATCCAGGGGAACGACCCATACACAAATGACAGGAAAAGAACGCCTGCGGAGGCCAGCCCGAGCGGGACCCATTGCACTGGGCGCAGCCGTTCATGCAGAAAAAGGACTCCCAGCAGCACGCTCACCAGCGGATTGATAAAATAGCCCAGGCTTGTCTCGATAATAAACCCGGCACCCACTGCCCAGACGTAGGTCAGCCAGTTGATGGCGATCAGAATGGCAGCCACGCTATAAATGCGCAGCATCGGCCTGGTCAAGGCGATCTTTCGGAAGGTTTTCCACTGCCTGGTAACCAGGATGATTGAGGATACGAACACGAAGGACCAGATAATCCGATGCCCTAGCAGCTGGAGGGCCGGAATATTTTCGAGGATTTTCCAATAAACAGGGAACAGCCCCCAGAGGATATACGCCCCAAGCGCATACCAGATGCCTTTGTTCACGTGATCATTCTCCTGAAGATTTAAAGCCCAAGTATACACCTTACTCTCCACCCCCAATCCAGATTTTGACCTGACGAAATTAGAAAAAATCCATTGTTGGCTTCGACATTCGATAGTATGATTTATCTAGGAAGCGAATTCATCCGACCTCGACGGCCAATTCATTTTATCCTATCCCAATCGATGGAAGAATAAGGAATCTTTATGAAGAATCTCATTCCCCTCCCTGCCTCAATCGTACCCGGCAACGGGACATACACGCTGACATCCGAGGCAGTCATCAGCCTGACTCCGAGCAATGATGAAATCAACCGGATCGGGCGAAATTTATCCGAGAAACTGGGCCGGGCAACCGGATACCACCTCATGGTTCAGGCTGCCACGGGGACGGCTCCCCGGGGAAGCATCTTCCTGACCATCTCCCGCCTGGACACAGCGCTGGGAGAGGAAGGGTATGAACTGCGCGTGGAGCCGGAACGGATGACGCTTATTGCAAAGCAGCCAGCGGGCCTGTTCCATGGGATCCAGACCATCCGCCAGCTTTTCCCCTCCGCTATCGAAATGGGAACCCGCCAGTCCGTCCAATGGCGCGTTCCGACCGGGGTCATCCGCGATATGCCGCTTTACAGCTGGCGCGGGGCGATGCTCGATGTGGCCAGGCATTTCTTCAAAGTGGATGATGTCAAGCGCTATATCGATCAGCTGGCTTATTACAAGTTCAATATCCTGCACCTGCACCTGACCGACGACCAGGGCTGGCGGCTGGTGATCAACTCGTGGCCGAATTTAGCCAAAATTGGCGGCAGCACCGCCATCAACGGCGACCCGGGCGGTTTCTACACCCAGGCGGAATACCGCGATCTGGTCGAATACGCCCGCTCCCGCTATATCACTCTCATCCCGGAAGTGGACATGCCGGGACACACCAATGCTGCCCTGGCATCTTATGCTGAACTAAACTCTTCCGGCAAATCACCTGCGCTGTACACCGGGAGGGACGTTGGATTCTGTTCCCTCTCCATTTCCAGCGAGATCACCTATAAATTCATCCAGGATGTGCTTCGTGAAATCGCCGCCCTGACGCCGGGACCCTACATCCATATTGGTTGTGATGAAGCCCATTCCACCCCCGAAACCGATTACCGGCTTTTTGTAGAACGGGTGCAAAAGATCGTTCAATCGGTTGGAAAAAAGGCGATCGGCTGGGAGGAGATTGCCAAAGGCAACCTCCTGCGGGATACTCTCGTCCAGTATTGGGTGAACGGCGAGTGGGCGCTCAAGGCGGCTGCCCAGGGGAACAAGCTGATTATGTCCCCCGCCTCCAAGACCTACCTGGACATCAAATACGATGCAACCACTCCTCTCGGGCTGAGCTGGACCGGCAGCCTGACCGAAGTGCAGGATGCCTACGGCTGGGACCCAACGACTTTCATCCCCGAGCTGCCAAAAGAGTCCGTCCTGGGAGTCGAGGCGCCGATGTGGACGGAAACAACCGCGACGGTCGACGACCTGGAGTATATGATCTTCCCGCGACTAATCGGAATCGCTGAAATCGGCTGGACACCCAGGGAAAAAAGGAACTGGCTGGATTACAGAGGGAGACTCGCTGAACACGGCCCCCGGCTGGCCGCCATGGGCATCAATTATTACCGGTCACCCCAAATCCAATGGCCGGAAGGAAGCTTCTCGTTTTAGTGGATAATTTCCAAACCACTCATGCTATACTTGATATATTAAGGAAATGGAATGATCTCGAATCCACCTGCTCCCTTTCTGACTGACTTGAACGGACAGGAACACCGCCTGCAGTCCGAGTCGGTCACCATCGGGCGAGCTCTCGAAACCGACATCGTCATCACCAGCAACCGGGTCTCGCGCGAACACTCCCGCATCTACCGCAAAGGCCGTCACTGGTTCCTGGAGGACCTGAGCAGTACGAACGGGACCTTCCTCAACGATGAACGCCTGCTGAGCCCCGTCGAACTGCGTGACGGAGACAGCATCATGATCGGGGACGTCACATTCCAATTTCACGACCCGGATGTAACCTCGCGTGAGACACCCTTCCCGGAGCTGGAAGTCGACCTCCCAGCCGGTGTCGTCCGCCTCAATCGCCGGCTGGTCTCCCTATCCCCCAAGGAATTCCTGCTGCTTTCCTATCTATCGGACCGCCGCGGCCAGGTTTGCTCAAAGGATGATATCGGCCACGCCGTCTGGCCTGAATATGAGGCGGGCGGGATCTTCGACTACCAGATCGAAAACCTGGTGCGCCGGTTGCGCACCCACATTGAAATGGATCCTGCCAATCCGCAGTTATTACTGACCGTCCGGGGATTGGGGTATAAACTGGTCGCAGCCTGAGTTCGCTGGCTGTTGCAGAAAATCATATTCGTCTGACCTAAAATTTCATCTTCAGTCTAACCATTAAAATGGCCCTAACTCCCTTTGCCTCTCTTTATTTTCAATCGATCCCCCCAGCAGTCCGGAAAGACAGATTGTGATTGATCGCCTGCTCATGACCACTTTATGGCCTGCGGTTAGCCTGTGAATAGGTTGAAACCGGCCCTCTAGGGTATCATCTGTGACAGATGAAACCTATGGCCGTCATAAAACGCAAGAAGAAAAACATGGCACTCACCTCGCTTGAAGGCCAATCCCTGGGCAAGTACCGCATCCTCGAGCCGCTCGGCCGCGGTGGAATGGCGCAGGTCTACAAAGCCTACCACTCGCAGCTCGACCGCTACGTGGCAATCAAGGTACTACGCTCAGACCTGGTGGAGGAAAAGGAATTCCTGGCCCGCTTCAGCCGTGAGGCCCGCGCAGTAGCTGCTTTACGCCACCCGCACATTGTCCAGGTTTACGACTTCGATATGCAGGACGGCCTGTATTTCATGGTCATGGAGCTGCTTGAGGGGAATACCCTTAAGGCCTATCTGAATGCCTACCGGACCACCGAAGAGCATATGCCCATAGGCGAAATGCTGCGCATCCTAAGCGATGTCCTGTCCGGCCTGGGCTATGCCCATGGGGAAGGCATCATCCACCGGGACCTGAAGCCGGCCAACATCATGCTTACCCGCCATGGTGAGGCAGTGCTGACCGATTTCGGCATTGCCCAGATCGTCGGGGCAACCCATTACACGATTTCAGGTGCGCTGATGGGTACACTGAGCTACATGGCACCCGAACAGGGTCTGACCGGTCGCTGCGATGCGCGCAGCGACATCTACTCGCTCGGGATCGTTTATTACGAAATGCTCACAGGCAGAGTCCCGTTCGATGCGGATACGCCGCTGGCCATCCTGATGAAACACATCAACGATCCACTGCCGCTGCCGCGCAATTTCGACTTTTCCATCCCCGAACCTCTCGAACGGGTCGCGCTTAAGTCCCTGGCCAAGCAGCCTGAAGACCGCTTCCAGAATACCGCAGAGATGAACGCGGCTTTACAGGAAGCTGCGGGGGAAGTCGGGATCGAAATACCGGCGACATTCTCACTGCCGCTGCCTGCCAACAAGCCATCCTCCCCTCCTGCTCCCGTTGCAGTCTACTCGGGAAAATCTCGCGAGAGCATCGCCGACCGTGCCTTTGCCTCCGGGGACACTGACACCTCAATCAAGCAAAAACCCGAACGGGAGACACCTTCACACCCGGAATTCGAAGGTCTGCCGGATAAGATCAGCACAACTGCCTTCCGTACGCTCTTCAAACCGCCGTCCATCGTCACGGACGAGGACATCCGCCCGCGCTACGTAGGCCAGGCTGTCATTGGCTCGGTTCTCGTCCTTATCTTTGCCAACCTGTGTGCCATCTGGGCCAGTGGAATCGTCGGTTGGAAGACATTCGGCCGCGCCTGGCCCATTGAATTGATGCTGGTCGCGTTTCTGCTTTCGTCCCTTATGGCTAGCCTCGCCACTCCCTGGCTGCTTATCCCAGGTGGACTCGCCTTTGGCAACGGCTTAATCATGGCTTATTTTTCCCTGACCGGCTTGTGGTCTCAGTGGGCCATCCTTTGGCCGCTTGAACCGATCCTTATCGCCGGCTCGATCCTGGGTACCTTCTGGCTATCCAATCACAAACGCGCAGGGCTTTGGGCCAGCCGGCGCATCGGCCTCGTCATGGCTGCTCTGGCATTTATCTTCTTCATCGGTTTATTAATCGCTTCATCTGTACTCTCGGTCTTGGGTCACTAACCCCCGGCCACTTCGACCAACCGAATCCAAAAATCCCCCATGGGTAAAAACATAACTCCCAGGGTTCTATTCCACGCGGCTTGTCCGCAACTCTAACTGTCCAAGGAGGACAATATGGAAAAGAAAGCTTCACTCTTCATCGGCATTTTCCTGCTCGCACTGGGTGCATTCGCCCTGGTCGGGAATCTGCTCCTATCTGCCAGTGGGCTGGCATTGCTGCGCACCTTCCAGCTGTGGCCGTTGTTCGTCATTGCGGCGGGGATGCTCTTCGTCATGCCGCCTTTCTTCTTCCCCAAGGTCCGCGGCCTGGCCGGGCTGATGATTCCGGGGGTGCCCGCGCTGACGACCGGCTTCATTCTGCTCATCTGCAGCCTTACCGGGAATTGGGGCCTGTGGAGCATTCTCTGGCCGCTGGAGGTGCTCTCCGTCGGGCTGGCATTTCTCTTCATGGCCATATGGATGCGAATCATCTGGCTGCTCATCCCGGCTTTCCTGGTTCTTTTCAACGGTCTGCTGCTGGGCTTCTGCGCCTTGACGCACCTGTGGGGCACCTGGGCGGTACTGTGGGTGATCGAGCCCCTGGCGCTCGGGCTGGCCCTGCTGATCATCGGCCTGACCCGGCACCTTCGCAATCTGGCGATCATCGGGGCAGGCTTCTGCGCTCTGGCTGGGGTCGGCGTGGCGGCCTCGTCTTTCATCCTCATCTCCAATTTCTGGCTGGTCCAGATGATCGGCCCGATCTTCGTCATGGGCATGGGCGTGATCATGCTCATTTTGGGTTTCAGCAATCAGAACAAAAAGATCAATGAGGAAAGACAATCCGAATGATCGCAGGCAGTCAAAAGTGCACTCGCTGCTCACAATACCCGCCGTTAGAACGGCGGGTATTGCATATATCCGTATTGATTAAAGAAGGGAATCCATTTCATCTTTCCAAAATCCAACTTTATCCATCGAGGCGGTTAAAACAAACCGATGCCCCTGTTTCAACTCAATACAAAAGCGCCCCGGTTTTTGGAGCGCTTTGCAGGTAGGGGAAATCAGGTCTTCCGGCGATGCTCCCTATTTATTCGTGCAAACCCCGGCTTTATCGTTGAGCTGCGTCCAGGTGCAGGCAAGCACTGCATCACAGGAATTCTTATCCACAAATTGGGAACAATTCACCGACTGGGGCGTAGGAGTCGGTGTAGGAACCGGCAGCATCACCCGGATGCTAGAAAGGTCTCCTGACGCCTCCCCGGCGCTCTGCAGGACCCAGCATTCCTGCTGAGATGTCAAAAACAGGAGGTAATACGTGTTCTCCTGGTTCCGCCCATCAATCGGATAAGTCTGACCCTTCATTGCCAGGGCGATCGATTCAAAGATCGGGTCCGGACCGGAACGGCAGTAGGCATTGAGGTGAGGGGTAAAGAAGGCCGCTGGGACTGGCGGTGTGGCACCGCCAGAATTAGTGGTCAGCACCACCGAATCCATATCCGGCGTGGGTGTGTCCGTGTCGATGAGGTCCAATACCTGGATGATGATCGTTCCACTGATCCCCGCCATGGTCAGGTTGATGGGAAAACTGAAAGTCCCCGGCCCTCCGGGTGAGGCAGCGCTTACCGTCACCGGTGACTCGTTGACCTTGGTCCCATCCGGCAGATAGATGCGGTAAGTCAGGGTATTCCCAGGGGGAGTAAGGGTGATGCTGCCGCTCACCGTGAAGGGATAACTGACCGAGGCCAGGTCTGCCGGGGTACTGATGTTTATGGCGCGCTGCGCACCTCCCGATACCTGGGAGGTCTGGCGGGACAGCCACAGCTGGCCCTGCACCAGTCGGTAAGTCTGCACCTCCGGCAGGCTCGGGCAGCACAGCGGATCACCAGGACCATCCACCACCATATCCAGGACAACCTTGCCCGAGGTGATCGCTATTGTGTTGATGATGTAGCGGTCGCCGAGCTCGGCCTGACCAACCTGATGCATCGAGCCGCCTGCGTTGACCACTACCACCAGCGATTCAAACTGGCCGCTCCCACCGCCGTTCTCGACCAGGAGGATGGCCGCATCGGCTACTCCGTCGCCGTTCAGGTCGCCGAGCGCGTAGATACTGAGCATTTGAACGGAATAATAGGTGACACCTGAACCTTCGGTGTAGGAACCGTTGGTCAGCGTGACGGTGCGGGCATAGAACGGGGCAAAGTAGGTGCCGTTGCGGAGCATGTCCGGTGTCAGCGGGGGAACAGCAACCCCGGTCGGCGTGGAGGTGGGCGTTGCTGAAACGACCGGCGTGGGGGTGGACGTGACGAGGGCAGTCGGAGTAGGGGTGGCCGGTGCGGGGACGGATGTTACCGTCGGCGTGCCACCGCCGGGAATGCTGCAGGACAACGTGGCCAGGACGAGCATCAGGGTCGGTGAAATCAATTTTCGGTTCATGGCATTCTCCTCAAAAATGGGCCAGAGGATCCGCGCGATCCAAATCGTCCCGCCGCGATCAAAAAAGTAAATTGGATTGAGGGCTTACCTGATCATGGCCGGCTGATGGGTGTATTGATCTACCGGAGGGCCTGCGAAAATCCGGAAGCATTATCGTGAGGTGTTGACAGAGATCAGTCAAGCTTCGATATGAGGCATTATATTAATCATTAAATGATATCACAAGACACCATCAGTACTATCGAAAAATGGCTGCCCAGAACAAATAGCCCTGGCTGCCTCTCTCATATAATAATAAGCAAATCGGCCCCCAACTTGGATAAGAACTCGACCGGTTCTACTCCAGCAAGCTTTCCTGAATAGCAGCAAATAATTTTGTCCTCGCGCAGATTGCCGGGTCGGAACAGGTTTCCTGGCGCAGGCTGAACGGTCATTTAAGCATTTCCCGCTTCTCGATTATCACTCTGGGATGATAAAATGATTTTAGCCCTCAAATTGAAAGGATTCCACCCATGAAAATCTTCGTTCCAGGTAGGATCTGCCTGGTTGGCGAACACTCCGACTGGGCTGGCGGCTACCGGCGCATTAACGCCCAAATCGAGAAAGGCTATACCCTGATCACGGGGACGGACCAGGACATTTATGCTGAGATCTCCCCTCACCCGACCTCGCTTATCCTGACCTCCACCGCACCGGATGGGAAAAAAGATGGGCCTCACGAAATTCCGATGGAGCCCCAGGCCCTGCTTAAAGAAGCCCAGGAGGGCGATTTCTGGAGCTACATCGCCGGGGTGGCTTACCAGGTGCTGACGAACTATCACGTACGCGGCCTGGTCATCGACAATTACAAAACCGACCTCCCGATTCGGAAAGGGCTATCGTCCAGCGCAGCCATTTGCGTTCTGACTGCCCGGGCATTTAACCGTATCTATGATCTGAAGCTAACCACGCGCGGCGAGATGGAGCTGGCCTACCAGGGTGAGATCGCCACCCCCTCGCGCTGCGGTCGCATGGATCAGGGCTGCGCCTTCGGTAAACGGCCGGTGCTGATGACCTTCGACGGCGACCGGCTGGAGACAACCGAGTTGCAGGTTAATCAGCCACTATTTTTTGTCCTCGTTGATTTACAGGCCAAAAAAGACACAATGGAAATCCTAAACCGCCTGAACCGCTGCTACCCATTCGCCGAGAATGAGGTGGAGCGCGGAGTACAAGAACTGCTGGGCCCGATCAACAAACGCATCGTTAACCAAGCAATCGACGCCCTGCATGACTCGGACGCCCAAAAACTGGGCACCTTGATGTCCGAAGCCCAGACATTTTTCGACCGCTACGCCGCCCCCGCCTGCCCGGAAGAACTGAATTCGCCTGTTCTGCATAGCGTTCTGAATTATGACCCATTAAAGCAACACATATGGGGCGGAAAGGGTGTCGGCTCGCAGGGGGATGGTACGGCACAGTTCGTCTGCCGCAGCCAGGCCGACCAGCAGGCTGTGGTCCAGATCCTTGAACGCGACTTAAATCTCCCCGGCCTGAAACTGACCATCACCCCCCAACAGCGGGTGCGTAAAGCAGTCATCCCTGCAGCCGGGTTCGGGACGCGTCTCTTTCCAGCTACGAAGGCGACCAAGAAGGAATTGTTCCCCATCGTGGACCGCGATGGCATCGCCAAGCCGGCCATCCTCCTGATCGTCGAGGAAGCCCTGGAGGCGGGCATAGACGAGGTGATCATCATCGTCCAGAAAAACGACCTGGACGAGTTCAGCGCCTTATTCCACGATCAAATCTCGATTGAAAATTACAACAAGCTGCCCCCGTCCTTCCAGGAATATTCCCGCCGCCTTCTGGAAATCGGACGGCATGTCACATTCGCCATCCAGACGGCACAGGAAGGCTTTGGCCATGCCGTTTACTGCGCCCGCGAAGGAGTGGGTAATGAACCATTCCTGTTAATGCTCGGCGACCACATCTACCGCTCCAACTCGGAAGTCTCCTGTGCCCGCCAACTGCTGGAAGCCTATCAGCGGCATGGCTCAAGCATCGTTGGCATGCGCCTCACCCCGGAGGACGAACTCGGCAATTTCGGAGCTGTAACCGGAGTCTGGCTGGAGGAGAAGCACCTGCTCAACATCACCGAATTTGCTGAAAAGCCAACCCTGGATTACGCCCGCTCGAACCTGCGCGTGCCCGGCCTGCCTGAAGGGGACTACTTGACCATCTTCGGCCAATACATCCTCACTCCGGAGCTGTTCGACACTCTTAAGGAACACATTGACAACAATGTACGTGAACGCGGCGAGTTTCAGCTAACCTCCGCGCTAGACCGCCTGCGCCAGGAGCAGGGTTTCGCCGGCTTGCTCGTCGACGGCAGGCGCTTCGACATAGGCCGCCCCGACGATTACCTGGAGACTTTGCAGGCGTTCCGCAAATAGGCCAAAATGAATTGATACTGCACGAACAATCGCCAGCTATATCTTTTGATTTCTAAAAGTTTTATTAATTCCTCCTGGCACAATTTCTCCTTTCTGGAAGGCGAGGATGATAAAAATACACCTACCCAATGGGGAAGGGTTTTATAAGCCCAATATTCAAATTCAGTTGCTTAATAAAAAAAACGTTGCCTAGGATCGCTGAACTACAAGGAATCCCAATGCGTGAACGTGGAGGCTGGCAGTCGTTCAGCAGGATGGAAATCCTCTCCCTTGAAATACGCAACCGGCAGGAGCGCCGCCTGGGTAATGTTCCCGGGAATAGCGAGGATCTGGGCTGCCTCCTTTTCGTAAACCAGGTGCAGGGTCGTCCAAGCAGCGCCGACGCCACGCGCCCGCAACGCCAGCACCAGCGACCAGGCCGCGGGCAGGATAGACCCATAATGGGCGGCCTGGCTGGCAAGCGGCTCATTTTCAACTCGCCCTTCGAAACAGGGGATGATAAAAACAGGCACTTCGTGCAGGTGATCGGCCAGATATTTAGATGACCGGCCGAACTCGGGCCATCTGGCCTAGGTCCGGACGCGGCCCTTGTTTCCGGCTGAGCGCCGATTTGACTGCACCGACGGTCGACTGGACGATGTAGGCAGAGAAGGATTTTCGGTATAGGCCGGCAATTTCCTTGCGCTTCTGTCCATCGCTGACGACTAGGAAATGCCAGTTCTGGTTGTTCGAGGCAGTGGGCGCCTGCACGGCGATCTCGAGGCAGCTGCGGATCAAATCGGGTTCCACCGGGCGGGAGAAATCCAGGCGCCGACGAACGGAGCGCGTGGTGGTCAGAAGGTGATCGATCACTTGCAGGTTTTCGGGTAAAGACAGATCCATATTCATCCTTTCAACGATCGATGTTTCCTTGACTGGAGGATGACCAATATCCCCGCCGGGGTCCAGTGCAGGGATATTTTTCGATACGGTTAATATTCCGGTAGCTCAAAATGACTCGATGGGCTGGCGCCCGGCAAAACCCGCCTCGATTTCGTGCCAGAAGGCTACTTCCTGCTCACCATACTGCCAGCACAGGTAAACCTCCCTATCCCCACGCTTCGCCGGGAAATCGATCAAACCAGTGTTGATGTCCTTCAGAATCACGCCGGTCGCCTGTAGCCGGTGGACGAGTCGATCCAGCCGGTCAAAGTCCTCGACCAGCCGACTGGCCTCCGGACTGCCTCCGTTCCCAGCCACCTTTTCGACCAGCATCCATTTCTCTGGATGCTGCCTGAGGATAGTCTCGCGAATCTCAAGGATTTCTTTTATCAACGGACGAATTTTTTCCAAGGCGGCATTCGCCTCTTCAACAGAAAAATAATGGGGCATAAAACTATTCTACCCTCGCCTTGCGCAGCCGCAGGCTGTTGCTCACCACAAAAACGCTGCTGAATGCCATCGCCCCTGCAGACAGCATCGGGTTGAGAAACCCAAATGCTGCCGCCGGAATCAGGATCACGTTATAGATAAATGCCCAGAACAGGTTCTGCCTGATCGTACGCAGCGTCCTGCGGGAGAGGGAAATAGTCCGCGACACACCCCGCAGATCGCCACTGATCAGCGTGACCGGGGCGGCAGCCATAGCCACGTCTGTACCCGTGCCGATGGCAATGCCTACATCAGCCTGAGCAAGAGCCGGGGCATCATTGATGCCGTCGCCAACCATGGCGACGATTTTAGGATGGGAGGCTTGACCATCTCCTAATTGCAACCGTTTGACCTCGGCAGCCTTCCCTTCCGGCAGGACTTCCGCAAGAACAAGATCAATGCCAACCTGCTTTGCAACGGCCTCGGCGGTTTTCCGGTTATCCCCGGTGATCATGGCAACCGTCAGCCTCATGGCATGGAGGTCATCAACGGCTTCTTTCGATCCATCCTTGAGGGTGTCAGCGACTCCGATCACACTGCATACTTCCCCATCCACCGCAACCAGCATGGCTGTCTTGGCTTCAGACTGCAGGCGATCCACCTCCTGCGCCAGCCCATCCAGCGAGTATCGGCGTGACTGCATCATGTGCAAATTACCGACCGCTACCTGATGGCCATCCACCTCGGCCTCGACCCCGGCGCCCGCTTCGGCCTTGAAACCAACTGGCTCGACGAGTGCCAGACCGCGCCGTGTGGCCTCTGCCCAGATGGCCTCACCCAGCGGATGTCCAGAGCCCTTTTCCACCGAAGCCGCCAGGCGGAGTATATCCTCTTCGGCCCATTGGCGGTCATTCCCGGTCTTCAAATCGGTCACTGCCGGTTGGCCCCTGGTCACCGTCCCGGTTTTGTCAAGGATGACAACACTCACCTGGCCGGCCCGTTCCAGGGCTTCGCTGCTGCGGAAGAGAATGCCCAGCTCCGCGCCCCTACCTGAGCCAACCATCACAGCGGTTGGCGTGGCCAGCCCCATGGCGCACGGGCAGGCAATGACCAGCACGGCCACCATATTGATGAGCGCCCGGGTGACCTGCGAGACAGCCGGGTCGGACGGGGCGAGGAAGAACCAGGCGCAAAATGTCAGCGCGGCGATGGCAAGTACAGCAGGGACAAAAACCGCCGACACCCGGTCGGCCAGCTTCTGAATAGGGGCTTTGCTGGCCTGGGCTTCCTCGACCAGGCGGATGATCTGCGCCAGGGCGGTTTCCTTTCCGACCCTGGTCGCCTCAAACTTGAGCAGGCCCAGCTTGTTAAGGGTAGCGCCGATGAGCTGGTCCCCGGGTCCTTTTTCAACCGGCAGCGACTCGCCTGTCAGCATCGACTCGTCAACCGCCGAGCGCCCATCCACCACCACGCCGTCAACCGCGATCTTCTCTCCGGGTCGGACCAGCACCAGGTCACCCACCCGTACTTCATCAACCGGGACATCCATCTCGCGCCCATCCCGGACGATGCTGGCAGTCTTGGCGCGCAGTCCGATCAGCTTCTTGATCGCTTCGCTTGTGCGCCCTTTGGCGCGCGCCTCCAGGAACTTGCCCAGGCGGATCAGGGTAATGATGACCGCAGACGTTTCAAAGTATACATGGCCGGGAATGAGGCCGGCAGCAATGATGATGGAATAAGCATAAGCTACCGACGATCCCATGGCAATCAACACATCCATATTTGCCGAACGATTGCGCAGGGATTTATATGCCCCGACATAGTACTGGCCACCTACATAGAATTGAACCGGCGTGGCGACTAAACCCATCAGCCAGTTCACCCAGGGTGCATGGGCCCACAATCCCAGAATGTTAAAATCGCGGCCCATCGAAAACAGGAACAGTGGCACGGTGAATGCCAGGCCGATGATGAGCAGGCGGCGCTGTTCATCAATTTCATGCTGGCGGGCCTTGGCCTCGGCATCTTCCCCTTCGCCTCCGAGCTCGACTGCCGTGAATCCAGCCCGGCTGATGGCCGCGCGGATCTCGGACTGGCTGATCACGGTCGGGATGTATTTCACGCGTGCCTGTTCAGAGGCCAGACTGATTGAAACCTCCAGCACGCCTTCGAGGGCACCAACCGCCTTTTCAAGACGGCGGGCATCACTGCCGTCCGACAGGTGCTGGATGACCAGGTTTGCCTCACCGGTTGCAATCCCGTAGCCGGCGCGCTCGACACGCGCGACGAGGTCGGTCAGTCCGACCTGGTCGGGGTTAAACTCCACTGAAGCGCGTTCGGAGGACAGATTTACCACCGCGGTACGCACACCCTCCAGTTTCTTCAGGTTGCGCTCGATGGTGGCGACGCAATTGGCACAGGTCATCCCAGTCACGGGAAGGGTGAGTTGTTTTGTGTCAGGCATTACTATACCGGTCAAGCCATGGAAAATCAGGTGGGCAGGGATCTGCCCCGGATAAAACTATACGGTAACAGGGTAATTGATTTCGGCCAGGAGTGACTTGAGCTTGTCCTCGCTTGCCGGAGTTTCGAAAACGATCTCGACCTTCTTGGTCGCCAGGTCCGCCTTGACCAACTTGACCCCATTCACATCCGCCAGCTCGGTTTGGATGGTGTGGACGCAGTGCTCACAGGAAATGTTCGGCACGGAATAAGTAACGGTAGTCATGGTTCACTCCTTCATATAGATAGATATATATTTTCGCTACACCTTTGTTGCGGTTTCGAATACTTCGGTGATCTCTTTCAAAACCCGCTCACGCTCAACGGGATCTTCGCCGCGAACTGCTGTCGTTACACACGAATTCAGGTGGTTTTCAAGGATGGCCGCACTGATCTTGTTCAGGGCCGCCTCCACCGCCTGGATCTGGCGGATTACGTCAATGCAATACGCCTCTTCTTCCATCATGCGAATAACACCGCCGAGATGTCCTTGCACGATCTTGAGTCGCTTCATTGCCTCTTCATTTTTCATTTTTCACACTCCTACCCCACCCCCCTGGGGGGGGTATATTTGAATTATACCACTCCAGGTAAATTTGTCAATAATCCAGCAACCATGTGATTGTTCCAAGATTGGTAAATTGGGTGGTATAAAAGGATTTCCGGAGCAACTGTGAATTGTCCCGGAAATCCATACAGAAAGGCACATCAGCACCATGCGCCTCAAGTTGATTTTACCAAGAGTTGATCCCGATACCTATATAGAACCGGAGCATTGCCCTCATCCCGGCTGCCCGGGCAAGCACTTCTTCCCCATGCAGGAGGTCCAGAAGAATGTGCGCGATAGCCAGTACGAGACGGTGAAAGCCCGGCGATACAAGTGTCTGTGGTGCGGGCATACGTTCCGGGTGTATCCCCAGGGAGTGAGTGCAGCACAGGTCTCACAGCGGCTGAAAGGGATGGCGGTGATGCTGTACCTGTTGGGCTTGAGCTACGGGGCGGTGGTGATCATGTTGGAAGCCCTGGGGGTAAATCTGAGCAAGAGTAGTGTGTATCGCAGCCTACAGGCGGCTGCGGAGGTGGTGCCGGGATTGAAGCAGCAAGAGCTGCTGCAGGGGTATCGGACGAAAGCGTTGGGAGCCGACCTGACCAGTGTGAAATGTAAAGGGAAATGGCTGAGCCTGGGGGTGACGGTGGATCCATTGACAGGCTGGGTATTGAGCATTGACCAGCTGGAGTCCGAAGATGCGCAGACCCTGCAGAAGTGGATCGAGCCAATCGCCGAGAGCGTCGGGGCGCACACCCTGGTCACGGATGATGCAGATGCGTTGAAAACTGCTGCGGATGACAGTGGGCTGTTCCATCAGGTGTGCAAGAGCCATGTCGGCCGCAACACGGACGAGTTGATCGCCAGCCTCAGCCAGGCCATCCAGCTGGGACGGGATCCTTCCCTGGCCGAACTGCACATCCAAGCTTCCCAGGCCCTGGAGGATCTGCGCCGCCTGGGGGAGCTGATCCATTCCCGCCAGCCTGACCAACAGGCGGAAGTTCAAGCGATGTATGAGCGTTATGCCATGGCGCCTGCCCCTACCAAAGGCGCCACCGCCAGCCTCGCCTACCGCCTCCGCAATCTCTTCCTCGACCGCTGGAACCTCTGGCCGCGCTTGACCTTCTACCGCACCTGGAAAGATGCGGCCGGAACCCCTCTCCTGGATGGCACCAATAATGCCTGCGAACGCGCCATCGGCTGGTGGATCAAGGAACGCTATCGCACCATGCGGGGCTACAAACGCGATCAGTCCGCCCTGAACGTCAGCCGCCTGATTGCCCACTGTGGCAATCACCTCAATTCAGGCCTGGATTTGGCTACCTTATTCGCCTGATCCAGGCTCGCCAGTTTCCTTCCCCGTTATTCCTTGCCCCTTGGTCGATGCTTTACCAAATTTGGAACAGTCACGCAACCATTGGTGTTGGCTGGGTTGTTAATGTATATAAATTATTCCTGAGGGAAGGGACGCATGAACAAGATTGCAATTATCACGGATACCGATTCCAGCCTGCCGACAGGGGTAACCAAAAAACATCATATCACCCAGGTGCCGATCATCGTCCAGTTTGGGGAAGAATCCTTTCGGGCTGTTTACGACATCGACGACGTGGATACCTTTGAAAGGATCGATCAATCCGGGAAATTACCCACGACTGCCGCCCCTTCCCCGGGACAGTTCGTGGAAGCTTATAAGGCTGCCTTTGAAGAAGGCGCAGAAACCATCCTCTGCTTCACGGTCAGCAGCGAAGTGAGTGCCACCTTCTCAGCAGCCTGCAGCGCAGCCAGCATGTTGCCGGGGAAAGACATCACAGTTGTGGATACACGCAGCCTGACCATGGGCCAAGGTTTGATGATCCTGGCAGCCGCCGAAGCGATATCCCGAGGCGCTTCAAAACAAGAAGCGGTTGCCGTCGCCGAAGACCTGCGCGGACGCACCCACCTGTTCGCCGCCCTTGCTACATTGAAATACCTGGCAATGAGCGGGCGGGTCGGGTATCTTACTGCAGGAATTGCTGATGCACTGAACGTCAAGCCAATCGTGACCATTCGCGATGGCAAACTCGACCTGCTGGAACGGGTCCGCACCCAGAAAAAAGCCTGGGAGCGGGTGATCGAACTCATCGCAGCAGAAGTGGGAACCCGAAAGATCGAACGGATGAGCATCGTCCATGTCAGCGCAGCAGAGGCGGCCCTGAGATTTGAAAACCAGTTGCGCGCTGCACTGGATTGTCCGGACGAAATCCTTTACGCCGAATTAACCCCAGGGCTTTCCGTTCATTCCGGCGCCGGGCTGGTCGGGGCAGCCTTTGTCACCCATAAGTAGACACGGATCCCGGCCCGTTGAATGGCCGGGATTTTTATACCATGGAGATCGATCCGCTACCGATGCCCGTCCTCAGAGATTTCATTTCGAAAGGAAATTTTTCTTTCGCCACCTAGATGCGTCTGAGTCCATCCCCTTTTTACACATTCACGAGTGAAAAATCACCTCGACCGATGATCCGACGAGCACACCCAAGAGACGCGCCGCGCTGCCGTTGACCAGCGCAATCTCGAGATAGCCCGCACCGTCCACCAGGGCAACCAGCCCACCCTCCGGACGCTGTCCATAGAATTCGACGAGGCCTCGCAGCTCGTGGCTACCGATCCGGATAATGATATCTTCCTTACCGACCACCTCCAGCCCCGGAAGATCAGTAGCCAGATTGCCAAAATTATCGATCCTGGTAACATGGGCACGCCAGCCGGAGGCGGTCTTTTCTGGCTTCGGCAAAGACACTCGCAGCGGGTCCTGGATGGCAGAGCCAAATTTCTTGAGCGGGACACCAGTGGCTAGATGAGCGGCGGCCGGAGCGAAGATATCCCGGCCATGAAATGTTCGGCTGACCTGCGGAAGCCAGTAGCGCATATTTTCAAGCTTGACGAATTCCACCGCCTCGCCTGCCGCCTCTGCGTCTTCAAGGAGAGGCGTGCACAGGCCATTGTCTGGCCCGACGAAAAAAGTCTTCCCCAACCGCGCCGCGATCGCCCGTCGTTCCGTACCCACTCCCGGATCTATAACAGCCAAATGAACGGTTCCTGCGGGAAAGAACGGCGCGGCCCGGCCGAGCACCAGGGCGCCTTCGAGGATGTTCTGGGGGGAGATGGTATGGGGAAATATCGGCAATACGGGCCTCCGGGCAGATACCCCAGATGACGCCCTTGAGGACACCCACAAATCCGTCATGTTCTCCGAAATCGGTGGTTAGGGTAATGATTGGCATAGGGAAGGCGGAATTGAGAATGCGAAATTTTTTGTAAAGACTTCAGATCCATAAATAACCCATCGCATTGGATGCACGATTGTTACCAGCCATGGGAAAGGAAACTCAGGCAATAGATTATCTCGATATAACCTTTCCCCCCTTCTGCTATAATTTGCTAGACACCCTGGTTATTTTAACCTATATTATGGAACCATCTGATGAATGATAAAGAATGGTTTCCGGGCATTCGAAGTGTCGCATATTTTATTTTAATTGTGATCATTACATACCTGGCAGTGGGAAGCATCTTGAGTTGATTAGCGAATGTCTCAGGTTCATTTGTCGGGGAATCTTTACAGGTTTGGGGATCCCTTTTAAGTATATTGTGCATCTTCGTCCAGATGGGGATGGCAGGAATAATCGCGCCCTCCTCCATGAGGCACCAAGGTAATTTTTATTCGACTCGTCTTGTCACTTAAATATCAGGCTATCGCCCAGTATTCTAAGTATCTGCCATCCTGGTAGGCTGCATCCTTGTGATCGGGACCGGATTTCTGATCGCCTTGAAACCGGTTGAAAGACTTCACTCCAGGTTCACCGCTGAAACAGCTCTTCCTTGGATACGCCGAGAGATATTGATCAACACCACCGACCCAACAATTACCGATGCGGCAAGCAGGATGCGCCCGGTCAGGAGTTCCCGGGCAAACAGGCTGCCGAGCAGAATGGCAACCAGGGGATTGACATACGCATAGGTGGCGACCAGCGCGACCGGTGCGTTGCGCAGCAGCCAGGCATAAGCGGTGAACCCAACCATCGATCCAAACAGGATCAGGTAGATCAGTCCAAGCCAGGAGCGCTCGGTCACGCGGGCCAGAACCAGCTGGTGCCACTCGCCGGTCAGCGTCCCGGCGAGGTACAGACCCACACCTCCGGCAAGCATTTCCACCCCGGTGGAGAGCAGGGACGAAGGCGGCAGCTCCGCATGACGGCTGTAGATCGAACCCAGGGACCAGAAGAGGGCGCCAGCCAGCAGGGTCATGATCCCCCATGGGTGAGAGCCAGCCCGACCCGTGCCGAACAAGGAAGGCGCGACGAGTAGGATAATCCCGCCGAATCCGATAACAAGACCCAGAATGCCCAACCAGTTCGGGCGCGTGCCGCCAGGAAGGACGGCCTCAATCGTGGTCATCCACAAAGGCGCCGAAGCGATCAGCAATGCAGCCAGTCCTGAGGATACATTTGTCTCGGCCAGTGAGAGCAGCCCATTGCCTCCGAAAAGGAGCAACAGGCCGACCACAACCGCGTTGAAACACTGCTTTCGAGAGGGAGCCGGATCTCCTGCAAAGTGCCTCCACAGGACCAGGACAGCGCCAGCCAGCAGAAAGCGTGTTCCAGCCATCAGAAAAGGCGGGATCGTCTCCACGGCGAACCGGATCCCAAGATACGTAGCACCCCAGACGATATAGACTAAAAGGAGGGCGATCCAGATTTTGATTTTCATCTACCTTAGCCTCGATAATCGGTTTCTGAGAGCCTATTATATGACTCCCTGAAGAGGCAACAATCCGTTTCTTGCTATTTTAATCAAGAGCACATAATGCGTTCAGACCTCTTTTCCGCATAAAAACAGCACTTTTTCTTTGACTTGCGTAGGTTCCTACGCTATACTAGGATTTAACCTTCGCCGTTCATTCCGGCAAAATGACTACCCATGGTCAACAGGAGGCTCCCCTATGGCAAAATTTAAACTGACCTATGCAACCATGTTCAACCCGCCCGAAGAGCTGCACACCCAGTTCGACGCAGCCCTCGCCAAGGTCAAGGCAGGTCTCGGTAAAGAATACGGCATGATCATCAACAACCGGGATGTGTTCGCAGACGAAAAATTTGAGAGGCGTTCGCCGGTGAATACCGACTGGGTGCTGGCAGTCATGCAGAAAGGCAACGAGAAACACGCCCAGCAGGCTCTGGCAGCTGCCCGCAAAGCCTTCCCCGCCTGGAGCCACACTCCCTGGCAGGAGCGCATCAGGCTGCTGTGCAAGGCAGCAGATAACATCGACCAGCGCATGATGGAAATGGGATCTGCTGCATGCCTGGAAGTCGGTAAGAACCGCATGGAATCACTCGGGGACATCGCCGAGACCTCCGACCTCGTTCGTTATGCCTGCAGCCAGATGGAAGAAAACAATGGTTATGTCTTCGAGATGGGCAAGGACCCGCTGGTGGGCTATGAAGCACGCAACATCTCCATGCTGCGCCCGTACGGGGTGTGGCTGGTGATCAGCCCGTTCAACTTCCCCTTCGCCCTGACCGGTGGGCCTTCCGGCGCGGCCCTTGCTGCTGGGAATACCCTCATCATCAAGCCTGCCACCGACACCGCCTGGGTCGTACGCCTGCTGGCAGAGTGTTTCCGGGACGCCGGATTGCCGGAGGGCGTGTGCAATTTTGTCACCGGGCCGGGACGGACGATCGGCCAGGCCCTGGTGGACAGCCCCGAGGTCGATGGGGTTACCTTTACCGGTTCATTCGACGTCGGCATGAAGATGTTCCGCGACTACGCCAGCGGACGCTATGTCCGGCCCATCGTCCTCGAGCTGGGAGGAAAGAACCCGGCCATCGTCTCGCGCAACGCCGACCTGGAGCGGGCCTCAGCCGGCATCCTCCGTTCGGCCTTTGGCCTGCAGGGACAGAAGTGTTCGGCAGCTTCGCGTGTTTTCATCGAGGAGGCGGTCTACGACAAGTTTATCCAAAAGCTCGTCGACCTGACGAGCAAGCTCGCCATCGGCGACCCGACCCAGCGGGATATTTTCCTGGGTCCGGTCATTAACCGGAATTCCTACCAGGACTACCAGACCTTCATCAAGGAAATCAACCAGGCTGGCGGGGAATGCCTGACGGGCGGAAACATCAAGACCGGCGGCAGCTTCGACAAGGGCTACTTCTGCGAACCGACGCTGGTGGCTGACCTGCTTCTGACCCACCGTTTGTGGAAACATGAGATGTTCGTGCCGATCACCACACTGGCCCGGGTCAAAGACCTCGACGAGGCGATGACCCACGCCAATGACGTCAACTATGGCCTGACGGCGGGATTCTACGGCTCAGACAAGGAAGTCGAGTGGTTTTTCGATAAGATCGAAGCGGGCGTGAGCTACGCCAACCGTCCACAGGGCGCCACGACCGGCGCGTGGCCGGGCTTCCAGCCATTCGGCGGTTGGAAAGGTTCGGGTGCTACTGGCAAAAACTCGGGCGGGCGTTATTACCTGCCGCTTTACATGCATGAGCAGATTCAGACCTTGATCAAATAAAGGATAAATGCTTCCGGGATAGGGGCGGCGGGCTGCCGTCCCTGCCCCTTGTTGCTTATTCCTATATGGAAATCCCACCTCAACATTCCCCGCGCATCGGCACGTTTTTCATTTTCCTCGGTGTTATCCTGCTGATCCTGTTCCTGGTCTCTGGTTTCAGCAGGCAGCCTTCCTTTCTTTTTCTATTGCTCGGAGCAGCAGCCCTTTTCATCGGTTACCTGTTCCGTCGAAATGTACCGCGCCCGTCCAGCGGACGGTTCGGCATGATCCGCCGATCCCTTGAGCGGAGAAAACAGCGCAAGGAAGAAAGGAAGGAGAAATGAGCACACGCATGCGGACGCATTCAGGTCTATGACAAAACTCCTTCCCCTCGCTGAAGCCATCTCAACCTTTGTTCACGATAAGGATTGCCTTTATGCGGCCGGCTTTACCCACCTGATTCCCTTTGCGGCAGGCCACGAGATCATGCGCCAGGGCAAGCGCGGCCTGGTGCTGGCCCGCGCCACACCGGACCTGATTTACGATCAGATGGTCGCTGCCGGCTGTGCCCGGAAAGTGATCTTTTCCTACATGGGCAACCCAGGAGTCGGATCCCTGCGCATCGTCAGGTCCGAAATCGAGGCGGGGAGGCTGGAATGGGAGGAGTATTCTCATTTTGGCATGATCTCGCGCCTGCAGGCAGGTGCTGCCGGTCTGCCTTTCATGCCGATGAACCAGACCGCGGCAACCGACCTGGAGCGTGCCAACCCGCTCATCCGCCGTGTGAGCGACCCTTATTCGGGTAGGGAAGTGGTCGTCGTCCCCGCGCTGAACCCGGACGTGGCGATTGTCCATGTGCAGCGTGCTGACCGTGAGGGCAACGCCCACCTGTGGGGCATCCTCGGTGAACAAAAGGAAGTGGCGTTTGCTTCCAAACGCGTGATCCTGACCGCCGAGGAAATCGTGGATGAATCTGTAATCCGATCCGATCCGAACCGCACCATGATCCCCGGATTTATCGTCAGCGCAGTGTGCCAGGTCCCGTATGCCTCCCATCCTTCCTATGCACAGGGCTATTATGATCGCGACAATGAATTTTATCTAAACTGGGACAGAATCAGTGAATCTGCGGATGAAGTAAAAAAATATCTTGACGAATGGGTGTTTGGAGTCAAAGACCGGTCAGAATACTGGCAAAAACTTGGAGAGGACGTGCACGCGCGACTCGCGGTCAAACCCAGGTTGAGTGCAGTGGTCAACTATGGAGAATATTAATCCCGCGTGCTGCCGGAATTCTGAGAAGAATGATCGCTGCTGGCGAGGCCAGCAGCGGATCAGACGATCTGCCGGGCAAATAAATAAGCATTCGTGACAGGTTTAAATATCCACGGCATCCATGGACAACAAGAATTACTCCTCTGCTGAACTGATGATTGTCAACGCCGCCCGCCTGCTCGCGAATGGCGAGGTTGTTTTCGTGGGTGTGGGTCAGCCCAACCTGGCCTGCAACCTGGCCAAGCGGACTCACGCCCCGGACCTAGTCATGATTTACGAAGCGGGAGTCATTGGTGCCGAGCCGGCCCGGTTGCCGCTCTCGATCGGCGACCCAACCCTGGTCAGTGGGGCGCTCTCGGTGGTGAGCATGTACGATATCTTTGCCTACTACCTGCAGCGCGGCAATGTGGACGTGGGATTCCTGGGCGGTGCGCAGATCAACAGGTATGGCAACATTAACGCAACCATCATCGGGCGCGATTACACCCACCCCAAAGTGCGTCTGCCGGGATCGGGCGGTGCTCAGGAGATTGCCGCCTGGGCCAATCGCTGTTACGTCATGACGCCCCATCAAAAACGCCGTTTCCCGGAGAAAGTGGACTTCCTGACCTCCGCCGGCTACCTGGATGGCAGGAGCAGGCGCGACAAAACCGGAGTACACGGCAAGGGCCCGGTGGCGGTGGTCACTGACATCGGCATCCTTGAACCCGACGAAAGCGGTGAACTCATCCTCACCACCCTGCATCCCGGTAAAACTGTCCAGGAAGCAATTGAAAATACAGGCTGGAGGCTGCAATGTGTACCCGAGCCCCGCTTTACCGAACCGGTAACCGCGAAGGAACTAAAAATTTTACGGGAAGAATTGGACCCGACCGGAATTTATCTTAAAGGCGGATGATGTCAAACGAACCGACGGCGAAAAAATCATCCTTTTGGAGTCAGATGTTCCTGTCTCCCTCGGAACCGCGCCTGCGCGCCTTCTGGCGTTTGCTGATCCAATCCCTCCTACTATTTTTCTTTCTGCTTTTTTTCACATTTATCATTTTGATCGCTTACTACCTTGTTTTTAGGATGGGGTTGAGCGCTTTCGGAACCGTTCTGGCCAGCGAGATCAGTGAATTATTGGCTATCACCCTCTCGGTTTTTCTGGCCCGCCGGTTCCTGGATAAACGTTCATTTGTCAGCCTGGGTTTTAAATGGGATGGCCGGGCGATCGGAGACTTGTTGGTGGGCCTCGCGATCTCCTTCATGATGATGGGCTCGATCTATTGGAGCATGACCGCCCTGGGTTGGATTCACTTCCAGGGATTTCTGTGGCAATCCGAGCCGCCCTGGACAGTCATTGCAGGGTCCCTGCTGATCTTTTTCGCCTTCATCCTGACCGGTTGGAACGAAGAGCTGCTCTGCCGCGGGTATCAACTGCAGACCATCGCCAGTGGAAGTAACATTTTTTTGGGGGTGGTAGTTTCATCCATCATATTTGGCGTTTTACACTTGACCAATCCAAATGCCACCTGGACAGCTGCCCTGGGAATATTCTTTGCCGGGATATTCCTGGCTTTTGCCTACGTGCGGACCGGCAGGCTGTGGCTGTCCATTGGCCTGCACCTTGGCTGGAATTTTTTCGAGGGACCAGCCTTCGGCTTCAGCGTCAGCGGCGTGGACTTTATCCACCTTACCCATATCACCATCAGCGGGCCTGTGGCCTGGACCGGGGGCAGCTTCGGCCCCGAGGCGGGTCTGATCATCCTTCCGGCGATTGCGCTTGGTTCAATTCTTATCCAGATTTACGCAATTACCCGAAATCGACATCCTTTCCCGGCCGATGCCAAAGGCTTGTAATTGTCGGTTTTTTTTCATATACTTTGATTAATCTTTTCGATAACCCAATCAGGAGGAAAGCATGTATCTACAGGAAATCCTTGAAGTCGGCATTGGCCTGGTATTTATGTGGCTGGTCTTGAGCATCGCCGCGATGTCTGTCCAGGAGTGGATCGGGAACATATTCAAATGGCGTGCGAACACACTGGAGACGACCATCGGCCAAATGTTGGGCAGCCCGAATTTGACCCAGCAGCTGTATGCTCATCCCTTGATCTCCAGCCTGTACCCAGCGGCAAAGAAACCCGGAAAAAAGCCCCGCCATCCATCCTACATTCCCGCCAATAAATTCGCCCTGGCACTTTTTGACATCCTCATTAAGATCGGCGTGGAAGCTTCGCCCATCCAGAACCTGACGACGCAAATCAATGCCAGGCTGGCCAGCCTGAATAACCCGAATCTGCAGAAACTTGCTCAGGACGACTGGACTGGCGTTGTCGAGACCGCCAAGCAGATCAATGCTTCAACTGCTGGAAGCGGTTCCCTGGACTCACTGAAAATGAAAATCCAGGAATATGCCGGAAAATACCCCGAGGTCCAGGATGTGGTCGAAATGAATATGCCGCAGCTGGACAACTACTACAATCAATTCGTAAACGAAAAACAAAACACCGCATCCGCCGGAGCAGTTCAACAACAGGGGATGAGCAGCCTCCGCCTGGGTATCGCTGCAGTTGAATCAGAAAGCGCCAAGCTCAAAGAATCCCTATCCGCAGTGCTGCGAAGCATGGAGACCTATGTTGCCCATCCGGAACAATCCCTTGGGACTGCCCGCATCGGTGTCGAAAACTGGTTCAACGATTGCATGGACCGGCTGACCGGCACATATAAGCGCAAAACGCAAATTGTCGCCTTGCTCATCGGCTTTGTTTTAGCCGTAGTTTTGAATGTCGACTCAGTTTACATTGCTACCAGTTTGTGGCGTGAACCGACCCTCAGGCAGGCGATCATTGCTGAAGCCCAGACTTCTTCTCAGCAAAACCTTCAAGCCGGGTCAACAACAGCGGCAGCAACTACTTCCGCCTCCGCTTCACCCCAAACCATTCCACAGCTGCAGGCTCAGCTCCAGGCACTGAATATCCCCTTCGGATGGAGCACGGCCCCGGTGAAAAATGCTGGAAAGCCCTGTTCTATTATTCCCTTCGTCCACAATACACTCTGGGGAATCTCCAGCAAGGATAGTCAAGGAAATGCCACCTGCAAACAAATCAGCAACGTTCCCTACGACCTGGGCGGCTGGTTGACCAAGCTGCTCGGATTTGCGATCACCGCGGCAGCTACCGCCCAGGGAGCGCCGTTCTGGTTCGACATTCTCAGTAAGTTCATCAATGTACGCAGCTCAGGAACAAACCCTGACGAAAAACAAGCGGTAGGATGAAAACCCCACGAACAATTTGGGATCGCACCTTTCACGATAACGGCCTGTGCGGCTTCCTTGGGCTGCCGCACAGGCTGTTTCCTTCTCGTGGGATAGCCTGAAGAAAGTGATCCATATCCACTTTTCCGGCTCTAAAAATCGCGCTCCGAAGACCCTGGCTGCAGATCAATATTCACGAACAGGGATGTTTTTAAGACCTCGTTTCGCATCCGCTTGAGGATTGATCAGGGCAGTGCACCAAAAAGCCTTATCCTAATTGTTGATCTCCATCGAAAGGAACTCACATCCATGCCCAGCACAGTCTATTTCGGTTCCGCCCGGCAGACCCGGCTTGAAGCCAAGGAAACCCTGCCAGCCAAGCTTGATTTGATCCTCGACAAACTTCATCTGCGCGAGCGCGTCAAGGGCGAGACAGTCGCCATAAAAATGCATACGGGGAATAATATGGTTTATTCCACCATCCATCCAATATTTGTGCGCCGCGTTGTCCAGGCGATCAAGGATGGTGGAGGCAAACCTTTTGTAGTGGATGTGAATTGGGACGCGGCCGGCGCTGAACAACGCGGCTACGCCTCCGAGGTGATCGGCTGCCAGGTTTATCCCGCCGCGGGCCCAGACGAAAAATATTTCTACGAGCACGAACGGCCCTATAAAAATATCAAGTCCTGGAAGTTAGCCGGGGTGATCCAGGATGCCTCCTTCCTGGTCAATTTCGCTCATGTCAAGGGACATCCCTCATGCAGCTTCGGCGGCAACTTCAAGAATCTGGCCCTGGGCTGCATGGCCGGCGAAACCCGCGGAGCGATGCACGACACTTTCCAGTATGATCCTTACTGGTTCCCAGAGAAATGCCCCGATGAAGACACACTCCAGCGCATCAAGCAGGCCTGTCCTTTTGAAGCATTGGTGGACGACAAGGACCATCCCGGGATTCTCCACCTTCACTGCGAGCCGTGCAACCAGTGCGGTCGCTGCCTGAAAGTGGCTCCGGCGGGCAGTCTTAAAATCGATGCGGCCAATTTCCACTCCTTCCAGGAAGCCTGTGCCATTTCCACAAGTATTGTGTTATCCACCTTCGCTCCGGGGAAGGTCATCCATCTAAGCCTGGCTGCGCACATGACCCCGGTTTGCGATTGCTTCGGTTTCACCACCATGCCAATCCTGCCGGATGCCGGGATTTTTGGTTCCGATGACATTGTCGCCATCGACCGGGCCGTCCTGGATGTCACCGGGCAGAGCAGGCTCATCGAGGAGAATCTTCCCTTGGTAATGGAAGTCCACACCCGGGAGGGGCATCCCTTCCAGCAGATCCACGGTCCGCTCAAAGACCCTTATCAGGTCACCGTTTTCGGCGAAGGGCTGGGTCTCGGCAGCCGCGACTACGATCTGGTGGACATCTACCCGCTGGAGAAAATTGAGCGCAGCTCGATGGCGTATATTTCTGCGCAATAAAATAAAAGTAACCTCGCCAGTGATCGGTCTCGTCTGAAGCCGGACTCAAACATGGCTCGCCCTTAACTTCGGGACGAGCTATGTTCTTTAAATTCAGGAAAAGATCAGATGTGATTGAATGATGATTTATCTACGAGAAAGGCGGCGTTGCATTGTCGCAATCACCGTATAGATTTCGGGGATGCGCAGGACGGCAAGCGACAGGCCATAGACCAGGCCTCCCAGCAGCACACCGCCTAAGGTGATCACCCCCGCTTGGAAGGTCGCCTCGCTTAGGTGTAGGCTGTTCCCGATCTTCGTCATGGCTGGAGTCTGGTTCCCGAACAGCCATGTCCAGGCGATCAGCACGCCGGCCATCGGCAGGCATGCAAGCAGGGCTGCCCCGGCGCTCTTCAGCAAATCGATTCCGTTCAGACCGTTTAACTTTCGGCGCAGGAGGAGGAACAGCGTGACGGTCTCGATCGCCTGGCCGACGGTAGCTGCCAAAGCAACACCGCCCAGCGGCATCCAACCGATGCGGGCAAACCACGCCGTGAACAAATAGCTGAAAGCGATGGTCAGGCCCATGGCGATCATGCCAACAATCACCGGCGTTATGGTGTTGCGCATGGCGAAGAAACCGCGCGTCACGATTTCCACCACCGTATAGAAGACCAGCCCGAGCGTATACCAGAGCAGCGCCCAGGCAACCTGCCCGGTGGAGTGGGCATCGAACTCACCGCGCTGGAACAGAAAAGTGATCAAGGACGTGCGCAGCAAAATCAAACCGACAGTCGCTGGGATGGACAGCAGCAGGATGCCTCGCAGGGCAGCTGAAAAGGATTGCCGCAGATCGTCAATGGCTCCCCGGACGTACTGGGCGGAAAAGGTCGGAAGGGAGGCCGTCCCGATCGACGCGCCGATCACGAACAGAGGGACGGTCATGACCTGGAACGCCGCCTGTGGGGAAGTCACCGAACCAGTCAGCAGATAGCTGGTGATGCGATTGTTGACCAGCAGGCTGAGCTGAACGGCCGCAACGCTGAAGAGACGCGGACCCATCAGGATCGCCACCTCCCGGATGGTTGGGTCGCCCAGCCCGAAAGTGGCAGTATAACGCCGGTCGGGCAGGCGCAGCAGTCCGGGTAGCTGGATCGCCAGGTGCAGGAGCGAGCCGAGCACGGCACCCCAGACCAGGCCGAGGATGCCCATCGTGGGGACGAAGAAGAGCAGGCCAAACACCATGCCGGTCCAGTACATGGTCGAGGTCAGGCTGGGGAGCAAAAAACGCTGGTAGGAGTTGAGGACGCCCATCATCAGGTCGCTGACACCGAAGATGGTCGTGGTGATCAACAGTGGTCGCAGCAGCTGGACCGTCAGGGCTTGCTGGGCGGGGTTGAAACCCGGCACCAGGATGTAACGCACGATCTGCGGGGCAAATACCGCCGAGACCAGGCTGAAGCTGGCCAGGATCAGCAGTACCAGGTTGGTGATAGACGAGGCCAGGCGCCATGCACAGCGCTGGTCTTCCTTGGCCAGCAGGCCGGTAAAGGTAGGCACGAAGGCCGAGGCGAGAGCACCGCCTGCGACCAGGTTAAAGATAATATTGGGGTAGCTATTGGCAGCATTGAAGGCGTCATTGGCAGGCCCGGTACCGAAGCTGCGCGTGACCAGGATCTGCCGCAGCAGCCCTGCGACCTGGCTGAGGGCGAAGGCAAACATGACCGTCGCGCTGGCGCGGGCGATCCGACGATTGGCTTATTGAACGATCTCACTCACGAGGAGGAATTATATCTTGCGAATCCGGCTTGCTACCAGCAACAATCGCCGCGACTCACGTGCGAATCGGACGGATAAGCAGTGGCTCCCCAGAAGGATGTCTTCCCATGTCAGATCACGGAGGTAGAAATTACTGAACAGCAAATCTGATAACCCAAGCTTCAATTATTTTATCTTTCCCTCTTGGCAAATACGAGAGCTGAGGCTGGATGAGCTGCATTCAGGCAGATTTGGTCAGATAAAGTCGGGAATTTCATTCCCCGGCGTGGGATGCCGCAACGATTCTGCCCAGCCTCCAACCGGTGCTGTTACATTTTGGCTAACGGCGCAGGTGTGCGGATTCCAGCACCTTGGGATTGACGACATTGATAGGTGTACCGGCCGCGTAGGCAACGATCTGGTCAAAGATGTCGGAAAATTGGATCTCGTATTCTTCGCGGGTAACGTACCCGATGTGCGGCGTGCAGACGACATTCTCCATGGCGAACAGCGGATGGCCCCCGTCTAGCACCGGCTCTTCTTCGTAGACGTCCACCGCGGCCATGCCTGGATGCCCAGCCTGCAGAGCGGCTGCCAGCGTCCCAGGCTCGATCAGCTCTGCGCGGCTGGTGTTGACCAGCAGGGCCGTCGGTTTCATCAAGGCCAGGTCGCCCGCGGTGACGATGCCTCGCGTCGCATCGACCAGGCGCATGTGCAGGGAAAGCACATCGCAGTCGGAAAAAAACGCCTCCTTGTTCATCGCCACAAGATAGCCATCCCGCCGCGCTCGTTCGAGCGAGGCCGGGCGCGCCCAGACCAGCACCCGCATGCCGAACGCCCTGCCGTAGCCAGCTACGACACTGCCGATCCGGCCGTATCCATAGATCCCCAGGATCTTATCGCGCAACCCGCTGCCGACGCCTGTCTGCCACTTGCCCGCCTTAAGACCAGCCATCTGCTGCGGGACCTGGCGTATCGCCGCCAGGACGAGCGCCCAGGTCAGCTCGGCGGCGGCGTAAGAGGGCGTGTCCGTATGCTGGCTCGACGAAACGACAATGCCAAGCCGGGTGCACTCATCTACATCGATGTGCGGGTAGACGCTGCGCTGGCTGATCAGCCTGAGATGGTTCAGCCGATCCAGAAGCGGCGCACGGATTTTGGTCCGCTCGCGGATCAGCACCAGGACCTCAGCCTCGCGTAGACGGTCAGTCAGGGCGTTAGTATCCTGGACGTGATCGTTCCAAATGCTGACCTCGTGGCCTTCCAGTTTCTTGAAGCACTCGAGCGTGCGCAGCGTGTCGTGATAGTCGTCAAGAATCGATATTTTCATAATCAACCTGAGCGGGTGAAATAAATTAAAACAGGGTCGGAGAACATCCTCCGGCCCTGTTACTGTTTTATCCCGAGGTTGCCGGGTTCAATTTAGGTTCAGGTTTATGCCCGTTGTGACTTTGTTCAAGCGCTTCGATGAACTGCGAGTCACGGCGGAACTGGCTCATATAAAGGTTGTAATAGAAACCTTTCTTCTCCAGCAGCTCGCTGTGTTTGCCGCGTTCGATGATCTCGCCTTCGTTGACCACAAGAACCATGTCCGCGTTCCGAATCGTGCTCAGACGGTGGGCAATGACGAAGCTGGTGCGTCCTTTGAGCAGGATGTTCAAGGCTTCCTGGATCAATCGTTCGGTGCGTGTATCTACACTGGAGGTTGCCTCGTCGAGGATGAGGATACGCGGGTCCGCCAGGGCTGCACGGGCGATCGCCAGCAGCTGGCGTTGTCCCTGGCTGAGGCCAGAGCCGCGCTCACCAAGGACAGTTTCATACTTCTCCGGAAGGCGTTCAATAAATTGGTCGGCGTGAGCCAATTTTGCGGCTTCTACCACCTGCTCATCCGTTGCTGCTGGTTTCCCGAAGCGGATGTTCTCCTTTACGCTGGCGTTAAACATGAAAGTATCCTGAAGAACAATGCCCTCCTGGGCCCGCAGGGATTCAGCCGTAACCGTGCGGATGTCGATCCCATCGATGAGAACTTTACCCCCGGTGACATCATAGAACCGCGATAGTAAATTGACAATCGTGGTTTTGCCGGCTCCCGTCGGGCCGACGATGGCGATCGTCTGGCCGGGAGCCACTTTGAAATTAATATTCTTTAAAACCGGCTGGCCTTTTTCGTATTCCGCGGTGACATTGACAAACTCAACTTCACCTTTGATGGGAGGCAGGAGAGTGGCATCCGGAGCATCCTGGATGGCAGGTGTCTCATCGAGCAGCCCAAAAATGCGCTCGGCGCCGGCAATGGCGCTCTGGATGTTGCTCCACAGCACGGCAATCTGCTGGATGGGTTGATTGAACCTTTGCACGTAGCCGAGGAAGGTGATGACCAGCCCGAGGGACACTGCCGTTCCAAAAAGCGTCCCGTTGCCTAGCAGGGCCAGCCCGCCGGCACAGGTAACAATCGCCAGGGCCAGGTACCCCAGTGCCTGGAGTGTGGGAGCGAGCGCCGCGGAAAAAGCGACTGCTCCGACATTGGCATCCCGGTAATCCCCACTGGTCACACGGAACTGTTCAATGTTTTCCTCGGCACGGTTGAATGCCTGGACTTCTCTCACCGCGGAGATATTTTCCTGCAATTCGGCGTTGACGCTGCCCATTGACTTGCGCGATTTACGGAACATTTTCCTCGCCTGGGCTGAGAAATACAATGTTGCAATGAGCATGATCGGAGCCACGGCGACACTCAAAAGGGCAAAGGGAATGTTCGTGGTCAGCATGTTGTAGACAATCCAGACGAGCAGCAGGATGCCGCCGGCGACATTCACCAGCGCAAAGTTGATCGCCTGCTCGATTGCCACCGCATCGTTGGTAATCCGGCTCATTAAATCGCCTGCTTCGTGTTCAGCGTAATAACCCATAGGCAGGCGGTGTAAATGTTCGAATACGGAAATCCGCAACGAGCGCAGGGCATGTTGACCGGCCCATGTCATGCTGAAGAATGTGAGCCCGGTGAGCACGCTGCTGGTCACGAATAAGGCGACGAGGATCAAGACCATCCGCAGCAGGCCGGCAATCCGACCGCTCGCACTCATATTGCTGCCGTCCGCTTTAGGACCGGAAAACCCTCCAAGGGTAAAAACCTTCTGGATCAGCATCTGGGTCGTTCCGGCGGCTTTGCTTCCCTCCGCCAGCCAACAGTTGGAGGCAGAAGAACTCGTCAGGTTGGAAATTCCGGGAAAATTGCCGAAAGCGCTTGCTGCCGACGGCGTGAGATAACAGTCCACCAGCTGACCGGTAAGCTCCGGCGTCGTGACCTGCGCCCAGGTCGAGATGATGATGCAAACAATGGCCACGAGCACCATTGGCCACCATGGGCCGAAGCGCTGAGCCAGGCGTGCCAGAGTGCGGCTTGTATTTTGTGGCTTGCGGGTTTCACCCGCCAAGAACTCCCTACCACCAGGACCACCAAACATTGATTTTCTCCTATAGTTCCAACGGATTATTTCGTGGCTTGCGCCAATTCAATATCAGAGGTTGCATCTCCGACCAGTTGGGAGTTATAGATTTCAGCGTAGATCTCGCTTTCTTCCATCAACTCCTTGTGCTTCCCCGTGGCGACCAACTCGCCTTTTTCCATTACCAGAATCAGATCGGCGTTCATTACCGTGCTGATGCGCTGGGCAATGACAAATGAAGTCCGCCCTTTCATCAATATATCGAGCGCTTCCTTGATCTGGTTCTCGGTGGACAGGTCCACCGAACTGGTCGAATCGTCAAGGATGAGGATATGCGGATTGAGCAGCAGGGCACGGGCAATGGCAATCCGCTGTTTCTGGCCGCCGCTGAGAGTAGTTCCCCTTTCGCCTACCCGGGTATCATATCCATCCGGAAATTCCATGATGAATTCGTGAGCCGCAGCGGCTCTGGCTGCCGCGACGATGTCCTCCTGGGTTGCCTCCGGCTTGCCAAATGCAATATTGTCCCGGATCGTCCCCAGGAAGAGCGTCGTCTCCTGCAGAACAATCCCGATCTGAGCGCGCAGGGACTGGAGGGTTACCTCCCGCAGGTCATGACCATCGATGGTAATGCGGCCCTCAGTCGGGTCGTAAAACCGCGGTAGAAGGTTGATGATGGTCGTCTTGCCCGATCCCGTGGCGCCGAGCAGGGCAACGGTCTGTCCGGGTCTGGTTTCGAAGCTCACATTTTTCAGGACCGGGTCTCCGCCGCCAAAATAACGAAAGGTGACATTCTCAAACCTGATGTGCCCCTCGACGCTTGGGAGCGGGATAGCCTCAGGCCTGTCGGTCACATCACTCTTGGCATCCAGGATTTCAAAGATGCGTGCCGCGGATGCAGAAGCCTGGCTGAACTGGGTAATAATGAACCCGAATTGGGCGATGGGAAGGAACATGAAGATCAAATACAGGCTGAATTCCTGCCAGTCACCGATCGAAAGTGTTCCGTGGATGATCTGGATGCCACCCGCATATAAGGTGGTCGCCTGTCCAAGGTTGGCAACCAGAAAGATCACCGGGATCAGAAAAGCGAATACCCTGGCGATCACGATTTGTTGGCGCATCAAAAGGTTGGCCTGATCCCTGAACTTGGCCTCTTCACTCTTTTCCCGGGTGAATGCTTTGATTACTTTGATCCCAGCCATGTTTTCCTGCAGGGTCGTATTTAAAATAGCCAGTTTTTGCTGGACCTTGGTGAAGAGAGGCCTGGCGAGGCCGCCAAATATAAAGAAAAGGACCAGCGCCACCGGCAGGATCCACAGGGTAACCACTGCCAGTTTGGCATTGGTCGAGAAAATAATCACCAGCGTCCCGGACAACAGGATGAATGCCCCTACAAGCTGGATCAAGCCCTGGCCGATGAACAATCTCACCTTTTCCACATCGTCGGTAGCACGGATCATCAGCTGGCCGGTCTGGTTGCGGTCATGGTATGAGAACGATAACCGCTGGATCTTTGCAAACAGGTCGTTCCGCATATCAAAGGCCACTGCCTGCGAATTTTTCTCTGCCCAGTAAGCCTGAAGGAAGGCAAATACCCCGAATACGATCCCGAAAACTACCAAGATGATCCCTCCAAAAACCAGATCATGAGGAGCGTTTGTTTTCGTGGCGGTCAATTTCGCGGTCAATTGATCCTGGGTCCAGGTCGTTGGGTAATTGAGGAAACTCAGGATTTTAGGCAAGGCCTGGGAAACAAACTGAGCCGGGATCTTACCAAGCGCATCCAGAATCGATTTGGCGATGACACCGTTGGTCACCGCATTGATCACGTTGGCGACCAGGCGGGGTACCTCCAGCTGAGCCAGGGTAGCCACAAAAAGAAAAAGATACGGCAGAACTGCCTGGCCTTTATAATGCCCGAGGTATTGGGCGGCGCGCCGAATATTTCCCATTTGGGGAGATGGGCGGTCTTTTGGTGAACGGCGATGGTTCAATGTGTAAATCCTTTCTTATCGAATAAATATTCGGGTTAATCTTCGATGTTCCGCGCAGCTTCGGTCAACACATTCAGCGCAGCGGCAATGCTTTCCCGTTGTTGGGAGGTCAGTGAGTTGGTGAATCTCTCCATCCACCTGCGCCGGGTATCGACCAGTTTTTCAGCAAGTGCATGTCCTGAATGAGTCAGGGTTAGCCTTTTAATCCGCCGGTCGATGGTGTCTTCCGTTCGTTCAAGCAACCCCATGCGGACCAGGCGTTCCACGAGCTGGCTAGCCGCGGCATTCGAAATACCCATTTGTGCACCGATATCGGAGATATCTGCCTGTCCCGTATAATGCAGCCTCATTAGCGTATTCACCTGGGTGAACGACAGGCCGGAGTCGTCCATAAAATTTTTGAATTCCTGTCCAGTGCGGCGTATAAAAACCTTGACCCACTCATGCAGGACTTCAGAAAATTGTTCATCGGCCGACATAGTTAATCTCCACAACTAGTTAATCAAACTTATATATATCAAATTATATCTTATTTGTCAAGTATCATGACCCACAGAAACTGATGAACAGGTTCTTGTTCCAAACCCGGACCCTCCTCGAACCTCCATCCGGGCGATGAGCTGCCAGGAATTATTTATACGCTGGTCTGACCGGCCGCCTGCAGCATTTCCACCGATCAGCAAAAAGCACCTGGCGGGCTTTCGGCAGGTCAAATAAAAGACTCCATAAGTCCCATTTTTTCTGATGGTACAATCAGCACATGGATCTCTTCGACCACTCCATGCAGCAACGCATGAGAAACGAAGCACCCCTGGCAGCCCGGATGCGCCCGCGCACCCTGGAAGAATTCGTCGGCCAGGAGCAACTCGTCGGTCCCGGCAAGCTGCTTCGCCGTGCAATCGAATCCGACCGATTGTTTTCTTCGATCATCCTGTGGGGCCCTCCAGGGACCGGAAAAACCACACTGGCACAGGTCATCGCAAACCAAACCAAGTCGCATTTCGAGACCTTGTCTGCAGTGCTGGCCGGCAAGGCTGAGCTCAAAGAAGTCATTGATGCCGCGCTGGAGCGGCGCCGCCTGTACCAGAAAAAAACCATCCTTTTCGTGGATGAGGTCCACCGCTGGAATAAAGCACAGCAGGATGCCCTCCTGCCCCATGTCGAGAATGGCACCTTCGTCTTCATCGGGGCGACCACCGAGAATCCGTATTTCGAAGTAATCGGCGCACTGGTTTCCCGCTCACGTGTCTTTCAGCTGCTGCCTCTGACCGGGGACCAAACCGGGCTGATCCTCGACCGGGCCCTCGCGGATCCCGAGCGCGGTTATAGCACCCGCCAGGTCGCCCTGGATGCTGATGCCCGTCAGCACCTGATCGATGTCGCCGGGGGTGACGCCCGCAACGCACTTAATGCGCTTGAGCTGGCGGTTGAATCCACTCCACCGGACAAGAAAGGCATCATCCATATCAACATGGAGGTTGCCCAGGAATCCATCCAGCGCCGCGCCGTGCTGTACGATAAGGACGGCGACGCCCACTACGACACCATCTCGGCCTTCATCAAGTCCGTGCGTGGTTCAGACCCGGATGCAGCCCTTTACTGGTTGGCGAAGATGCTCTACGCAGGCGAAGACCCACGCTTTATCCTGCGCCGCCTGATCATCCTCTCGGGTGAAGATATTGGCCTGGCTGACCCGAATGGCCTGGTGGTGGCTGCCTCGGCTGCCCAGGCTTTCGATTACATCGGCCTGCCGGAGGGCGTCTATCCGATTGTGGAGGCCACGCTCTATCTGGCGACCGCCCCCAAATCCAACACCGCCACCTCTTATTTCAAGGCTTTTGAACGGATAGAACAGGAAGGCGTCGGCGAAGTCCCTGGTCATCTTAAGGACAACAACCGGGATGCGGTCGCCCTCGGTCATGGGAAGGGATATGTCTACCCCCATATGTTCGAGGACCACTTTACACCCCAGCAATATCTGCCCAAGGAACTGCTCGGTACCTACTTTTATAAACCCTCCAGCGTGGGCTACGAAAATGGAGTTGCCGACCGCCTCAAGCGCTGGCGCGAAGCCCAACGCAAGGCTCTCGGCATCACCCGCCGCGAGGAGCTCCCCGATCTGACCCAGGAGCAAATCGACGAGATGAAACGACACATCAAATAACCTTTATGACTCTACTACTGCTTATCCGCCACGGTGAAAATGATTATCTCAAAAAAGGGCGCCTGCCCGGACAAACTGCCGGTATCCATCTGAACGACCGCGGCCACGAACAGGCCGCTGCGCTTGCCACAAATCTAGCCAATCTCCCTATTAAAGCCATCTACTCAAGTTCGCTGGAGCGCGCGGTTGAAACGGCCGAACCAATCGCCCGTGCACTTAAACTGGATATTGAGCTTCGACCCGGATTGATGGACGGTGATGTCGGCGAGTGGACCGGGAAAGAGATCAGGAAGCTCAGTAAAAATGCTTTATGGAAGGTTGTCCAGATGGCGCCCTCCCGGGCACATTTCCCTGGTGGGGAATCGTTCCTGGAGTTACAAACCCGGATCGTCCAGGAAATCGAGGCCATTTGTGGTGCGCATAAAAAAGAATTAGTCGCAGTTGTCTTCCACGCCGACCCGATTAAACTCTCTGTGGCGTACTACCTCGGGTTGCCGCTGGATCAATACCAGAAGCTGGCTGTTGACGCCGGCTCGGTGACCCTACTTGCCGTAGGGAATCTTGGCGCCAGTTTGCTGGCGCTTAACCTCAGACCCCCGTTCAAATTGAATTTTCCGAAACGGAAATAATTTTCCAAAATCGTTGTAAAGTCGCGGGGTTTAGCCCTGGCGAGGGAAAACGGCGGTGCGAGATGTGATCAAGGGAGTAAGCATGTTTGATCACATTTCAGGAAACAGCTTGACGATCGCAAAGGCCGCGCTCGTTTGCAATAAAATGTAGGGCTGGATCTGCCCGAACGAAAACACCTGGGGAAACCCCAACAACACAGGCTGCGGGGAGTTTTAGTGCCGGGGGCTGCCAGGCTTATCAGTGGGTCTCGCACTCATCCCGACTGGATGGTAGCTCGGCTCCGGCCGAGGGACACTGCGGGGAGCAGGAGGTACGCCTGCCGGAGGCCGCAATTTGTGGGTTTCGCCCGGGGTGATGTATGATTGGATCGCTGAACTCAACATCGATGGGCGATCCTCCGCCATGCTAAACATCCGCTCCCCTGCCAGCGAGAAAGTCCCGATGATCAACACCCGGATCAGCCAGACCATCACGGCGACGAATATCGGCACGACGGTCAACAGCGTGTTCTGGCTAACGATCAAGCTGGAAAGCTCCTCGTGGCTGCGAACAGCTACCGCGACACCCCACCAGGTCAGCGCGGCATTCATCGCCGCGGCCAGCAGCCAGGCTCCAAACAGGTACCATACTTCCGAGGATTCACTGCGCCCTTCCTGAGGAGTGAATAAACGGGCAATTCCAGCGAAATCGATACCACAAAAGGCGATCGCCAGAATCGTCGCCCAGCGAATGCCCATGAAACGCAGATCCGCGCCAAGCATATCATTCAGGGCAAACTCGGTTGTGGAGTAGTTGAAAATTTCAAATGCCAGTAATGCCAGCAGTAGAATCCCGCCAAATACTGCACCCCGCCGCAGTACCCCGCGTCGGATCAGGCTGAGAAAACGAACAGGGGCTTGGTTCATAGACACACTTCCTTCCTGAACTTCGGATTAGTGTCTCTATTATAGAACATATGTTCTTTTTGTCAAGGGCAATAAAACATCATGATTCTGCCTCCCCCATGTTTGTCCGACTAGCGGATATTAGAACAAAAACTTGGTGGTGAGGAAGAACATGATAATACTGGTCGCAATCAACCCCAGGCCAGTGCCGGCAACCACGTCAGACGGATAGTGTACTCCCAGGGCCATTCGTCCTAGAGAGACGAGAACCGCCATCGCCGTAAAAATGAGGATCACGTTGAAAAGCAGGAGTGGATTCCCTGTTCCAATAACGATCGGCACAACAAATGCAAGTGACCAGACCCGCAGGGCGTCCCCGCTGGGGAAAGAGGCATCCCGAGGCAGGCTGGGCTGGAGCATAGAAATGTCCGCCAGTGTTGTGAACGGGCGTGGTCGGGCATGGATGCGTTTGATGACCGTCTCGACAACCATGGTCAGCCCCAAAACTCCGGATGTAATCATTCCCGACCTAGGGTTATAAATGGTTAACAAGACGAGCCAGATCAGCGCGACTGGCGTGGTTCCAAGCGGCCACATCCAGCGGAAAATGGTGACCCAGGGCTTACGCCCCAAAACCTGCTGCCAGGTTTTAAGAATGCGCACATCGAGCCAGGCACCCCGTAATTTATATGTCAGGCTGGAGAGGTACAGCACGGTACCGGCCAGCGCCAGACCAAGGCCAAAGCCTTGAAAAACGCTCACAACATTTGCTCCAGGGCATCCGGCCAGACCGGATAAAACATCATCCATTGTCCAGGTGCCTGACGAATGAAATTGCTCAACACATCCAACACTTTCTGGGCGTTCACTTTTACGGCAAGCAGGGCGTCCGGCTGGTTTTGCATCGGGATGGGGTCTGAAAGTAACACTTTATACGTACCGTCTTCCAAATGGATCATCGATGCCACTATTATTGGAACACCGACCTTGAGCGCAAGCCTCACATGTCCTACCGGCAGCCAGGCTTGGCGATCGAAGAATGACAGCTGCATCTTATTTGAATCTTCCGGCCGATCCACTCCGGTGAAGACCACCCCTCCCTGATCCAGGTTTTCAATCGCCAGGCGCAGGGCGTGATAACTGATCGGCGTAATCAGCAGCTCAGAATTGCCCGAGGAGCGAATCTCATTCTGGATTTGATATGCGCCGGTTGGTTGAGCATAAGTGAGCACCTGGCCGGACAGGCCGCGCATGGAATGTGCCAGCAGGAGCAGATCGAAACTGCTCGAATGCGAGATGACCACGATCGCTGGATTTTTCCTGGAACAGCTGCGTTCGATCAGGGCATCCATTTCCGGGGTCCGGGGTGCAAGCTGCATCAATTCCTCGGGACGATGAAATGCGTGATACAGGTCGGCGAACCCTATGGCAGACTGCTCGAAAACCTCCCTGACCGCACAATCCAGCTCTGAACGGGATAGCTGTCCGCCGCGCACGACCCATTGGTTGGCGCGCACCGCGCGCGCCATTGAGAAATTGCGCCTCGAAGCGATCCGATCTGCGACCCATAAACCCAAACTCTGGGTGGCCGGACGAGGAAGTGTCTTTCCTGCCCACATGGCCAGGGCGACTCCCTTCCGGTTTAGAAATATTGAGCTAAACTTCATTAATCAAGAATTTCCCGTTGTGGTCGACCCTTGAGATTTTAAGTACCGAAATCCCTCGATCAGCACCGGCAGGCCGCGAACCAAACATATCAAGGCGGCCAGCCAGCTAATAATTTGGGCGGCCTCCAGCAAATGCTGCTCCCACGAAGGCGGGGTTGGAGTACGAAAACTCAAAACCACAGTCAATGTAAGAAAGGCAAGACCTTTGATGATGCCGTACGAACTGCGCATGTATGGCGAGGCTACTAAAAATCGACTGATCCGGGAACGGACTTGATGGAAAGGCATTTCCCCATCTTTCAAACCGACCGCTCGAACGGCATCCACCGTAACCCCCCGCACAATGATCACAAGCGGGATTACGATCGAGATTAAATTAAAATTCGCAAAGACCACCCAGAGGACGAGCTCGACCGCCCGGTCGACGGCAATATCCAGAACGCTTCCAAGCAGGCTGACCTGTTTGAGGCTGCGAGCTGTCATTCCATCCAGCGTATCCATCGCTAAAAGAAGGACTAGCACAGGTATATCCCACAACTGGAGCGTCCGATTACCGCTGTAGAGCAGGAGGACATACGCCAGCAGTAGCGGGAGGCGAAAGAGAGTAATGAAATTTGCCATAACAGGGAAAGTATAATAGCGTAAGTCATCTAAGACAAGATAAATCACGAACCGAAATTCAAAAAAATTACATTAATCATAAAAAAAAGTGCAACCTCACGTTTGAGATTGCACTTTTTTTCCTTTGACAGGCGAAGGAATCCGGGCTGTTTAAGAGGGCAGACCCGTAAACAATGCGACCGTGTTTCCTGTCGGATCTTTAAAGGTTGCGAACCAGCCCACCGTGGGAATCTCCTTCTTGGGAGCAACGACTTTGCCGCCAAGCTTCTCGGCTTTTTTCAAATCGGCATCGATATCATTGCTATCCACATAGAGCAGGACTTCGCCAGGTTTGGTCTGCGCTCCCAGTGGAATGAAGCCGCCGCCCGGAGCAGCCTCCGGTTCCCACATCGTGTAATCCATTTTTACATCCCTGGTGACCTTCCAACCGAAGAGCTGTTGATAAAATTTTCCCGATTCCTCAGGATTGCGGGTCGGAATCTCGATATGAACGATAGTATGATTTGACATAGACGCCTCCTTTGAGCGACATGTCGATAATAGAACAATTATTCTATTTTGTCAAGGGGATGAATGGACCTGGGCAAATAAATCACGCTCGAGTTTTTCCCCCGGTGTCACACGCGGATAAGCCCGCATGAACAATTCGTTCCGGTTGACCAGGCGCATGAGCACACCCGCCGGCCCGCCGGCGGCCATTCCACCTCCCTGGCTCGCATGACAGGCTCCGGCCTCTTCCTTTTTTTCCAGGACGGGACGGATATCGATTCGGGCATGGATCGGGAAATCGACCTCGGCTATCGAAACCAGGTCGACATCCCTGTTTGCACCAAACTTGTGCGGATCCCGGCCAAAAAGGGGCAATATTTTCACGGCAAGCTTGAGGAAACCATGGGGAATGGTCTGGAAATACAAACGCTCGGGAACAAAAGGCGGCAAACTGTCAGGGGCAAAATCAGGGTTTGAAGCCTGCTCGAAAGCCAGGACGGTCGCCCGCTGGATGGCGATATGATCCGGATGATGGTAGCCGCCGATCGGGTCGAAGGTCAGCACCACCTGGGGTTTAAGCTCACGGATATAACACACCACATTTGCAGCTACTGCCTCCAGGGGTTGGGCGGCGAGCGCCTGGGGGTGGCGGTTGTCGGCCGAGCCTGGCATGCCCGAATCCCTGTAACTCAAGAAATGGACGCCCGAGAGCCCCAGGACTGCGGCTGCACAACGCAGCTCAGCTTCTCGACGGTCAGCGATGGATTGATAGCCCTCCAGGAATTCAGGGGATACGTCCCCGACCTCCCCGCGCGTGGCGCACACCAGATGGACTTCCACCCCGCGGCTGGCATACAGCGCCAGGGTTCCACCCAAGCCGAACGATTCGTCGTCAGGATGAGCTAAAACGGCAAGGAGAACAGCTTTTTTTTTCATGTTCAATAGATCGGCAGCTTCGGATCCACTTCTCTTGCCCAGGCATTGATCCCGCCTTTCAAGTTCTTTACCTTGCGGAAACCTGCGCTGACCAAAAGCTCCAGGGCGCGCGACGAGCGCACACCGGTCTTGCAGAAGACGACCATCTCCTGGGCGGAGTCAAGCTCGGAGAGCCGCGCCGCCAGGGTTCCAAGCGGGATGTTGACCGCTCCAGGCAGGGCGGATATTTCCAATTCATGCGGCTCGCGCACATCGAGCAGGCGCAGGTTCTTGGCCTTGAGCTTTTCGGCCAGTTGAGGGGCGGAAATATCCCAGTCCATTCCAGCAGAACCCTCTTCAACATTGTGGCCAGGAACGCCGCAGAATGCCTCGTAATCGATTAATTGGGTCACTTCCGGATTCGGCCCGCAGACCTTGCACTTCGGGTTCTTCTTCAGCTTGACGAATTCGAACGACATATCCAGGGCATTGTACAGGAGCAAGCGCCCGACCAGGGATGAACCGATGCCAAGCAGCAGCTTGATCGCTTCCGTGGCCTGGATCGTCCCAATTGTCCCTGGCAGGACGCCCAGCACGCCTCCTTCGGCGCAGGAGGGCACGAGCCCCGGGGGAGGCGGCTCCGGGAAAAGGCAGCGGTAGCACGGACCTTCCTTGGCATAAAAGACGCTGGCCTGGCCTTCGAAGCGATAGATCGACCCGTATACATTCGGCTTGCCAAGCAGAACACATAGATCGTTGGTCAGGTAGCGGGTCGGGAAGTTGTCCGTACCGTCAATCAGGATATCGTAATCCTTGGCAATCCGCATTGCGTTTTCGGATGTGAAGGGTTCATTATAGATGTCTACCTGGATTTCAGGGTTCAGATCGTGCAGACGGGCGCGGGCGGACTCGACCTTGAGCTGGCCAATCGTGGCCGTCCCGTGGATGATTTGGCGCTGGAGGTTGGATGAATCGACTACGTCGAAATCGACCAAGCCAATCCGGCCGATGCCGGCCGCGGCCAGGTAGAGAGCCACCGGTGAACCCAGCCCGCCGGTACCAATGATCAGCGCCGAGGAGGCGAGCAGCTTCTTCTGACCCTCCAGGCCGACTTCGGGGATCAGCAGGTGGCGAGAGTAACGTAGGATTTCATCGCGTGAAAGATCGGGGAACATTAATTCTCCCTGCCGCCCGCCACGGATGGGATCAGGAGCAGCTTGTCGCTCTCCCCAAGCGGTGTATCCAGCCCTTCCAAGTCCCGGACATTGTTCTCACCCAGGAACAGGTTGACGAACGGCCGCAGCTGTCCATCACCGTTGGTAAGATGAGGGCGAAGGGATGGATACTGGGTCATCAAGCCTTCCACAGCACCGGCAACAGTTTTGCCCTGGACGGTAACTTCACTCTTGCCGTCGACGTACGACCGCAGCGGGGTTGGGATGCGAATAATGGGCATATCTATATTGTATTCCTTTTTTTCAACAGGTCAGCATCCGGCGCGGGCAACCACTTCCTCGCAGGATGAGGCAGGAGAGATTTCCACCGACCCGGCCATGGCAAACGGTTGCATGAACTTCTCGACGCTGGTCTGATCCTTGGCTTCCATGATCAAGGCCAGGGTGTGCTGGCCGTCCAGAACGGCTTCACCCTGCAGGTCGATGCCAAACTTTCTGGCGTTCATCCGGCTCAGGTGGTTGAGAAGCATTTGCCCCATCTCGGGATTCTTGGCAGGGCAGGTTTCTGCGGTGTGCTGGTGTCGAACATAGTATAGAGCCATTCGAATTATCCTTTCAATTTGTTTTAATGGGTCCGGATCGGTTCCTCGACGAACGCCGAGCGATCCTCCAAGAGGCGCCAGGAACGGGAAGCAACGGCCTTCTTTTTCTCCACCCGGGTGATGATGTAGGAAAAAAAAGGCTGCGCCCACTCCCGGTCATATTCCGAGGGCTGATCGGGATGATCCGGATGAGAATGGAAAACACCCAACAGGGTTAAACTTTGCCGGTCCGCTTCCAATTCACCGTTTAAATAATCCTGGGGAGTGATCAGGTAGCGGTTGTGGCGTGCCCCGGCCTCGCGGGCGTTCGCCAGGGGCTGGATGCGAGTCACCTTTCTTACCCCGCCGTCTACCCCCAGCAGAAAGCCGGCGCCCTCTTCGGGATAGGCGGCCTCCCCATGCGCATGGATCTTGGCCAGAATATTCAAATCAATTTCGAGCATGAGTATCCCTCCACAGCTCCCGGTCGGAAAGGTATTTGTAGCCCGCGTCCGGGAAAAGGATTACGATCACACCCTGCTCCACTTCGGAGGCGATCTGGAGGGCAGCCACTGCCGCCGCTCCTGAGGATATGCCGACAAACAGCCCTTCCTCTCGCCCCAGCCGGCGGACCATTTCATACGCCGCTTCTGTCCGGACCTCGAGGATGCGGTCTGGAAAGTCCGGGTTGTAAATCCCCGGCTGGATCGCGGAAGGCATATGTTTGAGGCCCTCCAGGCCGTGGAAAGCCTGGTCAGGCTGTACGCCGATTACTTTTATTTTCGGGTAAACCTCGCGCAGATACCGCCCTGCGCCGGTCAATGTCCCCGAAGTGCCCAGGCCTGCCACGAAATGGGTGACGGCCCCGTCGGTCTGCGCAGCAATCTCGGGGCCGGTTGTCCGATAGTGCGCCTGCCAGTTGGCTGGGTTGTCATACTGGTTGGCATAGAAATAACGATCGGGTTCTTCGACCGCCATCTTTCGGGCGAGGCGAATGGCCCCGTCAGATCCTTCCGACGGGTCGCTGAGAATAAGCTCCGCCCCCAGGGCTTGCAGGATGGCGATTCGCTCCGGGCTGGCGTTGGACGGAATGACCAGCGTCACCGGGATGCCCAGGGCAGCCCCAAAGGTCACGTAAGAAATGCCCATATTTCCGGACGTGGAATCCAGCAATCTTTTCCCGGGTGTGAGGCTGCCCGCGGAGAGCGCTGTATGGAGGATGTTAAGTGCCGGTCGGTCCTTGACCGAGCCGCTGGGATTGAACCATTCGGCCTTTACCAGCAGCTGGACATTCGAGCGCAAACCAGAGATAACGCGTCTTAACGGAATCAAGGGCGTATTCCCTACATATGCCTCGATTCCGGACTGAGAAAGAACGGCCGGAAGAGCTTTATTCATTACAATTGCCATCTAATATCTCCAATTATCAGGCAAGAAAAAACGACCAACAGGCAAATAAAAAGGACGGCGCGAGCGCCATGCGAACCTCAATCATCGCATGCGGGGTCGTCCACCGTCCTTCGTCTATCAGTCGTTTATCGCTTTCGAAGAGGCGGTGGTTACGATCCCCGCCTCAAACACATGCAAGTTAACATGAATAGTCTCCACAATATATTAGATAATATTGATAAATATTATACGATATTATTCGACCTTGTCAAGGGTGAAACTCAAATCGAAAAATCCTCTCCCAGCCAGGCATCCCCCTTTGGCGCATGAACGTGCGGTGTGCTAACCGCGTGGCCGTTTAGGTGTGTCTCAAGGGCATCCATACGTTCGAACAGCTGTTTTAAGAATACTCCGACAACATCCGGCAAAGAGATATGGTCCAGATCAGGGGGTTCGCTGGCATGGTGGGGTAAGCTCCGGGCAATGTTCTGTCCCGGCACACCGACCACCACCGAGTTGGCCGGCACGGACTTGACCACCACCGCGTTGGCGCCAATGCGAGTATCCTCACCGACGGTAATTGCACCCAGCACTTTTGCCCCGGCGCCGATCACCACCCGGTCCCCGATGGTCGGATGGCGCTTCCCCTTGTTCAGGCTGGTGCCGCCCAGGGTCACCCCGTGATACAGGGTGACCTCGTTACCGACTTCGGAGGTCTCGCCGATGACCACGCCCATGCCATGGTCGATGAAAAAGCCGGAGCCGATGCTTGCACCGGGATGGATTTCAATGCCGGTGAGGTTGCGGGTAATCTGCGAGACCCAGCGCCCGAGAAGTTTGAGGTGGTGCCGCCACAGCCAGTGGCCTACCCGATACCCCCACACCGCGTGCAAACCTGGATAGAGCAGCACCACTTCCAGAACATTGCGGGCCGCCGGGTCCCGGTCGAGGACCGACTGAACATCCCTATGGAAAGTGCGGAACAAGCCGTGTTTTTCGGGGATGGAGGGTATGCTGGGAGATGGAACCGCCGCAGCTGTGTGAATTTCCTGTGTCGCCATGGATCCTCCTAATCTGCCAGTCCGGCAAACAGCGGCGTCGAAAGGTAGCGCTCGCCGAAATCAGGGATAATGACCACAATTAACTTGCCCGAATTTTCCGTCCGGCGGGCTACCTGCAGCGCAGCCCAGGTGGCTGCACCCGCCGAAATACCGACCAACAGCCCTTCCTCCTTGGCCATCCGCCGGGAGGTATCCAGTGCATCTTCATCTTTGACGCGGATCAGTTCATCATAGATTTTTGTATTCAATACCTTCGGGACAAATCCCGCCCCGATGCCCTGAATTTTGTGGGGGCCTTTCGGCTCTCCGGAAAGAACCGGGGAGGCATCCGGTTCGACAGCAACGACGCGGAAGGAGGGTTTCCGGGATTTTATTACCTCACCCACTCCGGTGATCGTACCCCCAGTGCCGACCCCGGCAACCAGGAAATCCGCTTTGCCATCCGTATCGCGCCAGATTTCCTCGGCGGTCGTCTTACGATGAATTTCGGGATTGGCCGGGTTCTCGAACTGCTGGGGGATGAAGGCCCGCGGGTCAGCAGCAGCTATCTCCTCGGCTTTCCGAATGGCTCCGCCCATCCCATCGGCGCCAGGGGTAAGCACCAGTTCAGCACCAAACGCGCGCAGGAGCATCCGACGTTCCTTGCTCATCGTTTCCGGCATGGTCAGGATGCACTTATAACCATGCGCTGCGCATACCATCGCCAGGGCGATCCCGGTGTTGCCGCTGGTCGGCTCGACGATCACCGTGTCCGGCTTTATTTTCCCGGCCTTCTCAGCTGCACTGATCATCGCCGCGCCGATGCGATCCTTGACGCTGTGGGCGGGATTAAAAAACTCCAGTTTTAAAACGATTTGAGCCTTCGCACCTTTGGAAAGACGATTCAAGCGCACGAGCGGGGTGTTGCCGATCAGTTCGGTCACGTCATTTGCAATTTTCATTTCCACTCCAAGGATTTAAATAAAACAGCCAACGGGAAAACAAAAAGGACGGCGCAGGGCGCCTTGCGAACACCAGGTTTCGCAAGCGGGGTCGCCCACCGTCCTTCTTCAGTTGGCTTGAATTTTCAAAGCGAGGCGGTGGCTACGATCCCCGCCTCAGACACATGCAAATAAACATCAAATTGGTCCGTTTTCCAGAAATCGATTGGAGCGATAGTATCAGGTTTAGGCATGCTTGTCAAGACAATCCGCAGACAATCCGCAGCTCAGGTCAAATTCTGTGGATGCAAATCGATGAGCACGACCCATGATTGAAAGTTGTATAATAATCTTGCCAATTTGATATCAGATTTTTCTTTTTATATTCCTTGAGAGGGATGAATGACAAAACGCCGCATGCTCTTCCTGACCCTTGGGCTGCTCATGCTTTCATCATGCGCCCTGCCAATTCCATCAAATGCTCCGGTCCCGCAGCTGCTTACCACCGGCCAGGTCCAAACCATTATTGTCCAAACCCTGACCGCCTGGCCAACTTCCACCCGATCCGCAACCCTGCCCAGCACCCTCACCAGCACGGAAGTTCCAAACACTATCACTCCGCTCCCGCCCTCTCCCACCCTAACTCCCTCAGCCACTCAAACCGGAGTACATCCCACTCAAACACCGGACCAATTTGTTCGATTATATTTCAGCAATATCAACATCAGCAACTATTCGCTCACCTGGTCCCTTTTATCCGATAACTTTAAGAACGCCGTGAACGGGCCATCCCAGGGAGGCTATCAGGGATACGTCCAGTTTTGGAACACCGTCCACAGCGTCACGGTCGAGACCGTTACGGTGATCAGCCAGAACGATTATTATGCAGCGATCATGGTCAATGCATTGTTTCATTACAACAGCGGGGTGCTCACTATGACCACAACTGATTACACCCTGGTCTATAATTATTCCCGCAACACCTGGCTGTTTGATACAACGCCGGCTGCCACAAGCACCCCAAGTAACACACCCTCCTTGACGCCAACTCAGACGATCACACTGACCCGCACCCCGACCCGCTCTCGAACCGCTACAACCTTCCCATCGTCCACGCCCACCCTTACAAGCACTGACACGCCAACGCTCAGCCCAACTCCTTCCGATACATCCACACCGACTATCACACCAACACCATAACCGCGGAGCCAGGTTCGGATAGTCTTTGTATAACGCTAATGGTCGAGCAATTCATGCCGGTGGGATACTACAATCTTCTTCACCCATCCATCCCGGTTAAAAATCTGTTGGCTCACTTCGAAAGTTAATTCACGGCCGCTGGATGTCTGCAGGCTGCCATCGGAGAATAATATTTCGGTCTTCGCTTCCTGAGCTGACTGGTACATAATCGGTGTCTGGCAAAAGGTGTAAGCCAGAGCCCCCACCGGCAGGGGGAACGATTGGTTCTGCCCGCGGATGTCGACATAGTCAAACGATCCCGCAGATTGCAGATATTCCCCTTTCTGCAGCAAAAACGGATCAAAGAATATCACCCCACGGTCAACCCGCAATCCCAGCTCGACGAAGCGGACCAGAATTTCTTCCTTGACCTGTCCGGTCATCCCAGGTTGCTTGGCGCCCTGTCCGGCCGGGGTGTGGGAATAGGGATCAGTCGGGAAAGCGCCGTACAGTCCAGGCAGCTTGTTGAAGCCCAGCCCTTTTCTTACATCAAAATAGATCTCTTCAAGTTCCCGGCAAATGGAGTGTGCCTCACCGGTTTCATGGGCGTGCAGGACGGTCTCCTGAATCGCGAGCAGTAATTTCGAAACCATGTGCCAGTAAATGCTGCCCAGGCCTTCATAAGCAAAGAAGGTGCCGGAGCGTCCGGTGAACGATTTATGGTCGAAGACCGCTTCGAACAGGTCGAGAATCTTCCTTTCTTCAGCATCTACCAGGCCGGCTAATATTGGGTTTTGCCGCAAAGAATTCAAGGCATTCCGGACGTCCGTGGCGTTGCGGAAATCGCTGTTAAAATGGTAAGTCCCGTTAATATCACAGCTAATTAATGAATGGTCCCCTGCTTTGGACAGCTCTGTAACGAGGGTCAGGTCCTGGACTTGGTCTGAGGAAATCTGATTTTTTTCGAGAAAGCCTGGTAGGTTACGGTCGGGATAAAGCATGTAACTATGCTGGTCGGAGCAGTACATTCCGCTCTTCCGCAGGCTATGAAGCAGGCCCAAGGACTGGCTGCAGCTCAACAACCCCGAAGAGAGGATGGCAACCTGGCCCTCAAGCATTTCATAAAGACGACCGACCGAAACCTCATCGCCTTTGAGATGCAAAATATTATAGGCATGGTAGAGGTGATCGGGCCGCTCATTCGATTTGAGGGTGTGGTCGACATAGCTTCCAACCAGGTCGAGAAATTCCAGGATGGCTTCTTTGGATGTATCAGAAAATTCACCGGAAAGGCTGTTCGCATAATACGACCACCGGTAATTACTGCTCGCCTCCCCAAGCTCGTCCATGACCACCCGGCGGTGTTCGTCGCTGAAGGAACCCGCCAACCACTTGCGATGACCTTTCAAGACCGCATGAACCGTTTCCAGGAACAGTTTCGTTTCCGTGGATATCGAGAAAGAAGCAATATCGGATTCGGCCAGCAGGTTTCGGAAGAAAATAACGTAGCGACGCAGGTAGCAGGTGGTTACCACCGAAAGCCCCTTGCCAACCAGGGCATTGTTGGCATCGTTCCATTCGGGACGCTGGGTATTCATCCATATGCCCCCTTCCGGTACAAAGTTGCCCAGCTTGGCGAGTAACAGGATCAGCAATTTCTCAGCCATGGTCACGTGAAATATTTCCCCAGCAGCAGTCCATACCAGTTTCCCATCGGTTCCCCGATCGCGGACTCTCCCCGCAATGACATGCTCCAGGTCGCGGTCGTACTCGATGGTTTCATACCAGTCATTTAATATGTCGGCATACTTTCTAAGGCGATAAGGCACGTTTGCATGACTGAAAATTTTCCGGGTCAAAAACCCCTGCAGCCACCCCGGGTGAAAGCATCTGGAAATTTCTAAGAGCTTTTCAATGTAGATAAGTTGATGATCGCTCCAATAACCGATATTCGCCCAGGGATCGAGCGGTGCGGGGACCTCCCATTCTATGCCCTCCCGGGTCACTCGGTAGGGATTGTAACCATCCGCAGTCGTGGCATTCAGAAATTTGCAGATCATCGACTCGGCAAATCCAGGATACGACCAGGCCAGAGGCTCCCAATTCTGGAAAAGATCACGCCAGTTGCCCTGGTAATCGAGCATTTTTGATCCGTCCTGTTTCCTGAGATGGATCGAAAAACGGTTCCAGGGTCGACTGGGGTCGCCATGGCGGCGGCCGAACGTCAGCGGAAGGTATTCGTAACTCAGGCGTTCCAGGTCACTCAAGCCGCTATCGGCAGCCTTCTGCAGCAATTCCTGGCTGGTGAACTCAGCAGGCAGGCTTTCGAAGAAATCGGCGGACTTCCGGGGCAAATTTAGATTTCTCACCCGGATGAAATCTAGAAAGTCGTTTTTCCCCTCCCTATATTGATCGACAAAAATTCCGCCGCGCAGGATATTAAACAACACATTGGTCAGATGATGCTCGGTGATCATGTGATCACCGGATACCTGGAGGCCGTCCGCGCTGGCAATGAGGGTGCGCAAGTTTTCAGATCCCCGAGCAATATCCTTGGTGAGGTCGACGATCACCTGGCAGTGCTCTTGTTTCAAGAAATGGAGCAGGGAGGCAATGGCGCTATGGTCCTGATTTACATCGGCGATGATGCTCCATTCTTTTTCCCCTCCGGCCGCCAGGTCCAGCTGAGCGCAGACCAGGTATGCACCACGGCGACCGCGGATGTCCATCTCCTGCCCGATTTCAAGCCCGCTCCGGAAGGCATCCACCTGGTCTGAACAAAGTAAATGAATATCGGCCGTCAGCCCCGTCTGCCAGGCAATGGTTGCCCGCAGCGCTTCACTGGGCTCAGCCCGATCCGACATGGTTGCGCTGAGCGAAAAAATGCCCAACCCGGTTTCCGGGTCGAGCTCATTGCGTTTATAGGCGTTCAGCAAATTGCTGAAAGTGTTTTGAATGGCTGTAGTTGCCCCGGGGGGAAGCAAGTTCTGCAGCCCATCCAGGAGCGAGACACGGCAGCTGCGCCTTCCCAGGTTAACCAGCCAGGATGTTTTCACGAACCCGTAGCGGTCACTCGTCCTCCAGGCGTAGCGGTACCGCAGCCCAAGATCGCTGTTGATTTCTTCGAAAATCAGTTTGTCTCCGTACCCATTTTTGAAAAGGGAGCGCTCCACATGATAAAGTCCTGCAAAACGATCAGAAAATGGCTCCCATAAATACGAATGTCTGCCTCTCGTTACCCGGAATACAGCCACATGACCGGTGTTTCCGGCATTTTCAGAGACTCGATCGTCCGTCCAGTAGGGGAACAAGGACATTTCAGCGCTCGAACGTCCGGCGGTCAGCCCGCCTGAGCTGGAAATAAACATCCACTGATCCGAGCTGGTGACGATATTGATAAAAAAGGGAGGCATCCGGTCAAAGTTACGGATTTGGTAAAACTGCTCCCCGAGCAGATCGACAAATTCCCCCTGCACTTTACCCGAAGGAGGCTGACGCACTCCCCCCCTGATATAAAGCGGCTGCTCGGTCATTTCATTTTCCTTTCAGTGCCTGCTTCGACCGCTGACCAAATGGATATATCCCCCTTTTTTGTTTTAAACAACGAGCCTGGTTGTTCGGGGAAATCACAGGATTCCCTTTCTATCTCCCCCGGGTCTAATAGTTGTGATTAAAGCCGGGACGGGTCTCCTGACCCGTCCCGGATCGTTCTGGATCATTCTTCCTTCTTGGCTTCCAATTCCCTCTGGTGCGCGGCAATGATCTCCGAGGCCAGGTAGGAAGGTACGATTTCGTAGCGGTCGAATTCCATGGTGAAGATGCCGCGCCCGCCGGTCATCGAACGCAGCTGGGTGGTATAGCGCAGCATTTCAGCCAGCGGGACCTGGGCGAGGACCACGGTGCGGCCGTGTTCTGACTCGGTCCCCTGGACTCGCCCCCGGCGCGTATTGAGGTCGCTCATGATATCGCCCATGTTGGCATCCGGTACCGTGATGCGGGCATTCATGATCGGTTCGAAGAGCACCGGGCCGGCATCCTTAACCGCCAGCTTAAAAGCCTCACGGCCGGCAATTTCGAAGGCCACTGGTTTTGAGTCCACCGGGTGTTCCTTGCCATCATAGACGATGACGCGTACGTTGCTCAACGGGAAACCGGCGACCACGCCTGTCTGCAAGGTGGCATGGATTCCCTTTTCAATCGCTGGCAGGTACGAGCGGGACAGGTTCATTCCGACCAGCTCATCCGTGAAATCAAAGTCCTGCTCTGGGCACGGTTCAATTTTCAGCCAGACTTCGCCAAACTGGCCTGCGCCCCCGGTCTGTTTCTTGTGGCGGTACATGGCGTCGGCCTTTTTGGTGATCCCTTCCCGGTAAGGAACCTTGGGCTCGGCGGTCAGCAGACCGACCTGGAGCTTGCCTTCGGCGCGCCGGATGGCCACGTCGATATGCTGGTCACCCATGCCCTGCAGGATCGTCTGACCGGTGGCTTGCTCCTGATACCAGGACAGGGTCATATCCTCTTCACACAATCGAGTGAGGGTAGGTGAAATTTTGGCCGCATCCGCCTGGGTCTTAGGATGAATGGCCACACGGTACAGGGCATGCGGATACTTGGGAACCGGCAGGGTCAAGGGATGGGCCTTGTCGCATAAGGTATCGCCTGTAGAAGTAACAGATAACTTGGCGACAACCCCAAGATCCCCGGCATGGATGATTTTTTGCGGGATGGTTTCTTTTCCACGCAAAACCGAAAGCGAAGCCATGCGTTCTTCGGCGCCCTTTGACTGGTTCCAGATGCGGACATCCCCCTGGAGGGTGCCGGAATAGATGCGAAAGTAAGTCAGCTTGCCGACGAAAGGATCAGCAGTAGTCTTCCATACATAAAGCGCCAACGGGCCAGTGTCCACTGCCTTTAAGACCTCATCCCCGCCCTTCCCCTTGGCAGTCACCGCCGGCGCCTCAGCAGGCGAGGGGAATATGTTGAGGATGGCATCCAGAAGAGGCAGGATTCCTTTTTCATGGGCTCCGGCGGCCACGAACACCGGGATATACAGCCCAGAACGAACTGCAGATTTCAGGCCGCGCAGCAGCTCTTCCGGGGTCAATTCGCCACTTTCCAGGTATTTCTCCAAAAGGGCATCCTCACCCTCGGCTGCAGCCTCAACCAGCTTGGTATGGGCTTCGTCAGAGGCTGGTTTGAGGTCCGCCGGAATCGCTTCGGCCGTCTTCCCCTCTCCGGCATAGGCTTTCATTCCAATCAGATCGATCACCCCTTTGAAGTCCTGCCGTTCGCCCCAGGGCAGCTGTACCGGGATCAGGCGGGTCTCCGAAAACTCCTGCACCGAGTCCAGCGCTTTCTTGAAGTCCGCATTCTCCCGGTCCATCTTGTTGATCACCAGGAACCGCGGCAGCTTGAAAGTATCACAGTATCCCCAGGTGATTTCTGTGCCGACCTCCAGGCCGGCGACCGAATCCACCAGGACCACCGCCCCTTCCACGGCGCTCAGCGCCGAGATGACTTCACCAATGAAATCCGTGTAACCCGGTGTATCCAACACATTGATCTTGTGGTCTTTGTATTCAACGGGGATGGCCCCCGTAGAAAGGGAAAGCTTGCGGCGGATCTCTTCATCCTCAAAATCTGAAACGGTCGTTCCGTCTTCTATCCTCCCCAGACGTGTCGTTGCCCCGGTAACATGCAGAAAAGCCTCCGCCAACATGGTTTTCCCGCCCGAACCATGCGAGACCAATGCGATGTTGCGTATGAACTCGGTAGTATACTCTTTCATGGGAAAACCTCTTGTGAAGAATGGGATAAGGCCAGCCGCCTGATTATAAAAGAAGTTCCCTCTAAAGTCAAAGCATTATGAACTTTGTCCGCAGGTTGAACTTTCTTCTTTGGTACTTAGGACGACCTCCCTGGGACAGTGGAATCGTCCCACCCGAAGTTGAGAAGTACATTTCCTCCCATCCTCCCGGCCGTGCCCTTGACCTCGGGTGCGGAACAGGGACATCAAGTCTGGCTCTTGCCCGTGCGGGCTGGTCTGTAACCGGAGTAGATTTTGTCGAGCGGGCTATCAAAAAGGCGGAGCAGAAAGCAAGATCAGAAAATTTGTCTGTGGATTTCCACCAAGCAGATGTCACTCATCTCCCCGCTTCCATTTTCATGGACCCTTATGACCTCGTTCTCGACATCGGCTGCTTCCACGGGCTTTCTCCGTCTGGTAGGAAAGCTTACCTGGATCAACTCGACAGGCTGCTTGCCCCTGGCGGGAATTGGGTGATGTATGGTTTCTTCAAGCCAGGGGAGGCTCCAGGGCCGGGACTGCGTAATTTTGATCTGGAGCAGATACTGAATACGATGATTCTGATCGAACGGCAGGATGGGGTGGATAGAAGGGGTCGCCCGAGTGCGTGGTTCTGGTTAAAAAGCGAGGAAGGGTAACCATGAAATCGTTGTCCTGCACTCCCCCTACCGCATGCGGACTTGCTAATATCGGCGGGGACATGATAAGAATGAATAATTATCATTGATCAATCGACAAAGCGCATAAAGACCTGGTTGCCTAATAATCGCCCCCGCACCGTCAGACGCAGGGCGCGATCCCCCTTTCCCTCACGCGCCTCGTTCTCCTGAAGAGGGGCAATATTTTCCCATTCCAGGAGGTCCAAAGCCAGGAGCTCTTCGATCTCCTTGCCGAAGACGTCCACCAGCTCCTGCCCAAATCGCTTCCGGAACGCGGAGAGCGAAATACCTTCCCGGGTCAAGCGCAGGCCGGTCATCATCGTCTCCTGCATTTCCACAAATGGTGGGATGACTTGTCGATTGACCGTTGCCGGGGAGAACGGAAACGGTCTTGGTTGGACATCCAGGCACCTCTCAATATAAGTTTTAATATGCAATACATTGGCTACACGCAGGCCGTTTGCAGAGCCATGCGCTCCCGCCCCAAATCCCAGGTATGGCAGATTCCGCCAATACTGCAGGTTATGGAGGCATTGCCGCCCCCGCTGTGCCCAATTGGATATTTCATAATGCTCGTAACCAGCTGCCGCCAACCGCTCTTCGGCCCATTCGTACATATCCGCTGCGGCGTCTGGGTCGAGGCTTGGCATCAGGCCGCGTGCGGCCCAGCGACCGAACGGCGTACCGTGTTCCAGCGTCAATGCATAGAGCGAGAGATGCTCCGGGTGAAGGCCAAGCACCAGGTCCACGCTCGCCTGCCAGCGCCGCAGGATCTGTTCCGGGAGGCCGAAAATCAAATCCAGGTTCAGATTGTCAAATCCGGCAAGGCGTGCCCACTCCACTGCCTGCACCACATCAAAATAATCGTGGATTCGTTCCAGCTGGCGCAGCTCGTCAGGGTGGGCGGACTGGACCCCCAGGCTGATGCGGTTGAAACCAAGTCGATGCAATCCCCTCAGGTAATCGCGGGAGAGCGTACCCGGATTGGCCTCAAGCGAAACCTCTGCGTCCGCGCTCATGTCAAAATTTTCATGGACAGTTTCGAGAATCGCCTCAAACTGGCGAGCGGTCAACAACGAAGGCGTCCCACCGCCAAAAAAAATGGTGTGCGCAGGAAGACGCTCAGGAGCGCTGCGAGCTACCGATCGAATTTCGTTCTGCACCGCTCTGACATAGGCCGGGATCGCGTCTTCCTGCCCTGCGTAAGTATTGAAATCACAGTAAGCGCAGCGGTGGACGCAAAAGGGTATGTGAAAGTAAAGGCTGAAAGACATCAGGGGTCACCCTTGTTCTTCAATCACGGGATGGTATCCCTTCGGAAGGCCTATGAGCAGGGCAAGTGGCCCAGCCAGGAGCAGCCACATCGCCGAGCCGAGACCAAAGCGGTCGGCCACCAGGCCGATGACAAAAGGAATGAATTTCCCAAACAACCCGGCGATGTTCCCCAGCGTCATCACCGTCCCACTCCTGCCTGGCATGGCTGAATACAGGTTCCCCTGCAGGATGGCATACCACCCAGAGTTGAACAAGCCGAGAGATCCAACGACTGCCAATTTGATCCAGGAGTCCCTCACCAGCAAGAAGACGGGGAAAAGAAGAAGTTCCAGGATGACGCTTATCCGCAGGTAATTTAAGCCGCGTACCTTTTCGAGCAGCGGGATGAGCAGAAAATCGCCTAGCAGGCCGAACCCTGTCCAGAGGGCGACGGCCAGGGCTGCCTTTGCGGGGGTCAGGCCCGCCACATCCACGAAGTACAGTGCCAGGAAGCCGTAGAGCACATCCAGCATCAAGTCAGAAAACTCAAGCAGGACCAGCCAGCGCAGGACCGCGCCGCGTTTCAATGCAGTAAACGCTTTGCGGATGCCGATCCATACCTCCGTAAGGCTCGGGAGGATGGCAATGTGCGCAGGGGATTGAGGGATTTTGCGCCAGGCTCCGAGCAGGGCAGCCACCGTCAATACGGCAAGCATGAAGAATGCCACCCGCCAGCCCCAACCGAGAAAAACCAACCCACTTAAAAGCAAGGGACCGCCGAACACACCCAGCGAGCCAGCAAAAGTCCAGCGGGCCATATTCTGCTCGTGACGGGCAGCAGATGAGTCCATCAGCGTCGCCTGCGACAGGGTGACGAAGGAGCCCGAGGCTGGGGAAAAAATGATAAAAGAAAGCAGAAGAAAAATAAAGTTGTGGCTTACGGCAGTCAGAAAACAAGCCAGTGCGAAGAAAATTCCGCCGACCAGAATCAAGACCCGCCGTTTCCAGATATCCCCCAGTATGCCCAGGAAGGGCTCAATGCAGTTCCCGATGATCCCCGGGAGGCTGAGCGCCAGCCCGATCTGAACATAGTTCAGCGCCAGGTCGCGGCGGATGAGCGGCCAGGCTGCATTTGTCACTCCAAAAACCAGTTCGTCGAGGAATTCAATAATAAGGAAGAGGATGTTCACTGCGGGATGCGCCAGGGGCGCCGAAGATTAAAGTCAAGAGTGACGCAGCCGCGCCACCAGTACCAGTGGAAACTCGCTGAAGTTGCCTCCGGATTTGAGCAGGCGTCCCTGTGAATAGTCCGGTGGAAAGCCGCACTCCTCAAATCCATCCAGGACAAACCCATTCTCGAAACCGAGATTAAGGTAAAAGTGAAGCGGGCGGTCGAAATACCACTGGGGCTTGGGCTGGCCGCTTATTGCACTCCCGAGCAACTGGATTGGGGTAAGGTAGTGCGACACTTTAACCGAGCACACGGTTTTTATCTTCCCCTGATCATCCCTTTGCTCGATGACCTGCACACAGGAAGTATTATTAAAAGCGGGATGAGTCAGGGAAAAGACGAAGATACCGCCTGCTTAAGCAAACTCGCCAGGCTGCGGAAAAGCGGGACGATATTCGCCATATCGAACAAGCCCATGTTGCACAAAGCTGCATCAAAGGCATCTCGCCCCAGTTTCAGAAGTTCTTTTTTGTCGGTCCCATCGATTACGTGATACGAGATGCGGGATTGAGGATTCGGCTTGGCTCTGGCGATCTTGATCATCTTTTCAGAGAAATCGAAGGCGGTCACCTGCGCGCCGAGTGCTGCCAATCGTCGGGAGGTCAGGCCGTTCCCACAGGCAACATCCAGAATACGCTGGTCGGGCTGAACGGCGAGCAGGCGCTCGATGGGAGGCCATTCCAACAGATTAACGAAATCGTTTCCCTCGCGCATATGCTCATCCCAAAACACGGCATTGTTATTCCAGGCCTGACGGGTCTCTTGATTGGCCCTGGCTAGTTGACGGGGGTTCATTCTTTGGTGCTCCAATAGTCCTTCATCAATTCGTGCGACCAGTCCGGCTGACGGACCGCCTCACGTGGCAGGAATTCGACCAGCACCGGCTTGATATCCAGCACCGGCGTGCCGTCCACGGCATCCAGCCCCACGACGAACAGACTGCGCCCTTCCCTTTTCAGGAGTTTCACCGCCGAAACCCCTAGCCGGTTCGGCCTCATCCTCCCGCGCTGGGCAAAAATGCCGACCTTCGGCCAGGCAGGGTTATCGCGCGGGTGCCGAGTGGACACGACTATCTGTTCGGGTGTGACCAGGTGAAAGAAAAAGAGGATCTCGATATGGGAGAAGGTTTCGATCCCATCCAGGCTCAGTGCGGGTAAGGAAGCATCCAGCACGACCTCCGAAACCACATCACCCCAGGGGTCATCCTCGGCTGCCGCACGAGCATTATGCACCCAGGCCACAGGCGAGACGCAGATTTTATCCATCCTGCCTCCAATCGATAAAGGTGGCCAGCTGTTCGTCCTCCCGCTGACCCATCGTATAAAGATCACCGCTGATAAAGGCGGCCGGCCGAACTGCCCCCAATTAATTTCGGGGAAATTTATCCAGGGATATTCCATTTGTTCAAATTTTCAAAGCAATCGATGGACCAATTCCTGGTTTCTTAAATTCGATCAAATCCTCGATTATGGTTGGTAATTTTAATAACTTGACTTTAGAGATGGCCAACTGAGCGCAAGGAAAAGCGCGTGGTTGGAACGGACCTTAACATGAGATGCAAATACCAAAATCAGCAAATTTGCGGTTGTTTTAGCGCTTTTTTTGTCTTGAAAATCACTTCATAGCGTTTTCTTGGCGCTGGCCGATAGCCGATTTGCCTGCCTGGCCCTTTTCCTGCGGGTCTGGTGTCTCGGGCAGGTGTGCCAGAGTGCAACAAAAATGCCAAAGCCGAACGCTGAACCTGTGCCGGGGTCAATGGGTGCACTTGCCCGTCTTTGCGACGTGGATGCCAGGCTGGGCGGTTGGGCGTTACCAGACTGCGCATGAGCAACAACTGCCAATAGGCCAAAGCACATAACCACATCCATTTCTCGGTGCTCACCAAGTCAGGCGAGCGATTGCTGTTGAGCCCCATGTGCTGCTTAAGAAAACGGAACAGGTGCTCAATGGCGAACCGCCACAAATACATCCGGCACAAGTCTGGCAGCGTCACATCTGCGGGACCCGTCCAAAACAGCCAGATGGGATGTTTGTAACGGGGTGTGCCATCTTCTTTCAGGAACTCGACGCACACCACCGTTCCACCGACACTGGCAAAGCGTTTGAAGTGCAGTTTGTGCCAGGCCCTGACTCTCACCTTCTGTTTGCCCAAGAAGAATTCTTCGCTGGCGTCCGCTGGGCGGGTGATGGCACTCAATTGGAAGTCTGCTCCATGCTTGCGGGACGCCCCTCGGCTACCTTCCGGCTTGGGCACAGGCACTTGGCTCAATTTCTGGTTGTTTTGCAGACGCACCAACGCAAAAGTGTTCTCCAGACGAGCAAAAACGCCCAAGAAATGCCTATCCCGGTAGCGGCTGTCGGCAGTGATCACTTTGGGGTGCAGATCCCGGCCTGCCAATGCCTGTACTTGCTCCGCTGCCAACTTCGTATCCGTACTCTCGGTTCTGATCCGCTGCACATCCACGGGCGCTACCCAGGAGGTACCCGATTGGACCAGCCGTACCAGCCACGAATACTTATGCCCATATCGCACTGGCTCTTTTTGTTGTGCTTTCAGTGCGCCCCGGTCCGGCAGCGTCTCGGCTGCCATACGCTCGTTCGGCGTGGCATCGATGGCATACACTTCGTAACCGGCTATCGTTTCGCTCTCGGCAGGCTGGCAGGTAACCAGCAGTTGACTCAACTGCTCAACTTCGAACTCGCCTTCCAGCAACACATCGTACACGCTGCTGAACTTACGACGAAACAACGGCGACTCGCTGATGGCAACTGGCGAATTCACATAACCAGCCACCGTCAGGGCATCTATCAAATCCAGAATTGCATCCGGGCGATAGCGCACTTTTTGGTATACTGCATTTCGGAATTTGCTGACTATATTGTTTTTGCTCACACAAGAACTTTATCAGCAAATTCCACTTTTTGTTAAGGTCCGGCGAACTCTAAACTCAAGTTAATAAATGAACATGGGTTCAAAATAACTTAGGGTGGGAACCACCCGAATTTCCATACCGATGGAGAGCAGGCAAGACCTGGTTTCAGGCTCAGCTCATTGAAGCAGGAAGCCGCCCGCGTTGGCGGTGGGGTGGTTCACAAAACCAGCCTCAAAGGTTCTTCCAGGTAGATCGCCAGCGCCTGCATGAAACGAGCTGCCTCCGCCCCATCGCTGACGCGGTGGTCAACCGCTATGGTGGCCTTCATCCGCCAGCCGGGTTTAACCTCATCTTTTTCCACAACCGGCACCTGCCGCGCAGACCCGAAAGCCAGGATGCCTGCCTCGGGCGGGTTGATGATGGCGGCAAAGTTCTCCACGTCATACATGCCCATATTACTGATTGAGAAGGTCGAGCCCTCGATGTCTTCCGGACGGACCTTGCCATCGCGTGCTCGTTTGACCAGGCCCTTAAGCTCGGCTGAAATCTGCTGCAGGCTCTTCTGGTCCGCCTCCCGGCAGACAACGGTCAACAGGCCTCCCGTTACCGAGACTGCCACGCCCACGTTGACCATTCCGTGTTGGATGACCGAGCTGCCATTGAGCGAGGCGTTCAGATTAGGGAACTGCCGCAGGTTCATTGCTACAGCCTTAACAATGAAATCGTTGACCGATGCCTTCTCCTCTTCCGGCACGATCGCATTGACCTGCTCGCGCAGGGAAAGCAAGGCATCCGCTTTATATTCATGGGTCACGTAGAAATGCGGCACAGTGGTTTTGGATTCCGTCATCCGCCGGGCGATGATCTGGCGCAGCTTGGTCAGGGGAATGGTCTGGTCCCCGACGACCGGCGGAAGGGGTAGCATGGTCGGCCTAATGCCTACGACAGCCTGCCGGCTCCCACCGGCCAGGGCAGCTTCAATGTCACGGCGCACGATCCGGCCGCCGGGACCCGTCCCCTGAACCCTGGACAAATCCACGCCGCCGTCACGCGCCATGCGTCGGGCAAGGGGTGAAGCTTTTGAGAAGCCAGCTTCAGACACTGGACCAGCCGGGGGAGCGAGGGTCGGTTGCACCCGGGGGGCCTCCGCATTGGGCGCGGCAGTAGGCGCGATTGTCTTTGGCCCGGTTTCATCCGAGGCAGGTGTCGTTTCATCGATTTTCTCATCTGCAGTGCCGATGACTGCGATCGGCGCGCCGATCGGTACCACCGCGCCTTCGTCCACAATCAGCTTCCGCACCAGGCCGCTGGCGGTCGACTCGACCTCCACGGTGGCTTTATCCGTTTCAATCTCGGCAAGCACGTCGCCTTTGTTGACCGGCTCGCCGGTTTTTTTGACCCAGCGGACAAGGGTACCCTCTGCCATATCGAAGCCCAGCTTGGGCATGGAGATGGTCTCGGCCATTACAGCACCTCCTTGACCGCGGACACCACATCGGCGGACTGGGGCAGAGCTGACTGCTCAAGCTGCCGGTTGTATGGAAGTGGCACTTCCTTTTGGGCGACACGTTTTATTGGTGCGTCAATATAATCGAACGCCTGCTCGTAGATTCGGGAGGAAATCTCTGCACCTACTCCATACGACTTCCAGCCCTCTTCGACGATCACTGCCCGATTGGTCTTCTTGAACGACTCGAGCACCGGATCGAAATCCAGAGGGCGCAGCGTTCGCAGGTCGACAATCTCAGCTTCAATGCCTTCCTTGGCCAACTCGTCGGCAGCCTTCATGGATATCTCCAGCCCCTTGGAATACGTGACGACGGTCACGTCCTTCCCTGGACGCTGGACCGTGGACTTTCCGATCGGGACAAGGAAATCCCCGTCTGGAACTTCACCGCGTACCTGGTACATAGTGGCATGCTCAATGAACAGGACCGGGTTATTCGAACGAATAGCCGACTTCAAAAGACCTTTGGCGTCTGCCGGCGTCCCGGGAGAAACAACCGTCATTCCGGGAAAATGAGCAAAGATCACATCCGGAGTTTGCGAGTGGGTGGCAGCCAGCTGACGTCCACCGCCACCCACGGTGCGGATGACCATCGGCAGGGTGAATTGTCCGCCGAACATGTAATGCAGCTTGGCGGCTTCATTGACAATGTGATCCATTGCCACAAAAGCAAAATTGATCGTCATCAGTTCCGCCACTGGTCGCAGGCCGGTAAGGGAGGACCCGATTGCAGCACCGACGATGGCTGCCTCTGCGATGGGAGTGTCTCGAACGCGTTGCTCGCCAAAATGGTCATAAAAACCCTTCGTCACCGCGTAGGACCCGCCCCAAACGCCGACCTCCTCCCCCATGATGAAGACGTTCGGATCGCGCTCCATTTCCTCCCACAGCGCCTGGGAGATCGCTTCACGCATCGTGATTCTAGCCATGGTCCACCTCCTCCGCGTAGACATCGTCGAAGAGGGTATCCAAGGCCGGCTCCGGACTGGCTTCAGCGAACTCGACCGCTTTGAGCATATCCTCCATAGCCCGCGCCTCGACCTCATCGAGTGCCTTGGCTGAGGCTGTCTTATTCTTGATCAGGCAGGATCGATAGACACCGACCGGGTCCTGCTCCTCCCATTTTTTGACCTCCTCCTGTTTGCGGTATCTCTCCGGGTCGCCCATCGAATGACCGCGGAAACGATAGGTCACAATTTCCAGGAGGAAAGGCCCGTTTCCAGCCCGCACCTTTTCGATGGCTTCCGCTGCGGCATCGTATACCGTCATCACGTTCATTCCGTCCACGCGGGTATTCGGGATCCCGTAGCCTTCCGCCTTCTGGCGGATCTCGGAGACAGCAGAAGCGCGCCCAACTGCCGTGCCCATGCCGTATTCGTTGTTCTCACAGACCCACAGCACCGGCAGCTGCCATACCTTGGACAGATTGACTGCCTCGTGGAAGAAACCGATGTTGGTCGCGCCCTCACCAAACATGCAGATGGTCACGCCGTCCCGCCCGGAGTATTTATCCCCGAGTGCCAGACCGGCTGCGATAGGCAGATGTGCTCCGACGATGGCATGCCCGCCCCAGAAGTTCTTGGTCACATCTGCCATATGCATTGAGCCACCCCGGCCTTTGGAGATGCCGGTAGCCTTGCCCATCAGCTCGGCGATAACCTGGCTGGCGGGGATACCGCAGTTGATGGCCACACCATGGTCGCGATAGGCTGTGATCACCCGGTCCTGGGGCTTGCGGGCGGCGATCAATCCGGTCGATACGGCTTCCTGGCCGATGTACAGGTGCAGGAAACCGCCGACCTTGTTCTGCTGATACAACTCGGCAGCCTTTTCCTCCACCCGGCGGATCAAGACCATTTGGTAATATAAATCCATTTGTTGCTGCTTATCCATGAAAGACTCCCTGTCATTCAAGCAAAAAGGAAATTAATTGCACGCTTATTCTCCTGACATTCCGGAAGCAATTATATCCAATATTTATATCTTTTTTGTAAGATATTGGGTCGGACCGAGAAGTTTGATAGCTTTTGATATTTCCAAATCCTGTCGAAAAAAAGTCCCTCCGCCAGGGGAGAGGTTTTTGGTTCAATCATTTACACAGCGGAACCGCGTGATTTCCCTTATGAAAATAAAGTGTGTGGTATATTCCACAAAATGGCATCGACACTACCAGCCGAACGCGAACTCGAAAAACGTGGGATTGCATGCCGCATTTTCCGGCATCTCCAACCTCCCGCGTCGCTGGAACAAGCGGCTGCCGAGCGTGGCCAGGAGCCAATCCAGGTCATCCGCAGCATTCTATTCCGTATTGCAGAGGATGACTTTGCCCTGGTGCTGGTCGCCGGACCAGGACAGCTCTCCTGGCGCAAGCTGCGCACCCATTTAGGAATATCCCGCCTCTCACTCGCCTCCAATGAAGATGTTCTCCGCGTGACCGGCGCCCCGGTCGGTGCGGTTGGACCGCTGGGTTTGCCGATGCCTGTCCGCATCCTGGCCGATGAGAGTGTTTTCCAGCCCGAGGAAATATCAATCGGTTCAGGAGTGCGCGGTATCGCAGTTATCTTGAAATCCTCCGACTTGCACAATGCTCTGGGGAATGTGGAGAGCGGGTCTTTTACTTGAAATCAGGAAAAACCCACCATTTGGACATAAACGGTTCCGGACTCCACCTAACAATTTTGTGCGGAGGGAGAGCAGGCTAATCCACGTATAATTCTAAGGAGATGCACATCCTCCCGCTCTTGATCCAGCACTTGTAGGTTCACCAGGCAAAGTTCATCCAGGAACCTGTTCCCATGTAATAGGATTATATGAAACACATTTCCCCATTTCTGTCTTTAATTTCGGCATTGCTCCTGTCTGCCTGTGGACTCTCTGTGGAAACTCTAGCCGGCCAGACCATCGCGGCGATGACCGCCACGGCGGCCGCCTGGACCCTGGTGCCGACTCTCACCTCCACGTTTAGTCTCACCCCCTCGGCGACGGCTACCAATACTGAAACCCCCACTTTTACGACCACATTCACAGTAACACTCACCCCTACAGAAACACTCACCTCCACGTATACGCTTACCCCCACCCTGACCCTGACCCCGACCAAAACTCCGTCACCTACTTACGATTTTCCCAAGCTGATGGTCAACGAACAAGCCCACTGCCGTTATGGACCGGCGGCCGCCTACCTGCATGCAGGCGACCTGTATGCAGGCGACAAGGGCGTCGTCTGGGGCCGGTACAGCAACAGCGACTGGTTATATGTAAAAATGGACAAATTCAACTACCCCTGCTGGTTGGCGCCTTCCGTTGCAAGTGTCACTGGCAACATCAGCCTTCTGGCCTACCAGCAGGTGAACCTGCCCATGTCGACTCTTTACGGTCCGCCGGATGGAGTTTCTGCCAGCAGAGATGGGGACAAAGTGACGGTGACCTGGAATTCAGATTACATGACCCAGGACGATGACCGGGGATACATGCTGGACGTGTTCGTCTGCCAGAACGGAAATTACCTCTGGTACCCGGTGTCGCTGCCCGACCAATACCATACCTCTTATACCTTTACCGACCAAGGCGGGTGCTCACAACCATCCGGCGGACAGCTCGCTGCAGTTGAGAAGCATGGATATACCACTTTCGTGGACATCCCCTGGCCGGCGGCAAAGTAATCCAACCTCGACCCGACATTGCTCAGGGCAATGTCGGGTCTGATTTTCCACTTATCGAAAATTTGCACAGCCAAAACCGTTTGGCAGCCTTCCCCTCGTCCGTTGATTCCGTTTATCTCCCATGGTGCTTGTGCTCTTGAACAATCGGCCATGCCGAAATCCACAACCCGAAAGCAGACGGGGCGATCGCAAATAAAAATAATCGCTGACGCCTTCCCGCGACTGAAAATGGAGAGATTCAGAACTAAAAACCGCACGTATTCGAGTTCAAATTAGCTCTACCCTCAAGAAAGGTGCGGATTATGCCAGGAGATGCTCATGAAGCACTTCGGTCTTTTTGCGTCTGTTCTAGTCGTCATGGCGGCAATTTCCGCCTGTGTGCTATCCCAAAGACTAACATCACAAATGCAAGCTCAACAATCTCCTGGCATGACCCAGGGCGTGAACAAGCCCGGATGTCCAGTGAATTACCATGTCGGTTTTCGTATCGCTCATTATAACGGGGTCAAAGACGCGGTATGGTATCCATCCGCAACCACGGAAGAAACCTACGCCTACAGCCCTGATATCTCAAGTTCTCTTTCCAAAGACGGCCAACCCTTAGCTGGCTGTGGGGTATTCCCCTTAGTGATTTTTTCCCATGGTCTTCTGGGCTGCGGCACCCAGTCGATTTTTTTCACAGAAACGCTTGCCCGGCATGGGTACGTGGTTGTCGCACCCGACCACCAGGACGCATTGCTATGCACTGTGGATGGCACGAGCCAAACTTTTACCTCCACCACCGAGCCTCCCATCCTGGATCCCAAAACCTGGAACGACACCAGCTACCAAGACCGAAAAGTCGACATCGAAAATGTCTTGGACGGCGTACTGCTGGACAGCCCATTGAATCAAATTATTGACGCGAACGAGGTCGGCATCGCGGGTCATTCACTGGGCGGGTACACGGCCCTTGCCATGGTCGGCGGCTGGCCGAGTTGGAAAGACAATCAATTCAAAGCAGCCTTGTTGTTGTCGCCGTACACCCTGCCTTTTAGCATCAACAATACCCTCCAGTCAGTGAAGGTCCCGATCATGTACCAGGGTGCAGAGCTCGATGTTGGCATCACCCCATTCCTTGAAGGAAAGGATGGGGCGTACGCCCAGTCCAGTCCACCAAAATTTTTTGTGAAGCTGCGCGGGGGAACTCATTTCACCTGGACCAATGCGGTCTGTGCAAAAACCCAAACGATTGCCGACTGTCTGCAGTCCAAGCCGGAGGCAAAGCTTATCGATGATTATGCAATTGCCTTTTTCGATTATTCCTTAAAAGGAAAACCAGAGCCCCTGCTGACTACAGATAATCTTGCCTTGTCCATGTTCCTGTATCAGCCTTGAAGGTTTTATCATCGCCTCGCAGGAGCATCGATTTCATAGACTAGAATCCAGGAGTGAAATCTCAAGATAAAATTTATTCCATTTATAATTCATTCCAACCAGGTGGTCCGATCGGCAAACGAGTTCCGTTCGATGGAGGCAGGCTGCAAATCCGGAAAGCCGAGGTAGACAAAGCTGATCAATTGCTGATCGGGGGCGAAGCCGAGAAATTTCTTTACCTCGGGATCATGGACAGCCGGACCGGTGCGCCACATGGCACCCAGCCCCTCGGCGTGCGCGGCCAGCAGGAGATTTTCTACCGCCGCGGCAGCAGCACAGATATTTTCGATTTCTAAAATGCGCGGGTCGTCAGGCTTGTCTACCCCAACAGCAATCAGAACCGGAGCCCGCAGCGGCTTGGCGCGTTCAACCTCCAGCGCAGAATCCGGCAAATCCGCTTTCTGTTTTTTAAGGGATTGAGCCATGATTTCGCCCATGCGCTCACGGCTCTTACCAGTCAAGACCACAAAGCGCCAGGGTCGATTGCGGTAATGGTTTGGAGCCTGTACAGCCGCATCGAGGAGCTTCTCAATCAGTGGACGTGGCAGTGTGTCCGGCCTGACCTTCGAGATCGAATGACGAGTGTGGATGGCTTCAAGGGTTTCCACGGGCACCTCCTTGAGCATAATTAGAAACCCGGTTTCATGGAGAAACCGGGTTTTATTCAGTCAGGATTACTTATCTTCGGCAATCTTCTTGCCGCTGTACTTTAGTGCCACATGGGCAGCCGCCAGGCGGGCGATGGGCACACGGAAAGGCGAGCAGGAAACATAGTTGTTGCCGATGATATGGCACCACTCGATGGACTCGGGGTCGCCGCCATGTTCCCCGCAGATGCCTACTTCTAGATCGGGGCGGGTCTTGCGGCCGTCGTTGATGGCCATCTGCATCAGCTTCCCTACACCGCCGCGGTCCAGGGTCTGGAACGGGTTCTTGGGCAGGATGCCCTCGGCGACATACGTGACCAGGAAGTTGCGCTCGGCATCGTCGCGGCTGTAGCCAAAAGTCATCTGGGTCAGGTCATTGGTACCGAAGGAGAAAAACTCCGCCAGCTTGGCCAGTTCTCTAGCGGTGACGGCAGCGCGCGGGATCTCGATCATCGTGCCGAACTTGTAATGGAAATTGACATGCTTCTCCTCCATCACAGTCTTTCCGATTCGCTCGAGGCGCGGCTGGATCCATTCGAGTTCCTTGACCGTCCCGGTCAGCGGGATCATGATCTCGGGCCTGACCACGATGCCGCGCAGTGTGCAGTCAGCAGCGGCTTCAAAGATGGCGCGTACCTGCATCTCCACGATTTGCGGCATATAGATGCTCAAGCGGACCCCGCGCAGGCCCATCATTGGATTTGACTCGTGCATGTCCTTGATCGAAGCCAGCAGCTTCTCCTTGACAGCCAGGCCTTCCGTCTGGCCCAGGGCACGCATGGTCACGACCTCTTCGAAGAGTTTCTCTTCGTCAGGCATGAACTCGTGCAGCGGGGGGTCGATCAGACGGATGATGACCGGGTAGCCGTTCATGGCTTCGAACAGGCCATCGAAGTCTTTGCGCTGGCTAGGCAGGAGCTCGTCCAGGGCCGTCTTGCGCTCTTGGGGCGTCGCTGCCAGGATCATGCGCTGGACAATCGGCAACCGCTCGGTCTCGAAGAACATATGCTCGGTGCGGCACAGACCGATGCCAACCGCTCCGTAGGAGCGGGCACGCCGTGCATCTTTGGGGTAATCGGAATTTGCCCAGACCATCAGGCCGCGGCTCTTTCTGCCATCCGGGAGCACCCTGATATTGGGCCGGGACGCGATCTCGTCCGCCCAGGTGAGAAGGGTCATCAGCTCGGTCTGTTCTTCCAGCGAGGGGTCGCTGGTCGGGATCTTACCGGAGTACACCTTCCCGGTAGTTCCGTCGACCGAGATCCAATCGCCCTCTTTCACGACCTTGTCGCCGACGGTCATCACGCGTCTTTCCAGATCGATCTTGACGGAGGTAGCGCCGACGATACACGGGATTCCAAACTGCCGTGCGACTACCGCGGCATGGGACGTGGCACCGCCCTCACTCGTCAGCACACCTTTGGATGCAATCATGCCGTGCACGTCATCCGGCTTGGTGAACGGCCGCACCATGATGGTGTCCTGTTTCTCTTCCTTTGCTTTCTTCTCGGCGGTATCAGCATCGAAGTAGACCTGGCCGACCGCTGCACCCGGGGAGGCGTTGACGCCTTTAGCAAGATAAGTACCGTTTTTTTCAGCTTCTTTGATAGCCTGATCATCGAACTGAGGGTGCAGAAGGGTGTCGACATTCTCGGTGGTCACTCGCAGGACAGCTTCGTCTTTTGTAATCAAGCCATCATTGGCCATGTCGACCGCAATCTTGATGGCTGACTTTGCGGTGCGCTTGGCGTTGCGAGTCTGGAGCATCCACAGCTTGCCGCGCTCGATGGTAAACTCCACATCCTGAACATCCTTGTAGTGCTTTTCCAATTTAGCAGTGATGTCCATGAACTGGTCGTACACTTCAGGCATCTTGTTGACCAGATTCTCGATCGGATCGGTATTGCGGATGCCGGCCACTACATCCTCACCCTGGGCATTGAGCAGATACTCGCCCATCATCTTGCGCTCACCAGTGGACGGGTCGCGGGTAAAGGCGACGCCGGTGCCCGAGTCGAAGCCCATATTTCCGAAAACCATGGTCACGATGTTTACAGCTGTACCGAGGTCATCGGAGATATTGGTGGCCTTGCGGTAATCAATGGCGCGCTTTCCCATCCACGATTCGAACACCGCCTTGGTAGCCAGCTCGAGCTGCTTGATGACATCCTGGGGAAAATCGAATCCGACGTGCCTCTTGAAGGCTTCCTTGAAAATGATGACCAGGGCCTTCCAGTCATCGGCAGTCATGTCGGTATCCACCCGGTAACCCTTTCTAGTCTTGTATTCGGCCATCGGGTGTTCGAAGACTTCATCGCTGAGGTTAAAAACGGTTGTGCCAAACATCTCGATCAGACGGCGGTATGAATCCCAGGCAAAGCGGGGATTGTTCGTAAGTTTGGCTAACCCCTCCACCACCTCATCGTTCAAGCCGATATTCAGGATGGTGTTCATCATCCCTGGCATGGAGAACTTGGCCCCGGACCGGCAGGAAACCAGCAATGGGTTGGACGGGTCTCCGAACTTCTTGCCGGTCTTCCCCTCGACGATTTTAAGGGCGGCCAACTCCTGCTCCCACATCCCGGAGGGAAACTTGCCTGTCTTGCGGAACTCATTGCAGGCTTCGGTGGTAACGGTGAAACCCGGAGGCACAGGGACACCGGCTCGGGTCATATCCGCCAAGCCGGAGCCTTTTCCGCCCAGCAGGCCACGAACTCCCTCCCATGAGCCAGCGTATTTCTCGACCTGAGCGACTTCCTCGAAAAGGTAAATCCACTTTTTTACCTTGGGAGAGGCAGGTTTGGAGGCTTTTTTACCCACGGGTTTGGAAACCCTGACAGGTTTCTTTGCTACGGCTTTCGAAGCTCGAATCGGCCGGGTTGCTTTCTTTATAGTGGGTTTGGTAACCTTGACAGGTTTCTTTACTGCCATTTTGGCTGCCTGGGTCTTTTTAACGGCCTTCTTCGGCGCCTTCTTAGTTGCTTGTTTAGTAGCCATGTTGATCTCCTACAATATGAAAATATGATTTCTCTTATCCAGGCGAAAGGGAACAATCGACAAGTTTACCACAAACCCTATCGCCTAGCTAAATTCCATCGACGTCCTCTCCTCGCCTAAAGCACCGAGGGGCTCTTTGGTGTGCCAGCTATCTCACCAAAACCAAAGTATTGCAACGAGGATCCGTTAAGAACAAAGAATAGTTAGCTTTTCAACGGGAAATATGAGCTACTTCACCACTTCTCGGCTTAATTTGGGATTGCACATCTGTAAAGCAGTTGCAAAGCACAGATAGTCTTATCTGAAGCATAATATGAAAGTCGAATTAATGGAGAACCCGATGCCGATTAAAGTCACTCGCGATAGACGACGACCCTGCCATGACCGAATTGCTCACGATGCTGCTGAAAACGCACGGTTTTGACGTGGTTACTGCCAACAACGGGACAGAGGGCATCAAGCTGATCCGTGATAGTCAGCCGAATGTCGTTGTCTTGGATCTGATGATGCCCGGCATGGATGGGTGGCAGGTTTGCACCTCGGTCCGGAAATTCAGTAATGTCCCTATCCTAATATTCTCCGCCCTCGACAGCCCGGGGATGGTGGCAAGTGCCCTGGATGCAGGAGCAGACGACTACCTGGTTAAACCCGTTCCCAGCGGGGTGTTGATCGCCCATGTCAACAAACTCACCCGGCGGTCGGATATTATGAATAAAAACGATCTGAAGCCGCAGACTGCTCCAATCTCTGTATACAATCTTCCTCTCAAAAAGTCAACTACTCATTAAATGTAATCATGAACTCTCAGGCCCAGGTTGCTACCTGGGCTTTTTGTTTATGGCAATTATTAATAAGACCGATTCAAAGCTGAAACATCCTGATATTCATTAATGTTTAATGGCCAGGCGGAAATAAGCGAGCAGACCTGAAATAAGGATGAACTTGAGGTCTCATAATGGAGGAATCCTTCCTTATAACTTTTGAGTTCGTTGCCAGAAAGTTTACGAGTTTGTGGATGCCCCGGCACGATTCATCCCTGAGGTAAATTATGTGCTAGAATCGATCTGCCGTGAGTTCCGCCTCCATTCTCGGAAAGGGCTCGCAAGGATATCAATTTCAGGAGAATCTTTATGCAGACCTGTTCCCGGTGCAACGCAAGCAATCCCGATACTGCACAAACCTGCGTCCACTGTAATTCTGACCTGAGTGAATTCTCAACAACCGCGGTAGCCCTCAAACGCTTGCAGGCCAATCCGCGCGTCAGCGCCATCCGCATCTCGGTCGCTGGCGATGCCTGCCCGTATTGCTACGAAATGTTGAAAACCTATCCGAAAGATCAGGTGCCGCGATTGCCGCACGAGGGTTGCAGTCATGAACATGGCTGCCGCTGCTTCTACGAGCCGGTGCTGGAAGATACCGCCGTCATCGGAGAGGTCGCGAAATAAAAGTCGGTCAGATTCGAGATGCCGGGTTTCTTCAAAGAAACCCGGCTTTTTTAAAACAATGTCTTCAGCGCCTCCGCGGTCAACCGGGGCGCCTCCATCATCGGCATGTGACCGACCCCTTTGAGCTCCACCATGTAACCCTGCGGAACATTCACCTGGACTTCACGGGCGCGTTCAATGGGGATCAGCGCATCCTCTAATCCATGCACAATGGCCACATTGAAATTAAATCCAGATAGGTAAGAGCTCGCATCTGGTCGCCCAGCGAGGGCCTTTAGGGCTCCGATGATCCCTTCTGGTCGCTGACGGCTGGCTATCGCGCGCAAGACAACCTGGAGCTCTGGAGAGGGGGTCAGTTTGGCAGGCATGGAATCGGCCACTACAGCCACACCTTCCTGCTTAACCTGTTCGGCAGTGGCGTAGCGTCCCTTGCGGCGATCCGGAGTATCGGCAACCGCCTGGGTAGCGATCAGGCCAAGCCCTAGGATCCGTTCCGGCAGAGTCCTTGCAAATGCCAGGGCGATATAGCCTCCCATCGAATGACCGGCTATGACAGCTCTCTTGACCTTCAAATGGTCAAGCAGCCCGGCCACATCCGCAGCCATGTCCGCCACGGAATAGTCGTTGGTCGTTGCTTCGGATTCGCCAAAACCGCGCAAGTCAGGCAGGATCAAATCGGCCTGTTCTTGCAGCAGGGGAATGACCGGCTCCCAGATGGTGTGGTCAAGTGGATACCCGTGCAAAAGAATAAGAGGAGTCCCTCTCCCTCGGCGCTCATAGGCTAGGCTAATCCCGTTTACGTAGGCTTTTTGCATTTTAGACCTTCCAGTTAACCTGTACCTTTTGCTTGCTTCCCAGACGGGAAAGGTAGCAGACGAACCCGTTTTCCCGTCCAAATTCAAAGATCCGCCGGGTGATCTCTACATCCTTTTTACAGTACTCCGCGACTTTGTCCAGCTCGCCGGCACGGAACCACGCCACACTTTGGACCCCGTCGGCGGTCTTCTCTGATCCCAGGGTGGCCTTCGCCAGAGCATCCAGGCTGATGCGAAATCCAAGCATGCGGTAGAGATTTTCCATCAGGTCGAGGGTCGGGAGGTAGTTCAAGCGCAACCTGTGTGCATATGGTTTAAGCACCTGATAATCGAAGCCTTTGACATTGAAGCCGATGATGCGGTCAGCAGATTTAAGTTCGGCGATCAGCGCGGCAGCCTCCCGCTCCCAGTAGACGGTGAAATCGTTCCTGGCCGTCGACCAGGTCACCCCGCAGGCAAGTCTCAGCCGGCTCGGGTCGCGCCCGCCAACATCTTCAAACAGGTTCTGGGTTTCGAGATCGAAAAAGACGAGGTTCATTCCTTTCCTGTTCCCTTGGGTCTGGATTCCAGGGCAAAGGCGATGGCTTCCTCCCAATTCTTTATTTTACCGATGGCCTGCGCCTCACGGACCGCCTCAAGAATTTTGCCTACTCCGGGACCGGGCTGGAGTTTCAGTACCTTCATCAGCTCGTTACCGTTGATAAGTGGAGGTGGGGCGATGCTCTCTTCGCGCTTTTCCCACCAATTTTCCAGGAGAAGACGACTGACTTCCAGGTAGGCCGCCCAGGTCTCCTGCGGAAGGGTGTTTTCGTACGTCGCACGGCAGTCTGCGAGCACAAGAAGGACCAGGTCCACTCCCGCCGACCCCATATCCCGGAAGAAGCGGTAAATGGAACGGCGTGTCGGTTCCTTGTGCTCCTTGATAAACCGATCAGCCAGATAATGAATGCGCATGTGATTACGGATGACGAGGCTTATTCGATCTGCTTCATCGTTGCTCATTGAAAGCTGATGGGCGCGTTCGGCAGCCAGCTCGGCTCCCCGCTGATCATGACCAAGAAACCTCACCTGTCCATTCCCTTCTATTTTCCGGCAGGCAGGTTTCCCAACATCATGAAACAGCGCTTCCATGAATACCAGGCCGCGCATTGACCGGTTTATATTTAATGGAGTACCAAAATATTCCGCAAACTGCTGCCGGAAGCGGCCAAGGCGCAGGACAAGTAGGCCGTGAAATAGATCCGAGGCAGTTTCCTCGCGGTAGTCCGATGCCAGTGCTTCCAGGCACAATTCGAGGAAACGCAGGGTGGAAAGCGTATGCGTCCAGACATCCTGGATATGCGGAGCAGATTGTTCCACGCCCTTGAGAGCGGCTATTTCGGGAAGGATCAACTCCAGGGCACCCAGCAGGTCGAGAGCCTGGATGCAAGGGGCAGCTTGAGGGCCTTCGAGAATGCGGAAGATCTCATCCCGCAGTCGTTCGGGGGAAACATTCAATAATCCTTCGACAGCCTGTTTCATTTGCAGCTGGGTTCCAGCCAAAATATGAAAACCATGCCCCGCCGCCAGACGGACCCCGCGCAGGATGCGAACAGGATCATCGCCGAAAGCATGATCGGAACATGCCCTCAGCTGTTTTTCTTTTAAATCCATTACCCCGCTCAGTGGATCGTGCAATTCGCCGGAACGTACATCCATGGCGATGGCATTGACCGTGAAATCTCTACCGGCGAGATCTGCCTCCAGGTTTGGGCCGCGGAAAGTGGCGAAGTCCATAAAGGTACGTGTTCCGTCTTCTGCCATGACGATGACCCGTCCGGTATCGCGTTCAGGGTCGAGGGGATAAAAATCTGCCTTCAAGGCATTCGCAGCCCATCGGGCAGTTTTGATTCCGTCCCGATCCAATACAAAATCGAGGTCATGGCTGACGCGTCTGAGAAGAGCGTCCCGGATTGCACCTCCGACCAGGTAAACACTCAAATTGTCCGGCAAGGAAGCTCGGACGGATTCCAAAAGGGGGGAGTGGGTTAGTAGCTCATCGTTCGACATAGAAACAATCTCAGGTGTTTCTCCGAAGTAAATATCTTTAGCAGGGCGGCAAGCCTGTTTAGGAATCTCACCCTGGGCAATGATCTCGCCACGCACGCCTGCGACCCAGCGACCATCGTTTAGACTTGGATTATCTTCCGCCCCATTTCCCCCTTACTTTTAAAACAGCTCAGGTCGGTTTATGGTACTTGGCCAGATCAGCTGAGGCGATAAAACGCAAGTGGCGATAATGTTCATCAATGTCGATCCCATACCCGAAAACATATTTATCCGGGACATCGAACCCGACATAATCGACCTTCACGGGAACTTCACGACGGTATTTCTTATCAAGCAGAACGCAGACTTTCAAGCTCTTCGGCTCACGCGTGCGCAGCATATCCAGAACATGGGCCAGGGTGCGACCGCTATCGACGATGTCCTCCACTAAAAGGACATTGAGGCCTTCGATGTTCGAATGCAGGTCAAGGTTGACACGAACGTTGCCGCTTGAAGCATATCGGCCTATGCCATAGGAAGACAGAGCCATGCAGTCCAAGGTATGCGGGATCGTCAAATAACGGGTCAGATCCGCGGTAAATGTAATGCCACCGCGCAGCAGGCAGACAATTAACAATTCCTCGTTCTGATAATCTCGGCTGATCTGTCCACCAAGCTCGGAAACGCGTTTTTCAATGGTTTGTTCGTCAACCAATACTTCGTCAATAAATTCACGATAATCTTGCATTTTTTACCTGCCTCCAGCTGAAGGAGGCTGATACCTGGTTGGATCGACTACGGCGATAAACGGCAGATTGCGATAATACTCATCCAGATCCAGACCATAGCCGAAGACGAATTTGTTTGGAATACGAAAGCCGCGGTAATCAATTGGAACGGACACTTCACGGCGAATGTCCTTGTCCAGAAGAGCGCAGACCTTGAGACACTTGGGGTTACGAGTGCGGAGTAACTCGAGCACGTGGGCAAGGGTATGACCGCTATCGACGATATCCTCAACAAGCAGAACGTTCTTTCCTTCAATGTTCGTCTGCAGGTCGAGACTCATCCGAACGTTGCCGCTGGAGGTGCGGGCGCCAACCCCATAGGAGGAAATCGCCATGCAATCCAGGGCATGGGGGACGGTGATCTGCCGCATCAGGTCCACCATGAAGACGATCCCACCGCGCAGGATGCAGATCAGCAGTAAATCCTCGCCTTTGTAATCACAGCTGATCTCATCTCCCAGCTCGTGGACGCGTTTTTGCAAGGTTTGCTCATCGATCAAGATTTCCGCCAGGAATTCATGATAATCTTGCATTGTCTTTCCGTCCTACTCGCGAGGGACCACGTGGTGGGCGCGGCAGCGTGCTTCATACATCTCAGCTGCACCGACGATCACGACCGGATCGTCATAGCGAGCCGGCTGTCCGTTGACCAGCCGTTGAGTCCGGCAGGCTGGCTCGCCACAGACCATGCAAATCGCCTGGAGTTTATCCACCCGTTCAGCCTTGGCCATTAATATCGGCATCGGGCCGAACGGCTCGCCGCGGAAGTCAGTATCCAGGCCGGCCACGAGAACACGGATGCCTATCGCCGCCAATTCTTCAACGATGCGGACAATCTCCTGATCGAAGAACTGTGCCTCATCAATGGCTACGACTGTGGTATCAGCTTCAAGCCGGGTGCGGATCTCGGCTGTCTTTTCGATCGGGATGGCCGCAAAATCGGTCCCGGCATGGGAAGTGACTTTCTCGACCGCGTAACGGACATCGATCGCCGGTTTGAAAACCTGAACTTTCTGCCGGGCAATGGTCGCACGGCGCAGACGGCGGATCAATTCATCCGTCTTGCCGCTGAACATGGAACCGCAGATGACTTCGATCGAGCCGGGGATATGAGGCGTCATGACCTTCTTGGCAGGGATAATATATGAAAACGGGCAGACGCATTCTGCATCTGCCCGTTAAGTTTACCTGATAATTGGCGTTCGACAAGCCCTAGACGGCAGGAGTTTCAGCCACTTCGGGCAGAGAGTACCCAAGCGCTCGTAATTTTTTCTTCACATCAATGAGGGATTTGCGACCGAAACCCTCAATCGCCAGAACCACATCCTCACCCTGGTTCAGTTTATCCAGGAACTGGCCAACCTCGGTAATCCCGGCCTTCTCGAGAACTGTTACGACACGGCTGCTCAGTTCAAGCTCCGTAATGGGACGTTTCGGGGAAACCCGCGCTTCCGACCGGGACTTTTTATCTTCAACAAATGACTCCCGGGCCTGCAATTTTTTATAGAAGCGGTCCACCTGCCCCTCAACATCAATGAGGCGCGCACCTTCTCCTGAGAAGAAGGGATGGCACTTCGAGCAGATCTCGACGCGAATCTCCTTCTTCGTCGAGCCGGTTGTCCATGTATTTCCACACGCACAGGTTACCCGTGCGTCTGGGTAATAGGTGGGATGAATACCTTCCTTCATAATCATTTTCCTTTCGCCGGTTTTTATTTCTCGACCGGCATCACATTAACGCGTTTTCGTCCGCGGACGACATCATAGACGACCAACCCGTCAGTCGTGGCAAAGATGGTATCGTCCTTGCCGACATCCACATTCAAACCAGGCTTAATGCGCGTGCCGCGCTGGCGGATGAGGATGTTTCCGGATAAGACAAATTCGCCAGCATATTTCTTTACTCCCAGACGTTGAGACTGGCTGTCGCGACCGTTGCGGCTGGAGCCGCCACCTTTTTTGTGTGCCATGGCAACCTCAATCTTTCACTACTTCGCCGAGGATTTCCCGGACGGTTTTTTCGCGGCTGTCTTTTTTACAGCTGCTTTCTTGGCCGCCGGTTTGGCGGGTGCCGCCTTCCCTTTCTGGGATGGCGTGACTGGTTTCTTTTCAGCGCCAGCTGACTTTTTTGGAACCGCTTTAACCTTTGATGCAGGTGTGACCTGTTTCGTTACAACCTCTTCCGGCGAAGCGGCAGGTTGGCCGGGTTCCGCCTTGGCCTTCCCCTTCGGAGCAGCCGCAGCGGACTTCTTGCCCCTGACTTCTTCTTCGACTTCTGCTGGCGCCTCCTTTGCAGGCTCTTTCTTTGGCGCTAAGCTTGTGCCGCCTATCTGCTCAACGAGCAGGCGGGTGTAATTCTGCCGGTGGCCAGTTTTAACGCGGATACGTTTTTTCGGCCGGTAGTTAAAAATAACCACCTTCGGTCCTTTGAAGTGTTCGATGACTGTTGTCCAGACGGGTGTATCTTTAATGAGTGGCTTGCCGACGGTGACCGACCCCTCATCCACCAGCAGCAGGACCTGCTCGAGCCTTACACTTGAGCCGGGTGCCATTGCGAGGCGATCTACCTCGATCATGGACCCCTCGACGGCTTTGAATTGTTTGCCGCCGCTTTCTACGATTGCGTATTTCATATCTTTTCTCCTGGTCTTCGCTTCACCGCAGATCCTGCGCGATCGGTTCGGATTTCTTCGGCATTGCCGGGACACGTGAGGTGGGTTGGTCCAGGTAAAGCCGTACGCCGGAGGGCGGGGAAGCCGGGATACAAACGCCCGCCCCAGCAGACTGCTGCCGGGGCAGAAGCGGACGATATTATACCTGCGGGGTGGGCAGATGTCAACAGCCAATTGCACAATGTTATTTGAATCTACCATTTAAAAAGTGAACCGCTGGACAGACCACCGCCGAATTGCTTCAGCCTGGACCTGTTCGGAGAACCTTATAGCTACCCAGGACTGATAATTGAGTCTGGATCCCAAAAAGGAGATTTCACAAACCACGCGGGATGATTCGATCACAAGCCAAGCAGACGTGCTTCAAGAAGACTCTGCTTGACCTTGGGAGCATCCTGGCCAGAATCAAGACTGGCGTCAAATTTTGCGGTATCCAGGCCCAGCTCGGCAGCATAGGACTTCAGAGCCGTGACGCTCAATGCAGGCGCTTCCTTGTATAACAGGTCATGGTATTCCCAGAATTTTCCCGGGTCAAAGGCGCATTGTCCCGCCTCGGCGGCCTTGGGGGACTCGGTGGTAATGATCGGGAAGTCTTTCCAAACAAAGCGCACTTCATTCCCATAAGCCTGGAAAATCTGCTGGCGAATACCGACCTGTTCCCCACCGTGGCAGGTCGGACAGCCGAAATCGCCTTATTCAACGAAGGTCACCCCTGCCTGTGCGGGTCCCAAGGCCGGATCCTCAGCCAGCCGTTCGAGGGAAAGAGCGGCGGGCTTCTGCCGGGTGAAAGGGATAATCACCAAAACCAGGACACCGAAAGCTGCCGCCCCAGCAATGTAGTGCGCAGCTGGGAACCAGGCGTTTCTTCTCCCATTCCTCTGAGGATTGGCCCCAGGTGAGGTGCGCTTCAGAACGGCAACTCCGAATGTTAACCGGCGAACTAATTATTCAAGGCACCCGCCTTGATCCAATTGGACAGCGTCTGTATTTGCTGAGGCAGCAGCAGCGGGCCGTTCTTCGGCATTTTCCCTTGCTGGACCATTCTAATCAGAAGACTGTTCACAGGATCACCAGGAACAATCACCGGACCATTGGAGGAACCTGTCATCAATTTTTGGTAGCTTGTCATGTCTAGGCTTTGAGATGTTCGTTGGCCCCCATGGCAATTGACACAGCGACTCTGCAGGATCGGTTGGACATCCTTGGAGAAGCTGACGGAACCTGGGGACGTATTCCCGGATGGGGCGCTCGTCGCGGAAGGGGGCTGATTTCCACCTGTTTTATTGCTCGAATTTGATGAACCACTACACCCGGCCAGGATAAAAGCAGCAGCTACGAGCACAGCCAAAGCAATGACCACACAGCGTTTGAGACGAAAAATCGATGATTTAGAGGACACTGAGGACAACATAGTTTAGCCTTTCGAGCCTAATAACCATACAGGATGACACCACCCAGGAAGCCTAGTACTGCTGCCAACCCGAAGCTGATAAAATAAGCCGCTACATAGAGGCCCTTCTTACCACCGTTGGAATGGAAGAGTTCCTTGTTCCTCCACCGGGCAATGGCCGTGATCGTGGTCACCACGAACAGGGTTGAGCCGAGAGCGATTTTCCAGACATGGTTGGGAGCCTGGCCGCCATAAAAGCGGATATTGTCCAGTATGCCGGTTGCAGCAGCCACAATAGTACTGACTGCCGCCAGGGAAATATTGGCAAAGGCGGCTTGCTCCAATATATCGCTACGCCGCCAGAGCGCTATCAGGATGAAAAACAGGGCAGCCCCCGTCAGTCCAATCGGAAAATGGACTATCAGAGTATGGATGGGATGTACGAACAATAGATCATGGATTACTTTGGAAATAAATGCCATTGCGCACCTCCTTTTTTCATTTGTGGGATTATACGCCATCCACCTAAATAAAGGCTTAATCTTCTTTCCTGATAACAGAATACTTCGAGATAGATAAATACAAGATACGCTTGAATCATCGGTTGAGTGAATGCTGAGTGAATGCTTGACAAACCTGCCCGAAGGCGGTTACCATCGATATAATTCCTTATCCGTTTGGATGTCTGTATATTATTCCAAGGAGAAAATATGGGTACAATGAGCACATTGGGGTCAATTTCCGGGTATCTGGCAAAACCAGAGGGCAGCGGGCCCTGGCCGGGGCTGATTGTCATCCAGGAGTGGTGGGGCCTCGATCCCCAGACGAAAAATATCGCTGACCGCTTTGCAGGCATCGGCTACCTGGCCTTCGCCCCCGACCTCTACCATGGAGAACTCGCTCAGCTCGGTGATGGACAGACAGCAACCGCATTAGTACAAAAATATGGTCCGAGCGCACCCGAAGAGGCAGAGAAAGCTTTCGATGCACTCAAGAAAGATACTGCTTGTACCGGTAAGGTCGGCAGTGTGGGCTTTTGTTTCGGCGGGCGAATATCACTGGCCCTTGGCATTCGCCGGCCGGTCGACGCGGTTTGCACCTTTTACGGCGGCGGGATGCAGCAGTTATTCGGCCAGCTGAATATGATCAAATGTCCGATACTGGGGCTATACGGGGACCAGGATGTATCTATCCCGGCTGGCACCATCGAAGAATTCGACCATTTGCTCGACAAGGTCGGCGTCGAGCACGAAATTGTTGTCTATCCCAACTCGGGACACGCATTCTTCCGCGATCTCGACCCGAACGCCTATCGCCCTGAGGCGGCCAAAGATGCCTGGCGGCGAGTGACTGAATTCCTGGCCAAGAATTTGAATTGAGGGACACTCGTCCTGATCCGCCGGCTATTTTCTGGTTGACAAATCCGCCGCTTTCCGCTAATCTTGAAAGGTGGAACTGACCAGGGAGCAGCGCGATCTCGCCAACTCTCCCTTCAATACTAGAATACTCGTTTACGGACCCGCCGGCTGTGGCAAGACAACTGCCGGTGCATTTCGGCTGCATGGGATGCTCAGCGCCGGGATCCCGGCGGATAGCATCCTTGTCCTGACCCCCCAGCGGACGCTCCAGGCTCCTTATGAAGCCATCCTGCGCGATCCGGCCATGGGTGCCGGCGGTCAGGTCACATTGGCCACTGTCGGCGGCTTGTCGCGCCGGATGATCGACCTGTTCTGGCCGCTGGCTTCCGAAACAGCAGGCTTCGCCCACCCCGACCGACCTCCGGTCTTCCTAACCCTTGAAACCGCCCAGTATTACATGGCCCGCCTCGTCCGCCCTCTGCTGGACGAAGGTTTTTTTGCTTCTGTCACCATCGACCCAAACCGCCTGTATTCCCAGATCCTCGACAATCTGAATAAGTCCGCTGCGGTTGGTTTCTGGCACACCGAGATCGGCGAGCGGCTGTCCTCCGCTTGGGTCGGCGACCCTGGCCAGAGACGGATCTACGCCGATGCACAGGAATGCGCCATCCGCTTCCGGCAATATTGCCTCGAACACAACCTGCTGGATTTTTCACTTCAACTCGATATTTTTTCGAATATCCTTTGGCGGACACCTCCTTGCTATGATTATCTTAAACATACCTACCACCACCTGATCTATGACAATGTCGAGGAAGATTTTCCGGTTGCACACGATCTGCTCCTCGAATGGATTCCAGATTTCGAGTCCGTGTTGATCATATGCGACGAAGACGGAGGATACAGGCGCTTCCTGGGCGCAGATCCGCAATCAGCAGAACGTTTCAAGGAGATGTGTGAACCGGTTCTTGGACTAAGCGTATCCTTTGTGACCACGCCTGAAATCCAAGAATTGGAAGCTGCCCTATCTTCCAGACTCACCCCTGGTAACCAGAGCCCTGGGATCGGAAAGAGCGTCACCACCCTGCGTTTCCCGCCCGCCGAAGTCATCACGCGCTTCTATCCCCAGATGCTGGATTGGGTCACAGATGAAATCCAGCGATTGATCGACGAGGAGAATATTCAACCAGCGGAAATCGCTGTTCTGGCCCCCTATCTCTCCGACGCCCTGCGCTTTTCGCTGATGGACCGTCTTGAAGCGCGCAAGGTTCCTGTCCGATCGAACCGGCCGTCACGTTCCCTGCGCGATGAACCAGCCAGCCGCTGCTTGCTGACTCTTACCGAGCTGGCCCACCCAGATTGGAATATCCGCCCAACAAAGTTCGACGTTGCCCAGGCCTTACTGGTTGCTATCGACGGCATGGACCTGGTGCGCGCCCAGCTTTTGGCAGAGATTGTCTACCGCCAGAAGGATCTGCGCCTCTCATCCTTCGATCAGATCCTTCCTGAGGTTCAGGAACGCATCACCTTCGTCTTCGGGGAGCATTACGAACTCCTGCGTCACTGGCTCGAGGACTACCGCTCAACGCAGGTCGAACCTTTGGACCATTTCTTGCGCCGGTTGTTTGGGGAAATCCTTTCACAAAAGGGCTACGGCTTTCACCGCAACATCGATGCCGCCCGGACAGCTGCAAGCCTGATTGAATCCGTCCAGAAGTTCCGCCAGGCGATAGAAGCCGCCGGAGAGGCAACAACTAGTATTGGCGGCGAGTACCTGGCAATGTTGCAGGACGGCGTCATCGCTGCCCAATACATAGAGGCCTGGAGAAGCGAGCCTGAAGCCGCATCCCCGGAGGGAAATGCTGTCCTGGTTGCTCCGGCCTATACTTTCATTATGATGAACCGGCCAGCATCCGTCCAGTTCTGGCTGGATGTGGGCTCCAGCGGCTGGTCGGAACGCCTGTTTCAGCCGCTGACCCAGCCCTATGTGCTCAGCCGAGCCTGGGAACCCGGGAATCTCTGGACGGATGCCAGTGACCTGGCTGCTAACCAACGGACTCTGGCCCGCCTGATAACCGGCCTGCTGCGCCGATGCCGCAGCCGGGTCTACATCGGCTTAAGCGATCTGGATGCGCAGGGTTTCGACCAGCGCGGCCCGCTTTTAAAAGCCATCTGGCGCATTCAACTACAATCCCAGAAAAGGAATTAGGCCTAAGCGATGAAAAACCGCATGAAGAAAACCGCCAGGCTAACGCCCTTTGCCCTGATTTTTGTCATCGTCTCCGTTCTGTTCGTGTGCCTCTCTCTTTGGTTCCGTTACCAGGGACTGAAATTCATTTCCTGGGACATGCGCTGCTGTGGGTTCGTCTGGTACGGAGATATCTTGCAGCATGGGCTCTGGAATTTGCTAAAAACCAATATCTCCAATTACACTCCGCCCTACCTCTACCTCCTGGGCCTGGCCTCCCTCACCGCCTCATTTCTTGATCGTATCATCGCCATTAAATCAATATCCCTGGCATTCGACATCTACTGTGCAATTTTGATATTCAAAATCGTCAGACTCAAATACAAAAATTTCCAAATCCCGCTCCTGGCAGCCAGCATTGCATTCCTTCTGCCTACTGTCATCCTAAACAGCGCCTACTGGGGACAGGTTGACTCCCTTTACACGGCCTTCCTACTTACCAGTTTGTATTTTCTCCTCATCGACCGACCCGGGTGGGGAGTATTTTTCTTCGGCGTAGCCTTCTCGATAAAATTACAGTCGTTCTTCTTCGCACCATTTTTAATCGCACTGGCATTTCGGAAAAAAATCCCTTGGAAAAACTTCCTGCTGGTGCCTCTTGTCTATTTCCTTTTCATCCTGCCAGCTGCGCTGGAAGGTGTCCCCTTGCTCGGCCTTCTTACCATCTACCTGAACCAGGCGGACAGCACAAACCAATGGTCGCGCAATGCGGGAAATCCATATGTATTCGTGCCGGTCAGCGGCCAGATCCATTTCTTCTCTCGTGTGATCAATTTTCCTCCTTACCTCTTTTATCTCTTCCTGCTTGCTGCGGCGATCCTCACCGGAATATGGATATTTTTTACAGTAAAAAGGAGAACCCTTGAAGAACCCTCCCAACTCGTCCTGGCTGCCCTTGCATCTATAGCACTCCTGCCGTACATCCTACCGCGTATGCACGACCGCTATTTCTATTCATCCGATGTGCTTTCCCTCGTGGTTGCTTTTCACAACCCTCGACTCTGGTTCCTGCCGGTGCTGTTCCAGATCGGTTCGACCCTGGTCTATGTGAATTATCTATACGGGGCCAACTATCGTAATCTGACCCTGGCAGTGTTCGCCAACACCTTGGCTCTGGCAATGATCGTCTGGTATCAATTTAAAAAGCGGAAAACAACCCAGGCGGCTGCATGAGCAATACCTCACTGGGTGCCTTGGGAACGACCTGAACCGTTGTAGGAGAATATCCCATGAAACGGAAAACCGTCATCGGCATCCTTGCCCTCCTCGTTATCACCATGGGTTCCCTGATCATAGTCTACAACCGACCGATCGAGGAGCATTTCAACCCGTCCACACAAACGCCAACCCGCTCAGACACTCCGACCAACACGTTTGTGTTGGTCTCCTCACCCACCCCTTCCCAAACAGGGACATGGACAATGACCTCTACCGTGACACTGAACGCCACCCCCAGCGATACCCCCATGGATACTCCAACCATTTTTCCCACTGAGACTCCCTCTATAACGCTGCCCACCGAAACGGATACCTCGACCCCATAGCTGGCAGTGCTTTGAGGAAACACCGACGATGAATTTCACGCCACGCCCAGCGCAAGCCAGCATCCTCTCCTACTCCGGTGGGAAGATGGGTATTTCTGCTGTGCCCGGCTCCGGCAAAACACACACCCTCAGCGCACTGGCGGCTCGATTAATCCAGGATGGAAAAATCGACGACGAACAGGAAGTGCTCATCGTCACCCTGGTCAACTCGGCTGTGGATAACTTCTCCGCGCGCATCAAGGAGTTTCTGGCCCTGCCCATGCCTTTCGGTTATCGGGTGCGCACACTGCACGGGCTGGCCCACGACATCGTCCGTGAGAAGCCAGCCGCGGTCGGCCTGGAGGACCGCTTTTCCATTCTCGACGAGCGCGAGGCCGATTTCGTTCGCAAAGAGGCAGCCAACGCCTGGCTGCAAGCCCATTCCGACGACCTGGACGGGTTTCTACTGGCTGATTTGGATGAAGGCAAACGAGACTGGGTACGCCGGGGACAGCTTCCTGAACTGGTGCCAGGCATCGCCCTGGCCTTCATCCGCTCCGCCAAGGATTACCGACTGACTCCAGAGAAAATCCGCTCCCTGCTGGACCAGGCGCCGGCCTCGCTCCCCCTGGCTGAGATGGGCTGGGCAATATATGTCGACTACCAGCGCGCCCTGGCCTACCGTGGCGCAGTTGACTTTGACGACCTGATTCGCCTGGCCCTTGACCTGCTCGAAAACGACAGCGAATATTTGGAGCGCCTGCGCTATCGCTGGCCGTATATCCTGGAGGATGAGGCGCAGGATTCCAGCCTGCTGCAGGAAAATATCCTGCGCCTGCTGGCTGGCGATGGTGGGAACTGGGTGCGCGTTGGCGATCCCAACCAGGCCATCTTCGAAACCTTTACCACTGCCTCCCCTAAACACCTGCTCGAATTCATACGGTCGGAAGCAAAACAGAACAAAACCCTGCCTGACTCAGGGCGGTGTCAGCCAGAAATCATCGAACTCGCGAACCAGCTGATCCATTGGGTTAACACTGAACACCCGACGATCGAGGCCCGCGATGCGCTGACCGGCCCCAACATCAACCCAACACCCGAAGGAGACCCCCAGCCGAACCCATCCCGCAACCCGGATGGGGTCAAGCTGATTGGACGAAAATACACCCCCGACCAGGAGATCGAGGCGGTTGTCGCGTCGATCGCCAAATGGCTCCCGGAGCATCAGGCAGCGACCCTCGCGGTTCTCGTGCCGCGCAACCAGAGAGGAGTGGAGGTGATTGAGGCGTTAAAGAACAGGGCATCGATTACGTCGAGCTCTTGACCAGCACCGCCTCGACCCGGGCTGCGGCCAGTCGATTAGGTGACGTGTTAAGCTCGCTGGCCGATTCCAAATCCGAAGCACGCCTGGCGCGCGCATACCTGGCGTGGCGGCGCGGAGAAAGCCCGTCAGAATCCCCGGGGAGGGAGGATGAAACCAATACCGAATTCCAGAAGCACGTCGCAGAAATGATTCGTAAATGCGGCGACGTGGAAACATTTATTTCCCCGCGTGGCGATCGCGATTGGTTGGATTTGCTCATTTCACCTCCCGTCATTAATGACGAGAATGGGAGAGAGAGGCAAGAAATAAAGGCTGAGCTGGAGGCCTTCCGTGAAATCGTTCGCCGCTGGCAAGGGGCGGTTTCCCTGCCGATTGACCAGATGGTCCTGACCCTCTCCCAGGACCTATTCACATCCCCGAGTGACCTTGCCCTGGCTCACAAGCTGGCGCTGGTCTTGCGCCAGGTCCGCGATGACCACACCGATTGGCGCTTGCCCGAACTGAACGGGGAGCTCGGCCTGATCGCCCGCAATGAGCGTCGTTTCCTGGGTTTCAGTGAGGACGACTCGGGTTTCGACCCAGCCCGCCATGCCGGGAAAGTCGTGGTTACGACCATGCACAAAGCCAAGGGCCTGGAGTGGGACAGGGTTTATCTGATATCGGTCAACAACTATGACTTCCCCTCCGGAGCGCCCAATGACCGCTATATCTCGGAAAAGTGGTTCATCCGCGAAAACCTGAACCTGCAATCTGAAGCGCTGGCCCAGCTGGAAGCCGCCCGTTCGAGCAGTGAATATGAGTTCTACAAAGAAGGGGTGGCTACCGAGGCAGCGCGGCTGGATTACGTGCGCGAGCGCCTGCGTTTGCTTTATGTAGGCATCACCCGGGCTAAGGAGGAACTGATCCTCACCTGGAACACTGGCCGCCAGGGCGAGCAAACCCAGGCCCTGCCGTTTGCCGCGCTGCAGGGATGGCGGGAAAATAAGAACTAGTCCAATCCATAGTCGGGAAGAACCATCAGAGTGATTTACAACACGATTCCATGTTTCCTCCAACAGCAAGCATACTGGGCTGCATGGATCACTTTGCTTCATCTTGCGGAGCTCAGTCCGCAGCCACCTCCCGCAGGGTAGTCCATGAAAAAAATCCAGGGCCGATGCCGTGAATAACGCCTCCCGTTTCCCCCCATTCTCCAGGCGCTCCTTGTCACATTCTTATGGTCGACTTCATAGGTGTTGATCAAGGTCGGTCTGCACGGGAACCTGCCGCCGGTCACCCTTGCTGGCCTGCGGTATGGACTGGGCTACCTCTGCCTGGTCCCATTCGTCATTTTCAATCCAAAACGGAGGGCTGCCCTGAAAAGCCTTTCCCGCGCGGAGTGGGGCAAGCTGGCCCTGCTCGGAGTGCTGGTACATACCATCACTCAGGGTGCACAATTTTTAAGCCTTTCGATACTGCCGGCAGTGATGGTCACCCTGCCCTACAACCACACCCCCATCCTGGTCGGTGCGATCGCCATTTTCACAACCAAGGAGGCGCCATCTTTCCTGCAGTGGATCGGGATCGCCCTGGGTGTGACCGGAACGTGCCTTTTCTTCCTGCCCTTTGGCCTGCCGCCAGCTGCATCCATCTGCGTATTAATCGCCGCCGTCGGGGTTCTCTCGAATTCGGTGGCTTCGCTGAAAGCCCGCCAGGTAAACCATGATTTGATCTCGTCGCTCAGCTAGTGACCTTCGTCAGCATGGGCATCGGGTCGGGGCTGAGGCTGGCTTTGGGGCTGGCGTTCCAGAGTTTCGGCCAGCGAACGCCCTTCGATTGGGGAATTATCGCCTGGCTGGGCAGCGTCAACACTGCCTTCGCTTTCGTCCTGTGGAACAACACTCTTCGGTCGGTCACTGCGACTGAATCGTCTGCCCTGAACAGCCCGAACCTGCCGCAGGTTGCCATCCTTTCGGTGGTTTTCCTCGGGGAGCAATTATCATTAAAGGAAATTGCCGGGCTGACAATGGTTTTTGCAGGCGCGATCACCGTACAAATGAGGTTAAAGAGAAGAATGACTGTTACAGGGAAATAAATATGAATACTCAGTCTCCTACTGGGCGGTCATTTCGTTCGGGGCTATAATCCGAACCTGTTGCCGAACGGCTCAACTGGAGAAGCCCATGATCGTGCAATCTCACAATTCTCATCTGCACCTGTCCGAACTATTGGCCGGAATTAAGGGCAGGTACGCTTGTATCATTCAAAACACCCATTTGCAGGGCGCCAGGATTTACGGACCACCGATGTTGTTCCTGCTGATTCTGGGCTTAGGGGTATTTGCACGCATCTGGCAGTTCGGACAGCTGCCTCCGGGGCTGAACCAGGATGAAGCCTCCATTGGAGTGGAAGCATACGACTTGCTTCATTTCGGGATGGACCGGAACGGTGTTTCTTACCCGGTTAATTTTGTCTCCTGGGGCGACGGCATGGACGCCCTGTATGGATATGCCCTGATGCCGTTCATGATTTTTGGACTCAACCCGGTGACGGTCAGGCTGCCTGCCCTGCTTTCTGGAATACTGACCCTCCCCCTGATCTACTTCATCGGCAAGAGGACTCTGGGTAAAGCCTGCGGGCTGCTCGCCATGTTCCTGCTGGCCATCAGCCCCTGGCATATTATGATGTCGCGCTGGGGACTGAATGAAAACATCCTGCCCTTTCTGTTTGCTCTCGGAGCAGTCTGCCTCCTGCTCTCTACCGAAAAGAACTGGTGGTTTGCCGGAGGGGTCATTTTCCTAGGATTGTGTCTTTATGCGTATACAGCAAGCTTTGTCGCTGTGCCAATTTTTTTGGCGGTCACAATACCTTTCCTGTTGGCTTTCAAACGGGTGAGGTTCCGCACGGTGGCTGCTGGATTGATCCTTTTTGCGCTCCTGGTTGGACCAATCGTCCTGTTCGTTCTGGTCAATACATTCGGCTGGGGAACCATCCGGTTGGAAGCCATCACCATTCCCAGGCTTCCAATCCGACCCCGGTTTGTCAGCATGTCCGCCACCTCCAACCAAAACCCGATTGCGGCAGTGGCGGACAATCTCCGGACGATGATCCTGCTCCTGACCGTCAACCCATCCGACGGCCTGGTCTGGAATGGGATACCGCCTTATGGCTATCTTTATTCCTTTAGCTATCCCCTGACGGCGGTTGGCATCGGGCTGCTCTTGCCACTCCGGAAAGCGAAACAGATCCCCGAGAAAATCATCCTGCTGGCATGGCTGGCTGGCTCCCTGTGCATCGGCTTGATCCAAAGCGTCAACATCAACCGCATTCATCTGGTCTTCCTCCCGATTATCCTGTGCACTGCCGCCTGCCTGGTCTGGTTCTGGCAACACATCAAGACTGTGCTGGTCGTGGTAATCTGCATTTACCTGTTTAGTTTCGTAAAATTCAACGCGGCCTATCACGGGAGTGAATATCGCCGGGAAGCCGAGCATGCTTTTTTTGCCGGGCTGCTGCCTGCCATTGACCATGCCCGCACCGAAGGCAATCAGCCGATATGCGTGACTGACCATGTCAATATGCCGTATATCTATGCCGTGTTTTCCGAAAAAATTGACCCTGCTACATATCTGAAGGAAGTAAACTTCGTAAATTCAATAACCAAAGTCGGTCGTGTGCTCTCCTTGGAGCGATACACCTTCGGTCTGACCAACTGCTCGAAAGATCCCAGGACGGTCTATGTGCTCTACGATGAACAGCCTCCGGAAAACGGTATCCATTATGTAGTCGATGATTTTACCAACTACCGCGTCTATTCCCCTGAGAACCTCTCGCCCTAGACAAATGGCGCTTCCCGCAGGACAGCGCCTAAGAAGGGTTATGGATCGTTGTGTCAAGAATGTGGGATTTTCAGCGAAGACGCAGGTTATAATCAATCCGATCATCCCATTCCTCTCATCTCATCGTTTTATTCCGCAAAGAATAAAATGGGTTATTTTCCCACTCGAGCATCCGTGCAGCCCGCGAAGGTCTACAAATGGCAAGATAGAAAAGTCCGCCAGATCATCGAACGGGCGAACACTCTGCTGAAACGGAACTTCATATTCCCGGCTTTGTTCGTGCTGATTTTGGCTGTTGGGATTTTTGCCCGCAGCTGGCAGTTTGGACAACTGCCCCCCGGATTGAACCAGGACGAAGCTTCCATTGGAGTGGAAGCATATGATTTGCTCCATTTCGGGATGGACCGAAACGGCGTTTCCTTTCCAGTCAACTTCATCTCCTGGGGAAGCGGGCAGAACGCCCTGTACGGATACCTGCTGATCCCATTTGTAGCCCTGGGTGGCCTCACTCCTCTGATGGTACGCCTGCCGATGCTGATTACCGGCATCCTGACCCTCCCCCTGGTCTTTTTCGTTGCCAAACGAATGCTGGGCAAAGGATACGGACTGCTGGCAATGTTTCTGCTCGCCATCAGTCCGTGGCACATTATTCTGTCCCGCTGGGGGCTTGAATCCAATCTCCTGCCATTTACTTTCTTGCTTGGCTTTGCCTGCCTGTTAAAATTGAGCATCGACAATTACTGGTTCGTTCCAGCAAGTTTATTTTTTGCCCTGAGTTTGTATGCCTACGGAACGGCATACGCAGCTGTTCCCATCTTCATTCTATTGGCAATACCGCTGCTGCTCTATTCCAAAAAGGCCAGTGGCAAAAGCCTTGTGCTGGGACTCGCCATGCTCCTGATCGTGGGAGGTCCGATCGGGCTGTTGGTCCTGGTCAATTCACTGGGCCTGGCCAGTATCCATATCGGAATTTTCACGATACACCGCCTCCCCGTGGAGGCCCGCTACCAGAGCATGGGGGCGATATTCTCCAAAGATTTTATCAAGGCGATGGCAAAAAATACCCTGACCATGGTATCCCTGTTATGGAAACAAAGCGACGGTTACATCTGGAATGTCGTGGCTCCATATGGATACTTTTATAGCATAACCCTTCCGGTGGCGATCCTTGGAGGGATGCTGATATTTCCGTTCCGGAAGTCCCAATACTCGTTGGAAAAAGGCTTGGTTTTGTGCTGGCTGGCAGCCTCCATCCTCATCGGGATGTTACAACCGGTCGATATCAACCGGATCAATTTGATTTTCATTCCTCTCATCCTGTGCACCACCGTTCCGCTGTACTGGTTGGCCACCCACACGAATACAGGTTTTATAACCGTAGTGTGTGCCTTGATCATTGGATTTTCTGCATTTACCTATACCTATCACGGGGAAAATTATCGAAGCCAGGCAAATGGACCTTTTTTTGCCAGTTTCCTTCCCGCCCTGAAATTTGTCCGCCAATCGGCTAATGTTCCAGTGTGTGTCACCGACCATGTCAATATGTCGTACATCTTCGTTTTATTCTCCGAAAAAATGGATCCGAGGACATACCTTCAAAATATCGAATACATCGATCCGACCGCGAGCTTTCGCCATGTTCTCAAACTGGGTCGATACACTTTCGGCCTGAGTCATTGCCCTGATCTCCCGGGTGCGATCTATGTTCTGGCCGAGGACGACAAGGCGCTTGCCAACGAGAATGAATACACTGACCATGTGTTTGGCTACTTTCACGTGCTCATCCCGTGACGTGCATTTTGCAATCAAGAATAAAGAACGCGCGGATCGTGCTTACAACCCTATATTGAATAAGGAGTAAGACAGGCAACATTATGCTCCCAGCTGCTTTCACTTTCAGCCAGTCGTCCCTGCAGGATTTCGTTGATTGCCCGCGCCGCTTCCAGCTGCGTTACATCGAGCAGCTGGCCTGGCCAACCGTAGAGACTGAGCCGGTGCTGGAAAATGAACGGCGCCAGCAGGAAGGCCAGTTTTTTCACCGCCTGGTTCAGCAACATTGGCTGGGCTTGCCGGACGAAAAGCTGGCCCGCTTGGCCAGCACACCAAATCTGGACCGCTGGTGGAAAAATTTCTCTCGCTATGATTTCGGCTTGGATGGCTACACGAATAATATCGAGTTTACTCTAACTGCTCCAATCGGGACCCGCCGCTTGCTGGCCAAATTCGATCTGGTCGCCAGCAAGCCGGGTGAAAAAGCCTTGATCTTCGATTGGAAGACATCCCAGAAACGTCCCAGGGACGAGTGGATGGCAGCCCGCCTGCAGACGCGCATTTACAGATTCATGCTGGTCCATGCAGGAGCACACCTGAACGATGGCAAACCGTTGTTTCCCGAACAAGTTGAGATGGCCTATTGGTATGCCGACTTTCCTGCCCAGCCAGCCCGCTTCCCTTACTCCGCGGAACAGTTCAACCGAGACCAGGATTTCCTGGCTGGCCTGGTCAACGAGATTTCCCGGCATGCTCTCTTCCCGCTCACTGAGGATGAAAAGAAATGTGCCTTTTGTCCATACCGCTCCTACTGTAACCGCGGCATCGCAGCCGGGAGCTGCGACGAGGCGGACGATTCTGATCTGTCAAGCTTCGACATCAATTTTGAGCAAATTGCCGAGATCGAGTATTAAATTCATTGAGAGGCAGGCTGGCTCTTTTCTTCCAGCAGCACTTGTGAATCATTCATTATGTTTCTTTTTCTTTCATGACTTTCGAATAAATCTCCATGCGCTGGCTTGACCCGCCTCCCACCTTCCCGGCTGATCTCCACGATCTACACCCGCTCGTCACTCAGATGCTCGCCCGGCGCGGCATCACCACCCCGCTTTCGGTGCGCGCTTTCCTGGACCCGGCAGTCTACTCCCCTGCTCCTCCCACCGACCTGCCCGGCCTGGCGGCGGTGGCCAAACGGGTGGAAAAAGCGATCAAGGCACATGAAACGATATGCGTGTGGGGTGATTTCGACGTGGACGGGCAGACCTCCACGACAATCCTTTTTTCCACTATCCAGGCTCTCGGCGGGGACGTCCGCTATCACATCCCGGTGCGGGCGCAGGAATCCCATGGGGTGAACATCCCCGTTTTAAAAGATATCATCGACCGGGGTGCCCACCTCATCCTGACCTGCGACACTGGCATCAGCGCCCATGAAGCTCTGGCCTATGCCCTCTCGCGCAGGGTAGATGTACTCGTCACCGACCACCATGATCTGCCCGATACACTCCCACCGGCGTTCGCGATCACCAATCCAAAGCTGCTCCCACCGAATCACCCCCTGGCAGGCCTTTCCGGCTCCGGCCTGGCATTCATGCTGGCAGAGGAATTGCTCTCCAAATTTTCAGCCCCATCCATCCATCCCGACAGCCTGCTTGACCTGGCTGCCCTGGGCCTGGTGGCTGACCTAGCCCGGTTGACCGGCGATTCGCGCTATCTGGTACAGCGCGGATTGCAGGTTCTCCGCCAGACGCAGCGCCTCGGACTGAAAGTGATGATGGAAATGGCGGACCTTAATCCGGGTCAGCTGACCGAAGAGCACATCGGCTACACCCTCGGGCCACGACTGAACGCCCTGGGCCGCCTGGGGGATGCTAACCCCGCGGTCGAGCTGCTGACCACCTCGGATGCCGGGCGCGCCCGGTTAATTGCTACTCAATTGGAGGGCCTGAATGCACAGCGCCAGCTGCTGACCGCCCAGGTGACGGAAGCTGCCGAGAAGCAGCTGTGCGACGATCCGGCCCTTCTGGCCCAGCCGGTTTTGGTGCTGGATGGCGCGGCCTGGCCGGGCGGGATCGTCGGCATCGCCGCCAGCCGCCTGGTCGAGCGCTATCACCGGCCTGCAATCCTGCTGTGTGGACCGCCGGAAGGACTGATCCATGGCTCGGCGCGCTCCATCGAAGGGATCAACATTACTGCAGCCATCGCAGCCCAAAAAGATCTGCTGCTCAACTTCGGCGGTCACCCGATGGCGGCCGGTCTCTCGCTCAAACCCGGCATGCTGCAGAAGTTCCGCAAACGCTTGGCCAAAACCATTGAAAAAATGACGGTTGCGGTCGACCTGGAGCCGTCCTTGCAGATTGATGCCTGGATCAATTTACCGGAAGCGGACATGAAGCTCGCCGAAGTGCTGGAACAGCTGGCTCCCTTTGGACCGGGCAACGAAAAGCTCGTCCTGGCCAGCCGGGACTTAATCACCCAAAAAGAAAAAACCACAAAAATCGGCCGGAATAAAGAGCATGTGAAGTTTTCCGTAACCGACGGAAGCGGGGCATCCCAAACCATTCTGTGGTGGAGCGGTGCGGACGAACCACTGCCGGAGGGCAGGTTTGATCTGGCTTTCACCCTGCGCGCCAGCGACTGGCGCGGCAAACGCCAGGCTCAGCTGGAATTTGTCGATTTTCGGGTGCTGGAAACCAAACCGGTTGAGATCCAGGTACCTCAGGTGGAAATTCTGGATCAGCGGATGGCTAATAATTCTGAGGCCGTTTTAAAATCCCTGCCGAAGAGTGTGCTCGTCTGGGCGGAAGGGGAAGACAAAAAAACCATCGACGGCCAGGACCGGAATCACCTGGTCAGGTCCGAAGGGCTGGCAATCTGGACTCCGCCTCCGTGGCCAGAAGTGCTCAGTTCAGTCTTGGAAAAGGTCCAGCCGCAAAAGGTGATCCTGTTCGCCGTACCGCCCTCTACGGATGAGCCAAGAGTATTCCTGGAACGGCTGGCGGGTCTGATCAAATTTGCGATTCGTTCGAAAGGGGGACGAACAACCGTCGAAGAACTGGCAGCGGCCACTGCCCAACGCGAGGTGACCGTGCGACTGGGGCTGGAGTGGATGTCAGCCAAAGGGCAGATTGTCTTCAAGTTCGACGGGAACGCGCTCCAGGTGATGGGGGAAAACCAAGCAGCCACCCCGTACGCTGTGGCAGATCTGGAAAATGGCCTAAAAACGGCCCTGGACGAAACCCACGCCTACCGGCTCCACTTTGTCCACGCTAATAAAGAATCGCTGATATTCCTCAAAAAAACTGTGTAAAATGGAATTGTGAACCTCCGTTCTCCCGCCGGTTTCGAGGAAATCCCACACACTGCCGACTGGGCCATGAGTGTTTGGGCAGTGGACCTGCCGGGACTGTTCATTGAAGCAGCCCGCGGGATGAACGCCCTGTCGGGAGTGCAGTCGGGCAAGGGTCCTAGGACACGGCAAACGTTTACTGCGGATGCCCCCGACCCGGAGAGCCTGCTGGTCGCGTTTCTCTCCGAGCTGATTTACACGGTCGAACAGGAACGGCTCGTCTTCGATGAATTCGCCATTCAGATCCAATCGCTCACTTCCCCCAAAAGGCTCCATTTACAGGTGGGGATGTCCGGCGCACCTCTTATCATGCTTTCCAAGGCGATCAAGGCCGTGACCTATCACAATCTACAAATTCGCCCTACCGATGCAGGCTACGAAACTGAAATCGTATTCGATGTATGACTTACCCCATCCGCACCCGACTGAAGTGGGGAATCCTATTTTAGGACTCGTCACATATGCCTGGAAGTGCGGGAATGGATCTAGCGCAATCCGGAGTTAGCTCATGGTCAGCTTAAAGGATATGAACCGCATCAACCCGTATGAATGGGAAATCCCACAGTCGTTCCGACCCGACATGCGCGGTCCGGTGCGTATTTTCGCAACGCGGCAATTGCTTGAACAGGTGATGGGGGATAAGTCACTGGACCAGGCCGTGAACGCCACCACCCTGCCGGGGCTGGTCGGTGCGGTGGTGGTGATGCCGGATATGCACCAGGGTTACGGTTTTCCCATCGGAGGCGTGGCTGCGACTGAGTACCCCAGGGGAGTCATCTCACCCGGGGGGATCGGTTACGATATCAATTGTGGTGTACGCCTGCTCTCTTCGGGCATCGAGTTCGATGCTGCTCAGGGGAGGCTGGCCACCTTGGCCACCCTGCTTAACCACTACTGTCCGAGCGGCGTGGGCAGCTCCGGCGTGGTGCGGGTCAACCTGCCCGAGCTGGACGAAGTGCTGCGGGAAGGAGCACGCTGGACGCTGAAGAATGGTTACGCCTCTGAAAACGACCTCTTACGCACCGAGGAGGGCGGCCGGGTGGATGGGGCGGACCCGGACAATATCAGCGAGAGGGCAAAACAGCGCGGCCGGGACCAAATAGGCTCGCTCGGCGCGGGGAATCACTTCATCGAGGTGGATGTGGTCGAGACGATATTCGACCAGCCTACTGCTTCTCTTTTCGGACTTCAAGAAGGGTGTCTGGTCGTCCAGATTCACTGCGGCTCGCGCGGGCTCGGGCACCAGGTCTGTACGGATTACGTGCAGGAGTTCCAGGCAGCCGTCCGCCGCTATGGGATCGAACTGCCTGACCGCGAACTGGTCTGCGCTCCAATGGATTCGCCCGAGGGAGCTGCTTATCTGGCAGCGATGCGCGCTGCAGCCAACTTCGCCTTTGCCAACCGCCAGCTGCTGGCTTACTCAGCCCGGCGCGCTTTCGAAGAGACCTTTGCCGGGAAGCTGGACGGCTGGCAGCTAGTCCAGGTCTATGACATTGCCCATAACATGGGCAAAATCGAGACCCACGAAGTCGGCGGGAAGCGAATCAAGGTGTGCGTCCACCGCAAAGGAGCCACGCGCGCCTTTGGACCGGGTTCGCCGGACCTGCCACCGGAATTCCAAAAAACCGGCCAGCCGGTACTGGTGCCGGGTTCGATGGGCACGGCATCCTGGGTTTTATCGGGAACGGAAATGTCCATGCAACGCTCCTGGGGCTCCAGCTGCCACGGCGCCGGCCGGACGATGAGCCGCGCCAGGGCAAAGCATGAAATCCGCGGCGAGGCACTGCGCTCCGAGCTGGAGGCGCAAGGCATCCAGGTGCGGGCCGGGTCTTTGCCCGGCCTGGCCGAGGAGGCCCCGACAGCCTACAAGGATGTCGACATGGTGGTCGAAACCGTCGCGGCAAGCGGGATTGCCAATAAAGTTGCCCGCCTGCGCCCGGTGGCGGTGATCAAGGGATGAACAGGAACTTTTCCAAATGAACAGGCGTCTTGTCTCCAGAATCCAACATTACAGCTAAAGGAAGGAGACAAAAATGTCCAAGCTGATAAAATCCTTATATCTAATCGCCTTTTTGCTGGCTTTCCTCGCATCGTGCAGCCTCGCCGGAGGATTTTCCCCGAACACAAATATCGACAACCCTTATATTCCCCAGAGCGGGGATGCAAGCATGGTCCGCGGCGATGTTGAGATCGTCAAAACGGAAGTTGCCCCTCTGACCAGCTCTCCCGCGCAATTCCAAATAAATATCTCCTACTTCCTGCCTACGCCCTGCGACAAGTTCCGCCTGGTCGTGAACAGGCCGGACACAAACAAACAGATCAACATCGAAGCCTACTCATTGATGAAACCAGGCCAGGTCTGCAACTTGATGAGGCTCTCCACTCCCTCCGTGGCGACGCTGAACCTGGGCGGCCTTCCCAGCGGGTCCTACACGGTCATTCTCAATGGGACGCAAGTGACCAAGATCAATATTTAGATTTCCGCCTCGGATAAAAGACCCGGTCCTACCTGAGCTGCATCCGGACCGGGTTTTAAAAATGGAAGGATCAAGAACTTTCCAGGTCAGGTACGCTGACCTTAGCGAAGCGTGCCCGGGTCAGCTCTGCCAGCGCCCGGACCGGGAGGCGTATATTCAGCCCGCGCTGTCCTCCACTGATGTGAATTTCGGGCCGCTCCTGGGCAGACGCGTCGATCACCACCTGGAAGCCCTTGTTGACCAGCGCCAGTGGAGAGATCCCGCCCGCCTGAAGGCCGGTCAGGGCCTCTGCCTCGTGCTCAGTCGGCAGGCTGACCTTTTTTTCATTGAGCGCGGCTGCCAGCAGTTTGAGGTCGACGCGGTTCGGGCCGGGGATGACCGCCAGGACCGGCTTGCCTTTCGATCGGATAACCACGATTGTCTTGTAGACAAGCTCCGGATCCACCCCGATCATCCGAGCCGTCTCGAGGGCTCCATGCTTTTCAGCCGATAGTTCAAACGCCTGGTAGGCAATTTTCCTGGTGTCCAGCAGACGGGTGACATTGTTAACCACACTCATCCTAGTTCCTCCACGATCCGGCTGGGCAGCCCAGGCGGAATTTGCCTGGTCGGAGCAGGCCAGTAGGTTTTACCAAAGCTGCCGTTGTGCTTTCTACCGTCAACATAGTGCGACAAAACTCCTTTGGAGAATCCCACAGCTCCCGGCGATTGAACCGGGTTACCTCACCAAAAAACTCGGTGTATACTAGGCCCTAAGGATGGTTTTCACTATTTTATCTTGAAATAAGGGATACCTATGAAAAAGGGCCAGATTCTCTGGGAAAAGCTTAAGAATAAACTACGTGAGATTCGTCCCGACGATGCGGTCATTCTCGTTGTGGGCATCCTCATCGCCGCGCTCCTTCGTTTCAGCATGCGCAGCTACATCTCGCGCGATTCGGAAGCCTTCAACACGGTCTGGTATCGGGTCATCCAGAAGGATGGTTTTGCCGCCATCAAGAGCGGGATTTCGAACTACACACCTCCCTACCTTTATTTTCTATACATTATCTCTCTCATCCTGCCTTTTATCTGGGATATTTTGGCCATCAAGCTGCCTTCCATGGGGTTCGACTTCTTGTGCGCCTGGCTGGTTTTCGTAATAGTCCGTATGCGCTACCCGAAGAGCCCGGTTCCCCTGTTTGCTTTCTTCGCCATCCTGTTCGCTCCAACCGTTTTTCTCAACAGTTCCCTGTGGGGGCAGACCGACATCCTGTATACAACCTGTCTAGTTGCCTGTATATTCTTCCTGTTGAAAGACAAAGGCTCGCTGGCCTGCCTGGCATACGGCATCGCCTTTGCCTTTAAGTTCCAGGCGATTTTCCTTGCGCCTTTTTTGCTCCTGATGCTGATCAAAAGGAAAATCCCCTGGTGGGGAATCTTCATCGTTCCTGGGGTGTACTTTGTCGCCATCCTTCCCGTATGGATCGCCGGTCGGCCGTTGTGGGATTTATTAACGATTTACGCCTCACAGGCCGAAGTTTCCCAACTCCTCACCCGGTCGGCTCCGAATTTATATGCCTGGCTGCCCAACAGCCAGTACGGCATCTTATTCCCTGCTGGCCTCATCCTGGCAGCAGGCGTGATCCTGCTCTATCTTGCGGTGGCTTATAAGAGCAGCACCAGAATCGCCGGCTCCACGATCGTCCAGCTGGCGTTTGTGTCTGCAGTGATCGTGCCGTTCTTCCTACCCAAAATGCACGAGCGGTACTTCTTCTGCGCCGAGGTGCTCGCGATCGTCTACGGATTCTATTTCCCGGAATACTTCTACATCCCGATTATGACTTCCGTGATTTCAACGTTCACCTATATCTCGGTCCTGTTTAAAACGAACATCATTCCCCTCCCATATTTGGGCCTGGGGATGCTGGTAGTGATCCTCATTGTAGTCCGGAAATTGATGCTCACCCTGTATGCTCCGCCGGCTCCGCCTGAAGGCGCGCCGTCCGAAAGCACTTGAAGTATCCGGTCAAATCATTTCGAAACACCGCACCCTGAAGGATGCGGTGTTTTCTCAGCTTTTGGTTTAAAAGGCCAAGTCAGGCAGATTTGTTCAATTCATAATCCTCTACACCTCCGGCCGCGGTTTGAGTTTCACGGGAATGAAATCAAAACAAGGCTCCTGTTTTTCCAACGGCAGTGCCGAAAACAAAGAATCAAATTCGTTATAATAAGGAGTATATGAAATCCTCTGCGCCCTCCAGCATTGACGAGTTGATCGAGCGTCTGCCGGCAACCTATTCCACCACCGACCGTGACCTGGTCCGGCGGGCATACAGAGTGGCCGAACGCGCTCATGAGGGACAAAAACGCGCTTCCGGTGATCCTTATATCAAGCATTGCCTGGCAGTCGCGGCGATCCTGATCGAATATTCGATGCCGGTCGAAGTAGTAACCGCCGGCGTGCTCCACGATACAATCGAGGACACCGAGGTCACCTATGAGGAGCTGAAGCGGGACTTCGGTGAGGGAGTTGCCAACCTGGTCCAGGGAGTGACCAAATTGACCCAGCTCCCCCGGGTTTCGCGGGGTGAACACCGCGAAGATGCCCTGCATAAAGTCGACGAGGCCAAAGTCGTTGCCGAAACCGAGGCCGCCCACCGCGACCGCAAACGCGAGCTGGCCACTGAAACTCTGCGCAAGACCTTTTTAGCCATGGACAGCGATGTGCGCGTCGTCCTGATCAAGCTGGCAGACCGACTGCACAACATGCGTACTCTGGGCTATTTCCCGGAAGCCAAGCGCCGCCGTATTGCCCAGGAGACGCTGGACATTTTCGCCCCACTTGCAAACCGCCTGGGCATCTGGCAGATAAAGTGGGAGCTCGAGGACCTGGCCTTCCGTTACGTGAATCCGGAAAAGTACAAGGAAATCGCCGAACAGCTCGCAGTGCGCCGGGATTCACGGGAAGTAGAGATCCAGGGAATCACCAGCCGGATCAACAAACTTCTTTCCGATGCGGGGATAAAAGTTGAAATTACCGGCCGACCAAAACACATTTATTCCATCTACCACAAGATGGTGGAGAAAGGCAAACCTTTCGAGATGGTGCGGGATGTGCGCGGTGTGCGGCTGATCGTCCCGGATGTAGCTGCCTGTTACGCCGCCCTGGGCATCATCCACAACCACTGGCGGCCAATCCCCGGGGAGTTCGATGACTACATCGCGGCCCCCAAGGACAATTTCTACCAGTCCCTTCACACGGCGGTCATCTATGATGATGGCAAGCCGGTCGAGGTGCAGATCCGCACGCGCGAAATGGACGAGAACGCCGAATTTGGGATTGCCTCGCACTGGCGCTACAAGGAGGGCGGCTCGAGGGATAAATACGATGAGCGAGTCAACTGGCTGCGCCGCATGATGGAATGGCGTCAGGATGTGGACGACGCCCAGGAATTCGTCGACGGGATGAAGACCGATGTATTCAAGGACCGTGTCTATATTTTCACTCCACACGGCGACATCATCGACCTGCCGGCCGGCTCCACACCGATCGACTTTGCCTACCACGTCCACACCTCGGTCGGCGACCGCTGCCGGGGAGCGAAAGTAAACGGCAAGCTCATTCCCCTGGACTACGAACTGCATACCGGAGAGCAGGTCGAGATTCTGACCTCCAAACAAGGCGGCCCCAGCCGGGATTGGCTCAACCCCAACCTGGGCCTGGTGCGTACTCAGCGGGCACGCTCGAAGATCAAAGCCTGGTTCAAGAAACAGGATAGCGAACAAAACATAGTTCATGGGAAAGCCCTGCTGGAGCGCGAGCTGGTCCGCCTCGGCCTGCCCGCTTTGGACGAAAAAGGCCTGGGGAAGCTGGCCAAAAATTTCGACCGCACTTCGGATGTGCTGTACGAAAGCCTGGGCAATGGTGACATTTCCATCGGACGCGTGGTCAACAAGCTGCTCGAGACCGAGGATACTGACGACATGCTCGTCGCTGTCCCTCCGGCCAGTGAAACTCCGCCTTCGGATGCAGTTACCGTCCTCGGCCTAAAGGACATCCTGACCAGTATCGCCAGGTGCTGTAACCCAACGCCGGGCGATCCGATTATCGGTTATATCACCCGCGGACGGGGAGCCACCATCCACCGCCAGGACTGCCCAAATGTCCTGCGTACGCGCGACCGGGAAAGGCTGGTCAAGGTGAGCTGGGGTGAAAAAGTGATGACTTACCCCGTGCCAATCCGCATATCGGCTTATGACCGGCAGGGATTAATGGGCGACATCACCACTCTGCTCAACGGGGAAAATGTCAACATCGTCGATGTTCAGGTGCGTGTCAGCAAGAACCTGGCCGATCTCCACCTGGTCATCGAAGTGCGAGATATCGCCCAATTGAGCCGCATCCTGGGAAGGATTGAGAATCTGCCCAATGTGTTGGAGGCCCAGCGGGTTAAGGCGGGATAATCCCACTAAAAGAGTCCGATAAGAGCTTGACATAGTGGTATAATGTCGCCGCTTTTCAAGGCGGTCAATTTGTGTTAAGCGTCCAAGAAGCCCGCGAACGCATCCTGCTCAACTTCCAGCCGGTGGATCGGCAAAGTCTGCCGCTTGACCAGGCCTTCGGACACGTTCTTGCCGACCCGGTACTTGCAGGAACCGACCTGCCCTCTTTTGACAATTCCAGCGTGGACGGTTTTGCCCTCCAGGCGGATGATGTAGGCGAGGCAAGTCCCTCTTCGCCGCGAATACTGGATGTGGTGGCCGACATCCCGGCTGGCTCGTCCATGAAGGTGCTGATCCGTCCGGGCCAGGCAGCCCGCATTATGACCGGGGCTCCCCTGCCTTCCGGGGCGAACGCGGTCGTGAGGGTAGAGGACACAGATTTCAATATCCGCGCGCCGGGCACAGAAGCACCCAAGAAAGTGGCCATCCTCCGAAGTGTGAGCCCCGGGGACTCGATCCGCCATCGCGGCGACGACATGCACGCTGGCGACAAAGTCCTGCAAGCCGGAGTGCGAATACGTCCCCAGGAGATCGGTTTGCTCGCCATGCTCGGCGTAGCCAAGGTCCCTGTCTACCGCCGGCCGCGGTTGGCGCTGCTTTCCAGCGGCGACGAACTCCTCCCTGTGGAGGCACCACTTTCACCCGGGAAGGTGCATGATACCAACTCCTACACTCTGGCTGCATTATCCAACCAGTCCGGTGCTGAAACCATCCGGCTGGGTGTGGCCTCAGACGATGCCGCAGAGGTAAAATCCCGGCTGGACCATGCCGTAAAAGCTGCAGCCGACCTGATTGTTTCCTCCGCCGGGGTCAGTGTCGGTGCGTTCGACTATGTCAGGCAAGTGGTCGAGGCAGACGGCGAGCTCGACTTCTGGCAGGTCAACATGCGTCCAGGCAAACCACTGGCATTCGGTCGCTACCAGGGCATTCCATTTTTTGGTCTGCCTGGAAATCCTGTCTCGGCATTTGTCGGTTTCGAAGTCTTCGTACACCCTGCCCTGGATAAATTAAACGGCCTGGCTCCACGTCAGCCGCTGCGCTGGAAGGCGCACCTGGCCGAGCCGCTTGAGTCAGATGGTCGCGAGGCTTATCTACGCGCTGTTGTCACCGAAGAGAACGGAAAACGGGTCGCCCGCCTGACCGGCCATCAAGGCTCCGGAAATATCTTTTCCCTCGTGCAGGCAAATGCTTTACTGATTGTGCCCTCTGGGGTAAAATCGCTGCCTGCAAACTCGGAACTAGATCTATGGCAAATTGAATCATGAACACTCAAAAGAAAAAAAACGATCGAATTCTAAAATGGATCACAATCGTCTTGGCATTCCTGGGAACTGCGGATGCCATCTATTTGCTTGTTCTTAAATACACTCAAGCGGAAGCCATGTGTGTGGGCAACCACGGGTGCATCACCGTCAATACTTCGGTTTATTCCCAGATATACGGCATTCCGGTTTCCGTCTTCGGCATCCTGGCCTATCTCGTCATTGCCGGCATCGTGTTGCTTGAATCCCGCTGGAAACTTGCCCGTGAGAACGGCCCGCTGGCGATCCTCGGGATCAGCCTGGCTGGAGTGGCTTTCTCGGCCTACCTCACTTATCTCGAGTTCTACGTGATCCACGCTGTATGCCCCTTCTGCATCACCTCGGCAATTAGCATCACGATCATTTTTGTCATTTCAATCATCCGTTTCATTCAGCAATCTGTCTCCTAGGAGGAATCCATGCCCCGCATCCGCTGCCACTATCTTGATTGTGTATTCCTTGACGACGGGTACTGCGGTGCCGCGGCGGTCGAAATCGACCCCGATACCGGTTGTGCAACATATTCCCCAAATGAAGAGGCTGTAAAAGACGAGGACTGGGAGGAGGAGGAATTGGAGGAGTGGGAGGAAGAAGAGGTGGAAGAGGAAGACGACGATCTCTGGCTAGATGAGGAAGAGGACGAATATTAATAGTTCGCCTCCTTACTTTTTTTCATGAAAAGTCTGCTGAATTCGGTAATTGAAGAATGCTTTACATTTACTCTTTATGAAAATTTATTACGGTTTCAAGCATAAACGATTTATAATTGCGATCGTATAGAACCATAATGCAGGGCGGAATCAAGCCACCGGACAAGGTTTGATAACGTCGCAGAGGTAGGGATCAAAAAAGCCGCTAACAGTCGTATGTTAGCGGTTCTTATTTTGCCTAATAACCTAAGCGGGTAATTTCCGGCTGATTGGTGAAAAGGCCAGCAGCGGCGGCCGAGATTTATTCTCATATAAATAATCAAGAAGCATATCAAAGTCATGAAGGGAGAAAAGGATGATTACCGTAGATCGAATGATCCAGCAAGTCCGTCCCGACAAATGGGAAGAGTTAGAGAAGATTGACAAAAGGTACAACGCTGTCGAGAGTCGTTTGGGGTTTCCTCCTAAGAAACGCTACCATTGCATGATAGGGAGCCACGATACGAATACCCTCATTATTGAGAGACAATGGGATAGCCTCGCTGCCATGGAAGCAGCCTATGAGAAAGCCTTCGCAGATCCAGAGCATCAAGCACTCCAGAAGGAAATCACTTCGATCATCGAGAGTACACAAACGGAGGTGTACATGCCGCTGCCGTGAGAATTAGTTTGAGACAGGCAAGTCCTGGTGTCAGTTGTTACCCTGATTGAAAAAGCTCAACCGCCGCTGTGCCCCTTCAAAATAATAACACCTGACTTGCTCATTTTAGTGTCCCGAAGACAACTTATCCAGCACGACTAATGTTGTCTCAGGGACCTCCGCATCTGCCAAAAGATCTTTACCATTGAAGGTCACAATACCGGATCGGATAGGACGCAGCAGTTTTACGAATTGTTTGATGCTGATCCCCGTCTTGCGCTCAATGTTCCGACTGATCGCCAATGCAGTCATAACAATCGTTAGATGCGCCTCGATCGCTTCCCGGTTTTGATGGTAGATCGGTCTGGCTCGCAGATCCGATTTGGCCATCCGGAATGTGGCTTCGATCTGAAACAACTGATGGTAATAGTTGATCACTTGATCATCCGGGATATCCAGGTTGGTGACATATCCCTTGATACCCGCAAGTGTTCTGGTTTTGTCGATCAATTTCTGGTTGAGCTTTTTGCTCTTGGCTGTCATACTCAAAAACTTCATTTTCTTGACCGGTATCTGCCCACTGAGCACTTTTCTAGCCTTGGCGATTTGCTTTTCAATGTTGCGTAGGTCCAGAGCTGCCCGTTTTGCCCGGTACTGGTAGATGACTCGGTACCCATCTTTTTGTTCCACCATGATCTGCTGGTCAACCATTTCTGCCCTCTTCTGATACTCGGCGATATCATAAGGTACCTTGTACAGCCGAGAGCCAACGATATAGGTGTAACCAGCGGCTGAAAGCGCCTCTAAGTTTGAAGAGCTGAGCATGGCTGCATCGGCCACCACGGTGACTTTGGAGACTCCGTGCTGGGCCTGGAAGGCCTCGATGACCGGTAGAATGGTCCTGGTTTCGGCTTTGTTGCCCTCAAAGCTCTGCAAACCCAGGGGAAAGCCATTTCGATCAACCAGCAAACCGATAATGATCTGTGGTTCCAAGCGGCGTTCTTTGCTCAGTCCTGGCTTGCGATATTCATCCTCTTCCTGAATCTCAAAATACAGCGAGGTCACATCGTACAACAGCAGGGTCAGGCCGCCTCCTTGCACATGTTCAAAACAAGCCTGACTGATCTGTCTCCGATAATCCTGACTGGCTGCTTTTACCAAACAGCGATAGAGCCTGTTGCGGTTGATCGGATCCACCCCCAGGTCGGCCAATACTCGGAGACTGTCCAGCTTCGATGTGGGCTCCACGATCCGGGCAATGCACAGCGCCTCGAAGATCTCGTCTCCCAGCCGGTCAAATCCTAGTTTTCTGTATTCGTCCTGGAGAACTTTCCACAATAAACCGGAATAGGAACGCTTGATGCTCACCCGCAGAGAGGGTTTTGTTTCCATAAACAATTCCAGCTGGTTGGCCTGCATCCACTTGTGCGCTAAAGCAAGCAGCATTTCCAGTTCCTCTGCGTTGTGTGCGCTACCGATATGGATGATCTTGATGATCCGGCCTTTTTGTTTGTAGGCGATCTGAACCGCGGTTGCCCCACTTGCTGTCTTTACCTTACGGATGAACGCCATGCATTCAATTTTAGTCCATCCCCCACAAGACCGTTAGTGTCCTGAAAATTCGATTTTTCCCCTTGGAAAAGGCGAAAAAAAGCAAAAGTGAGCAAGTCAGGTAACAGAAAAGCTGTGCAGAAAAAAAGAATAGTTGTTTTTGCTCGGGGGATGAGCGCTGGCTAATCAAAGCCTCAATTCGACGTGGCTATAGAGCCGGGAGCCTCGGGGAAATTGAACCTGTCCGCTGGCAGGGTCAAAGGCAGCTTTGCCGCAAAATCCAAGCCTGCCAGGGAGACGGAACCGCCCAATATTGGCCGGCATCGCATTCTGAGCCTTTTTCGACGGTAAATCGGGTAAAATCACGTCCATGAGAAAATGTTTCTGGCTGGTTGTGACTCTATTTCTGCTTACCTCATGCCAGCCGCATGCCAATGCCCATGTAACCATTCTGGCCGACGGGAAAACGGTTGTATTGGCCACAACCGAGCGCCTGCCGCGCCGGCTGCTCGCCCAGGCCAAGGTAACGCTTGGTGAGAATGACCGCCTGCTTTACCTGGGTACATCCACTCCATTGGATACTGCCCTCCCGGAAGCGAATAATTATTTCCTTGAAGTTCGCCGCGCGGTTGCACTCACCCTGGTTGGGCCGGATGGGCAGCAAATCTACAAAACCTCTGCCCAGACCATCGGCCAGGCACTCACTGAGAACGGCGTTAAGCTGTATGCCGCCGACGAGCTGGATCCTCCGGCTGAGACACCCATCACCGCTCCGCTGACCGTGAACTATACTCCCTCGCGCCTGCTGACGGTCAGCTTGGACACGGGAACAGTTACCATCCGCTCTGCAGCTTCGACGGTCGGCCAGGCACTGACTGGGGCGGGCATGCCGCTCGAAGGGCTGGATACCAGCCAGCCGGATGAGGCCGCCCCACTCCCAGCTGACGGCAGGATCCAAGTGAACCGCATCGTCGAGACGGTCACGCTCACGCAAAGGGCTATCCCGTTCAATACCCTGACACAGCCATCTGCGGACCTGAACCTGGACCAACAGACCCTCCTGCAGGGCGGCCAAGCAGGGTTAGCCGTTTCCCGGGTCCGCGTCCGCAGCCAGGACGGTGTAGAAGTTTCCCGTCAGACTGAAGCTGAAGCTGTCGTTCAGGCCCCCCAGGACCGGGTGGTTGGTTACGGGACCAAAATAACCATCCGCACCCTTACCACTCCTGACGGTCAGACCCTTCAGTATTGGCGCGTCCTGAGCGTATACGCCACCTCCTTTTCTCCATGCGGCTCGGCCGGGATACCCGGGAAATGCTATTATTACACGCCGACCCATAAGCTCGTCCAGAAAGGAATAGCCGCGTTCGTCTATTCGTGGTATATCCTGATGACGGGCTGGCCAGTCTACGTCCTGGATTACGGGTCGGCCACGATCGAAACCAATGGTGGAGGCTGGCCTCCCGGGAATCATTACTGGATTGACCTGGGGTATACCGACGCAGATTATGTCCCCTGGAGCGGCTGGACAACGCTTTATTTCCTGACCCCGGTCCCGCCAAACATTCCCTACCTGCTTCCATGACCGGCCTGGCGCTCCCTCCGCTGAGCATTCCAAAACTCCTGCGGCAGTACGGCGTGCACCCGAGCAAAGGCCTGGGTCAAAACTTCCTGCAGGAAAACACCGCACTCCAAAATGTCGTGGCAGCCGCGGACCTCAAGCCCGGTGATGCTGTCCTCGAAATCGGCCCGGGCCTGGGCAGCCTGACGCGCTACCTGGCACTTGCTGCCGGGAGCGTCACCGCCGTCGAACTTGACGCGGACCTTTTCCCACCATTACGGCAGGTGCTCAGCCCTTATCCCAATGTCCGTCTGATCCAGGGGGACATCCTCCAACTTTTCCCCGCAGATTTGATGGGTAGCGAAGGTTATGTCGTCGTCGCCAACATCCCCTACTACATCACCTCTGCGGTCATCCGCCACCTTCTGGAGAACAAACCGCTCCCACGGAGCCTCGTCCTGACTCTGCAACGGGAGGTTGCTATTCGCATGTGCGCCGGTCCTGGGGACATGAGCCTGCTGGCGCTCAGTGTGCAGGTGTACGGGCATCCCGAGATCGCCGGGCAAATCCCAGCGGAATGCTTCTATCCCACCCCCAAGGTTGATTCGGCGATCGTGCGCATCGATGTTTACCCTCAACCCGTTATTCCTCCATCCTCTCTGGTCCGCTTTTTTCAACTGATTAAGGCCGGTTATTCACAGAAACGCAAGACACTGCGCAATTCCCTTTCGGCAGGCCTGCGGCTCCCCGCCTCCGCGGCAGAGGCAATGCTTTCGGGAGCCGGGATCGACCCGCGCCGCCGTGCGGAGACATTAAGTTTGGAAGAATGGGGAAAATTAGTGGAAATATTCAAATCATAGGAACAACCGGCTCCCACGTATTAAACTGGAAGAGGTGCAATCGAGAGAATTTTCGTGCCTTCGGGTGCGCTAGCTTCTACCGCGTTCGCCCGGAGGATGCCTCTGCTGCAGAGGCGGGGAAAATGAAGCATTGCGAAGAAAAACTTTTGGCTCCCCAAAAAACAAGTGCCTCGTCTGGGGTTCCTTTTGCCAAGGGATCGAGGCAAGCCAGCCCCCGGCCATAACGAACCAGGCCGCGGGCTATATACTGGGGGACGATGACTGGACCCGTGCAGCCTTACCCCTCCGGCGAATATCCCTATACTGCCACAAAACCTGCCAAACGCGGTGGGCGGACTCGACCTGGATTTTGAACGACATTTTCGATTTCCCCCAGCGTCGGTCTGCAAAATAAATGGGTACTTCACCAAAACGGTATCCCAGGCAGTGGGCCAGATAGGCGGTTTCGACCAGGAAAATATACCCGTTCGACCGGACCTGTTCCAGCGGCATTCCCTGTAGAGTCTCACGCCGCCATAGACGATATCCTGTGGTGATGTCATGAAATGGCAAACCCAGGATCGTGCGGGCATAAAAATTAGCCCAAGCCGAGAGGCCTTTACGCCAGAATGGCCAGTGTTCGTCCACTTTGCCACCCTGGATATAGCGGGAACCAAGAACGACATCACAAGATTCAAGAGCCTTGGCCATTTCCACCAGAGCGGCAGGATCATGGGAGAAATCTGCATCCATTTGGGCGATCGCATCTGCCTTCCCCTCCAATGCCAGGTGAAAACCCTCCAGGTAAGCGGTCGAAAAACCGAGCTTCCCCGATCGATGCAGAACCTGGATGTGTCCGGGAAGGGAAGCTGCCAGCTCGTCGGCAATCCGACCGGTCCGGTCAGGGCTGTTGTCATCCACAACCAGCAGATCTAAATCTAGGGGAAGCATAAATAAAGCGGAGACTAACTTTGGCAGGTTCTCCGCTTCATTATATGTCGGTATAATGGCAACGATTTTCAAACCATTTCCTTACTGCTTTTTTCGCAGAAGTGCAAATTTCAGCTGTTCGAGGGAATCGGTCGTGATCTCATTTGCCTGGAGAACACCCATTTTTACCGCCAGGCGCTTCCCGTCCAATCCAGGGCGCTCCCGATCTTTAATGGGATAAAAGTAGGCCAAGGATTGATCCAACCGGCTCTGGATGCGCTCCTGGAGGCCAGCGATTCGTTCCGGGGAGGTCACCAGGGCAAAATCGGTCGGGTCAATGTGTCCGATAAAATCGTCTTCGATTCCGTTTTCCTTCATCGCATTCTGGATCATCATGCTGACCGCACGCAGGACGTCATCCGAGGCGACGAAGCCGTAGGCTTCCCGGAAAGCATCCAGGTTTATCAGGGACAGAATCAAGATGGCCCAGCCGGGTTTTTGGAGGCACTCACGCAAATGTTCGTCCACCAGAGCCCCATCCGGGATGCCGGTGATCGGATTGGTCAAGGTGTCCTGGCTTGCCCGGCGCAGTGCATTACGGACGCGCAAGCGGAGTTCCTGGACGTCAAAGGGCTTGGTGATGTAATCGTCTGCTCCCAGTTCGAGGCCTTCCAGCTGATCGGCATGCTCTCGCTTTTCGGTCAAGAAAATAATGGGAATATTTTGAGTTCGCCGGTTGGAGCGCAGGCGCCGGGCGACTTCATAACCGTCGATATCAGGCAGGCGGATGTCCAGGATGACCAGGTCCGGCTGGGAGGTCTGGCACGAACGCACGCCGTCCTCTCCCCAGTTCACTGTGAATACTTCATAGCCCTGGACACGGAAATATGCATTCAGCATATCCGCCACATCGAGGTCGTCTTCGACAATCAGGATCTTCAGTTTCGCCTCAGTCATGGCCAGCCCCCGCTATGATATCGGTTCTTTTTGGATGACAAACTCGCAGACCGTATCTCCCACTGCGCAGCATTTTGACTCATTTACGCGGAATTCCAGTCCACCTGAGACCCAGGTCAGCATTGCCTGGAGCAGTCCAGTGGAGATATAGCAGACCGGTTTGTCCGCGTTCTTGCGTGTCCAGCAAATCGGGCAACGGTGGATCGTCCAGATGAAGGCGTCATCCGTCTCGTCTACAGTGGAATGCTGGTCGGTGACCTGGGAAAATATTTTCGCACTGGCAGGAAGGCCGATGCGGATCTTGGCGACCAGCGGAAGCACCTTGAAAGCCAGGTCGCCAACACCGGCCAGGGCACCGAAATTCTTGAGCGCATCGTTGAATGTAGCACGTCCAGCTCGCAGAGCAAGCCCTCGCCCGCCGCGTGGGCCGTACATCTCCTCCAGGGCAACATGGATAGCCGTGAAATCGGCAAAGTCAAATTCACGCTCCAGGTTGTCGGGCGGATAATTATCAATCAGGTGGCCAAGGCCAGCCAGGTTCAAGATTGCATTAAGGCCGTTTTTCCCCATCACCTCTTCGTATGCCTGCAGGGCGATCCGGGCGAACTTATTGGCGTAAAAATAACCGCTTTTGGGTATTTGCTCCATAGTCTTCGCCGCCTTAAATCAGTTTCGCCAAATCTTCCGCTGCACGACGCATGTCCAGGAAAATCAGCCCCAGTTTGGCTTGTTCCCTTGCAAGGGCGGTGAGAACTGCCTCTTCACCCACCGACATGAGGACAACATACCCCTTAATCCCCTTGATATAAACCTGTTCCAACGATCCGCGTCCCAGCTCGGTTGCGATACGTTCCCCAAGGGAGAGCATCGCCGCAGACATTGCCGAGACACGGTCTTCCTCGACCCCCTGCGGCAAAGCGGAGGCAATGCTCAGTCCATCCACGCTGACGACTGCCGATGCTTCTATATCTGGGGACGACGCTTGGAGTTCGCGCAAGCGGTCCACCATGAGTTGGGTGCGATTCTTGGTCAAGATTGCCTCCTTAAGGCAGCTGTAATTCGCGAAAATGGACTGATGCTAATTTAGCACAGGGCGCATAATGTGTCAAGCAGGATACCCCATTCAGTTGTATAACAAGAACCTTACAGTTTTGTCGCCTAAAAAATCATGCTATAATCCAATTTCGGTTTGGACGAAGTGAGATGTCATGCGCAGCATCCTTTTTCATTTATTGACGTTTTTTTTACTGGTAGCCGTGCTGCCCGAAAAAATAAACACGGTCATGTCCGGGGGGCAAGACACACCACCGAAGGAACCAGAAAGCGGGTCCGTGGTTTGTCCGCCCGGGGTTTATCCAACCGTTCCGGATGACTGTCTGCCATTGGGTCCCTCAACCTATCTGACCCAGCTGGCTGCGAACGGCATCACCCTACCCATTCAACCGCTGCCTGCTTACCCACCCGATCCGGAATTAAACGCCCTCCCCTACGCTTACTTCAGGGTGACCAATAATGGGGCCCCGCTCTACGGTTCCTTGGAGGACGCAATGGCCGGCCAGAACCCGGTCCAGACTTTGGATCCGGGTGAGATCTACATCTCCTACACCGATCGGGAGGAGAATGACCAGGGCGTCTTTTACCGCCTACGCAATGGACTTTGGGTCAGCGGGGATGGCTCGCGCATATCCGTCCCAAGCTTCCAGGGCCAGTTATTCAGTTCCACCCCCCACAATGCTTTCGGCTGGATATTAGGCACCACTCCTTCGTATACTGCACCCAGCCTTACCAGCCCGAAAACCGGCAATATCTATTACCGCTACCATGTTGTTCAAATCTTCTCCGCCCAGGATTCAAAAGGGGGGGGCTGGAAATTGATCGGCCCGGATGAATGGATCCAGGAGAGCAGCGTCGCAGAAGTAGACCCGCGCTCGACACCGCCGCCAGGGGTGACAGGGGACCGATGGATTGAGGTTAACCTGCAGGAACAGACCCTGGCGGTATACGACAAAGGCCGCATGGTGTTCGCCACGTTGGTGGCAAGCGGTGTGGATTCTTTTTGGACACGCCCAGGACTTTTCAAAATTTACATTAAAAAACCGACCGAAACCATGAGCGACGCGGCAACAGCAAGCCAGACCGACTACTATTACATCCAGGATGTACCCTGGACCATGTACTTCGATGAAGAACGCGCCCTGCATGGTGCTTACTGGCATAATGGCTTTGGGTACCCGCGCAGCCACGGTTGTGTCAATATGTCTGTCGGTGACTCCCACTGGCTGTACAACTGGGCGAACGTGGGTGATTACGTTTATGTCTACGATCCGTCCGGTAAAACTCCAACCGATCCCTCTTTATATGGGTCGGGTGCTCCTTGACGCCTCAATTTGCGTATGGTATATTACAGCCCGCAAACGGTCCCGTGGTGTAGCGGTTTAACATGCGGCCCTGTCAAGGCCGAGATCGCGGGTTCGAACCCCGTCGGGACCGCCTTTTTAATATCAACACTGTCAATCTTTTCCCTTCTTTGCCATTGCACGTCCCTCAAAAAGACTGGCCAATATTGAGCCAGTCTTGATTTTATTTATGGATATCCCAGTATAAATTTTTTCCCGGTTCTGAGTGGAAACAGCGTGCCCGGCTGCCTCCAATGCCACCGCGAGCGAAATCCTGGCCGCCTCAACCGACGATATTCAGGACACAAATTAATCGATCGTCGAGACAGCTACTGACCAATTCGACCCTTCCCAGATCGAACCAGCGTTCTAGGGCTATCCGCCCACACCGAAAGAGGAGGCAAATCCTCTTTCCCTCCTCTTTATTGCGCCACGGTTAAATAGAAATAATCTCGCGAATACGAACCCAAAAAACGGTCAATGTTTTGTTTCATCGCATTGGGAAACAACGGCGCTAGAACCAGTTTCGTCACCCGCGATCGAACGGCGATGAAATCGACCCAGTAAGGGTTGATATCTAGCTGGATGCCATTGTCCACTCCGGCATCCAGCATCGATTTCGCCAGAGCTTCGATGGTGAGACTAGGACCACAAAAATAATACAGCGTCTTCCCGTCCGCACTCAAACCCACTCCCGAGCGCCAGGTAGGCATGAGAGCTCTGATCGTGTAGCCCCAATCTTGTGCCGAATCGTTGTATACCCGCCGATTGATCTTTCCGTGCTGGATCACCAGGGGTCCGTTCTGGCGCCAGGCGAGCATATCTGGGGAGGAGGTAATCTCCGTCCCCCACGATCCGATGCGAACACTTCCGTCCCGGTATATCACCAGCGTACCCATCCCGACGCGAGCCGGCAGGGCGACCAATCCGTTAGCCATGGCTCCGAATTCGCCCTGTGAAGACCTGAATCCACCGTTGAACATTGCCATGAGAACACCTGGGGCTTTATCAGCGGCCGGCATCTCCCCGGAACGTTTCGGACCACCCGGCGAATAAGGTTCAAGCGAACCCAGCACAAAGTGCAGGCGGGTATGGGTCAGGTCAAAGGCAACCACGGCCGCAACGGCATACGGGCGTCCCGGATCAGGCTGTAAATAGGTGCGCTCGGCAATGGTCCGACCGGTCGCGTTCTGGAGGTAGGCTGACCAGATTCCCTCTCCATCGAGTGAGCCAAGGGGTTTGAGCAGAGCCAATTGCCACGTGACCATGCCCGGGGCCGCTGGGGCAGAGGTGAGGAGCTCCCCCATCGGATGGAGGATACTTCCGAATGTTTCTGTTGGAGACGGTATCAAAGTGGGATCTAAATTTGCAGTCGAGATCACTGCAAAGCCCGCCGCATTCAATTCCTTCCATGGAGCGGACGGTTTCGATAGGCCAAGATCATATTTACATTTCAACAAAGTATCATCTAGCTCTAAAACCACCGTCTCCAACCTTAAAAACGCCTGGTCACCAAATACTGCGCGCAAGATTTCCGCACTCTGCGCGCCCATGGAAGGCCACTCCACCAGGGCGGCATAGAATACGGCAACCAGAACCAATACTGTGACGTCAACTCCGATTAGCCATCGGCGCCATTGCAGAAGGCGAGATTGCCTCTTTTTTATGCTTCCTCCTCCGAGGACAATGCCATCGCCTCTTACTTTGTGCGACATCTGCCGTTTCACACGCATTCCGTCCGGAGCTAAAAATTCCGACTCCTCGACATGAATGACTCTCTTGAATGATCCATGCTTATAATGTACTCCAGCATTTTCGATGCTCATTGTGATGCTCCGAGGTGGTCTGATATTAAGAATTGATGAGAGCGACTGCAAAGATGACGAGTGGTACTTTTTTTCACAAATAAATCCTCTTTATTGTAATAATTAATGGGATATAGGAACCTTGCAAATGTTATACAATTTTCCAGGGATTCACCCTGAAACCTAACAAAAAAAGGGACATTTTTCTTGACCTGCTCTTTCCCACATAAAAACCCTGACTCAACCCAGGATCTTTTATACATTATTCATAATTGCCCGGACAAATAAGCCGGGACGTGATAGTCGTCTGAACCGCTATTCCATTCCGAAAGCCCTCTTTACTCCGCGGCTCCCCTACCGGTCGGGAAGGCTCCAAAAAAAAACTTGGCGAGCATTCACCAAGATTTTTTCGCCAAGGGATTATATCGGTTGTGAAAAATCTACCGGGATCCTCTTTTCAAGGCAATTGAGTATTCCCCATGAGATAACGGTCGCACTCGCGCGCCGCACCTCGCCCCTCATTGATCGCCCACACAACCAGGCTCTGACCGCGGCGCATGTCACCGGCAGCGAACACTCCCGGGAGGGAAGTGGCAAATTTGCCATAGTCGGCCTGGACGTTGCTTCGCCCGTCGCGAGCGACACCCAGGCTATCCAAAAGCAAATCCTCGGGGCCAAGGAAGCCCATGGCTAAAAGCACCAGCTGTGCTGGATGGATCCTCTCCGAACCGGGAATCTCGCTCGGAGCCAAGCGGCCATTTGCCCCGGCAACCCATTCGACCTGCACGACCTCTATTCCCTTGACCATCCCGTTTTCATCACCCAGGAATCTTTTTGCCGTGACCGTATAGGTGCGCGGGTCGTGACCATAGAGCGCCTGGTATTCCTCCTGGCCGTAATCCAGGCGGTAGATCACCGGCCACTCTGGCCAAGGATTATCCTTCTGTCGAGCTTCAGATGGCCGTTCGAGGATTTCCAGCTGTGCCAGGCTGCGGCAGTGGTGGCGCAGCGCGGTGCCAACACAGTCCGTACCTGTATCGCCACCGCCGATCACGACCACGTCCTTGCCTTCTGCAGAAATGAAAGGTATGGACGTGCCATCTCCGCCCTGAGCCTGTTCCAGAAGCATATGAGCATTGCCATGTAAAAATTCCATAGCAAAATGAATGCCATCCAGAGATCGGCCTTCCACGGACAGATCGCGCGGCTTGGTGGCCCCACCGCACAACACAACGGCATCGAACTCCTTAAGGAGTCGATCCGCCAGATAATCCCTTCCTACTTCGGTGTTGGCCATGAAAGTGATCCCTTCGGCAGCCATCAGGTCGACGCGGCGCTGGACAACCTTTTTATCCAGCTTCATGTTTGGGATGCCGTATATGAGCAAGCCACCGATGCGGTCTGCCCGTTCGAAGACGGTCACCAGGTGGCCAACCTTGTTGAGCTGATCAGCGCATGACAATCCCGCGGGTCCTGACCCAACGACCGCCACCTTTTTCCCGGTGCGGATTGCCGGAGCGGTTGCGACGATCCAGCCCTCTTCAAAGCCCCGATCGATAATGGTCTGCTCGATGGTCTTGATCGTGACCGGAGGCTCATTGATGCCCAACGTACAGGAACCTTCGCAAGGCGCCGGGCAGACCCGCCCGGTGAACTCCGGAAAATTATTGGTCATGAGCAGACGGTCAAGCGCCTGGTGCCACAAGCCTTTATAGACCAGATTGTTCCATTCAGGAATGAGGTTGTTGATGGGACATCCGGAAGCCATTCCATTCAAGAGCGTACCGGTGTGGCAAAAAGGAATGCCGCAATCCATACAGCGCGCTCCCTGCTGCACCAGCTTCTCATCGGATAAATGCAGGTGAAATTCCTGCCAGTCTTTTACCCGTTCATGAGGCGGACGGTCAGCTGGGAGCTCACGTTGGTATTCCATAAAACCAGTTGCTTTAGCCATGCCTTGCTCCTGATTACCGGGCGGATACAAACCGCTCAAAATCAACCACGAAAATATTACGGCAAATAACCCAAACCGTTCATCAATTTCCGCTCACGCGGGCCAGGTCATTCTTGTTCAACTCGAATGCTGCCATAACTGCTTCGTCACCGCTGAGACCCGAGCTTTCGATTTCCCGGATCGCCTGCAGCATGCGCTGGTAATCCTTGGGCATGACCTTGACAAATTTGGGAACAAGAACAGACCACTCGGCAAGCACTCGCCCGGCGAGGGTGCTGCCGGTCAGCTCGGCGTGGCGTTGGACCATCGCACGGATTTCTTCAATTTCGACAGGATCATCGAGGGACTGAAGTTCTACCATCTCCTGGTTGCAATTGAGAGGAAAAGTTCCTTTCACGTCGAGCACATAGGCAACCCCGCCAGACATGCCGGCGGCGAAATTGCGCCCGGCGCGACCGAGCACCACCACTCGCCCGCCGGTCATGTATTCACAGCCGTGGTCGCCAACGCCTTCTACCACCGCATTGGCACCGCTGTTGCGCACGCAGAAACGTTCCCCGGCCACGCCGCGGATAAAAGCTTCTCCGGCGGTGGCGCCGTAGAAGGCAACATTGCCGATGATGATATTTTCTTCAGCAGCAAAAGGTGATCCAGCTGAAGGGTACACAATGATCTTTCCACCGGAAAGGCCTTTGCCAATGTAATCGTTGGAATCGCCCTCCAGTGCCAGCGTCATCCCGTGAGGGATGAACGCGCCGAAACTCTGCCCGGCGGAGCCCTGGAAAAGCAGCCGGATGGCATCCTCCGGCAGGCCATCCGCTCCGCAGCGGCGGGTGATTTCGCTGCCCAACATAGTGCCAACCGCCCGGTTAACATTGCGGATCGGCAGTGTGGCAGTAACCCTCTCTCCTTTTTCCAGCGCCGGTTTACACAATTTCAGCAGCAGCTGGCTGTCCAGGGTTTGCTCCAGGCCGTGATTCTGCTTAATCTTGCAGTAGGTGCCGACCTCTTCATCCACATCCGCCTGATACAGGATCTGCGAGAAATCCAGTCCTTTGGCTTTCCAATGCTGGACAGCTGGGCGCATTTCGAGCAGGTCGGACCGGCCGACCATCTCGTCGATGGTACGGAATCCGAGCTGGGCCATCAGCTCACGGACCTCCAGGGCTACGAATTTCATGAAGTTGACCACGTATTCTGGATCGCCGGTGAACTTCTTGCGCAGTTCCGGGTTTTGGGTAGCTATCCCCACCGGACAGGTATCCAGGTGGCAAACGCGCATCATCACGCAGCCCAATGCCACCAGCGGAGCTGTGGCAAAGCCGAACTCCTCAGCTCCCAAGAGCGCAGCGATGATCACATCCCGGCCTGTCTTGAGCTGGCCGTCTGTCTCCACACAGATGCGATCCCGCAGGTTGTTTAGGACCAGGGTCAGGTGCGTTTCCGCCAGCCCAAGCTCCCACGGCAGGCCAGCATGCTTGATGCTGCTGACCGGGGAGGCGCCCGTTCCGCCGTCGTATCCGCTGATCAGCACCACATCGGCATGCCCTTTGGCTACGCCTGCTGCCACAGTCCCGACGCCCACCTCCGAGACCAGCTTGACACTGACGCGGGCATTTGGATTGGCGTTCTTCAAATCGTAGATCAACTCAGCCAGGTCTTCAATGGAATAAATGTCGTGGTGCGGCGGCGGGGAGATCAGGCCTACCCCGGGTGTGGAATGGCGCACCCTGGCGATCCACGGGTAGACCTTGCGCCCCGGCAGCTGGCCACCTTCACCTGGCTTGGCGCCCTGGGCCATCTTTATCTGAAGCTCTACCGCATTGACCAGGTACTCACTGGTCACCCCAAAACGGCCGGAAGCTACCTGCTTAATGGCACTCTTCTTGGAATCACCGTTCAGCAAAGGGATAAAGCGCGCTGGGTCCTCCCCGCCTTCACCGGTGTTGCTCTTGCCACCGATGCGGTTCATGGCGATCGCCAATGCCTCGTGGGCCTCCTGGCTGATCGAGCCGTAGCTCATCGCCCCGGTCTTGAACCGCCGGCAGATGGCATCCACCGACTCCACTTCCTCCAGCGGGATCGGAGGACCCGGGACCTTGAGCTCGAAAAGGCCGCGCAGCGTGCCCAGCCGGGTCGATTGGTCGTTGATCAGCCGGGAATATTCCCTGAAGGTGGCCAGGTTATTGGTGCGGCAAGCCCGCTGGAGCGTGTGGATGGTTTGCGGGTTGAATAGATGATGCTCCCCATCCTGGCGCCATTGATATTCGCCGCCGGAGGGCAGATTGTGGCCATTATAGGACCTGTCTGGGTAGGCCTGCTTGTGACGCATTTGGGCTTCCTGGGCGATGATCGCCAGGTCAATCCCGCCGATGCGGGAGGTCGTCCAGGTGAAATACCGATCGATTACGCTTTGGTGAATGCCCAGCGCCTCGAAGATCTGTGCGCCGCAGTAACTCTGGATGGTCGAGATGCCCATCTTGGACATCGTCTTAACCACGCCCTTGATGGCTGCCTTGACATAATTTTTAATGGCGTGCTCGCGATCGAGGTTCCTGATATTTTTTTGATCAATCAGGTCCTCCAGGGATTCGTAAACCAGGTACGGGTTGATAGCTGTGGCTCCGTAGCTGATCAGGGCAGCGAAATGGTGCACTTCGCGGGGCTCGCCGCTTTCCAGGATCAAACCAACCTGGGTGCGTGTGCCCCGCTCAACCAGGTGGTGGTGGAGGCCAGATACGGCCAGCAGTGCAGGGATCGGAGCGTGCTCCCGGTCCACACCGCGATCCGATAGGATGAGCAGGTTGAAGCCGCGCTCGACAGCCGCGTCCGCCGCCTGGAAAAGTTGGTCCAGCGCCCGCTCCAGGCCTGCACCGCCAGATCCCGGCTGGAAAAGGATCGGCAGGGTAATATTAACAAAACCCGCAATCTTGTTATGGCGTATTTGGGCCAGCTCCATGTCGGTCAGAATGGGGTAGTCCAGGCGGATCTGGTGACAATTTTGCGGGGAAGGATTAAGCAAGTTGCTTTCGGCGCCAACCATGACCTCGGTCGAGATTACCAACTCCTCGCGTATGGCATCGATCGGAGGATTCGTCACCTGTGCAAAGAGCTGCTTGAAGTAATCATAAAGAAGTCTGGGCCTCTCGGATAAAACAGCCAGTGCGGCATCGTTGCCCATTGCCCCAACAGGCTCAATGGAGTTTTCGGCCATGGAGGTGAGGATAAGGTGGAGGTCCTCCTCGGTATATCCGAAGGCCTGCTGACGCTCCATCAGCGTGCTCCGATCCACCCGGGGCAGGATCTCCGGTTTCGGCAGGGGTAAATCTTCCAGCCGGACCTGGTATTTGTTCAGCCAGTCACGGTAGTGGTGTTCACCAGCCATTCTGGATTTGATCTCTTCGTCGCTGATGATACGGCCTTCGCGGGTGTCCACAAGGAGCATGCGTCCCGGTTCGAGGCGCCCTTTAGCAGCCACCTTCTCAGGGGGAATATCCAGCACACCGACTTCCGAGCCGAGAACCAGCTGATTGTCAGTAGTGATGTAATAACGCGCCGGTCGCAGGCCATTCCGGTCCAGGGTGGCTCCAGCCAGAATGCCGTCGCTGAAAGCCATCGCTGCCGGTCCGTCCCATGGTTCCATCAGGTTGGCGTGATACTCGTAGAACGCCCGCTTGGCGTCGTCCATGCTCTCATGATGGGACCAGGGCTCGGGGATCATCATCATCATTACATGGGGAAGCGACCGACCCGCCAGAACCAGGAATTCAACCAAATTGTCGAACATAGCCGAATCGCTGCCGTCGGGCTGGATAATCGGTAGAATCTTTTTCATATCCGGACCGAATAATTCGGATGCAAACATGCTCTCCTGTGCGCGCAACCAGTTGATATTACCTCGTAGGGTGTTGATCTCGCCGTTGTGCAGGATATAGCGGTTGGGATGAGCTCGCTCCCAGCTGGGGAAGGTGTTGGTGCTGAAGCGCGAGTGCACCAGTGCCAGTGCGGACTCCATGTCAGGGTCCGAGAGATCAACGAAGTAATCCTTCAACTGCTCGCAGACGAACATGCCCTTGTAGACAATGGTCTTGTACGACAGGCTGCAGATGTAGAAATACTTGCCGCCTTCCAGCCGCCCGCCGTAGCGAATCTCGTTCTCGGCGCGTTTGCGGATGACATACAGCTTGCGCTCGAAGGCCATGTCGTCGTTGATGGCCGGGTTGCGGGCGATGAACACCTGGCGGATTTTGGGCTCTGCATGTTTGGTTGTTGTGCCCAGATCGGCCTCTTTATTAATCCGCACGGAACGCCAGCCAATGACACGCTGTCCTTCCGAGGCGACAATCCTTTCGAAATGGAGCTCGCACTGGCGGCGGTGGTTCACATCGGGCGGTAGAAAGACCATGCCAACGCCGTATTGGCCAGGGTCGGGCAGGGAAAAACCCTTGCCATTGGCTTTGCGCTGAAGGAAAGCATGCGGCGCTTGCAGCAGAATGCCTGCCCCATCCCCCGTATTGGGCTCGGCACCGCATGCGCCGCGGTGGCTTAAATTGGCCAGGACGGTCAATGCCTGGGCAACGACCTGATGAGATTTCTTACCATTAATATTAACCACCATGCCCACACCGCAGGCATCGTGCTCGAACATGGGATCGTAGAGTCCCTGTTTTTCTGGTAGGCCAAGGCGCTGGCCGTCTGGATCCTCACTTTGGCTCATCACTATCTCCTCTCCAGATGACAATAAGACAAGAGTACCTGTTTATACAACCCCCCAAAAAATTAAATTCGGATTATACATCCGAAATGGGTTAAATGGGTAACCCATTTGGGTAATTTTCCAGGATGGGTGAAGGCGCGGCCTTGGGGAAAATATCGGACGCCGATGGATGACAGAACCCGAAATGATGATTGCTATTCTGTTCTTCACTATATAATCACACCAGGGATCCCTGTATAACCGATTACCTAACAGATGAAATCGGGGGATCCACACCGGTGGCAAATTAAGACTGCCAAGCCACCCCACCATTCAGGATATCCGTTTCGGACGTGTGCGAAAGGCCATAGAACTCCAGCAGCCATTTATGACCTGATCAAAGGAGGATCATGAGACGCTTCCTTGTTTTGTTTTTTTTTAGGGTGGGCAGCCTGCAGCTGTTCAGCGTTAACCCCCTGCAGCAGCCCACAGGGCTCAAACCCGTGTACACGTATCCTCTTCATCGGCAACAGCTACACCGCGGTCAACGATCTGCCGGGGATGTTTTCCCATCTGAGCCGGGCCGGAGGGCATCGGGTGGAGACAGGAATGGCAGCCCCGGGCGGGTATACCCTGGCTGAGCATGTCAATTCCAAAGACACGCTCAATATGCTCGAAGATTCGAAATGGGACTTCGTGGTCCTGCAGGAACAAAGCCAGATTCCCTCCATTGAACAATCCCGAAATCAGGAAATGTATCCGGCAGCTCGCAGCCTGGTGCGGAGCATCGAGGCCGCCGGTGCCAAACCTATTTTCTTCATCACCTGGGCACACCAGGACGGCTGGCCGGAAAACAACCTGCAGGATTACAAAAGCATGCAGGCACAAATCAATGCTGGCTACCTGGGGATCGCTCAGGAGCTCGGGGTTTCACTTGCACCGGTTGGATTCGCTTGGGCGACCGTCAGAGACGAATATCCCCAACTGGCTTTGTGGCAGGGGGATGGCAGTCATCCAACACAGGAAGGAACCTACCTCGCCGCGTGTGTTTTCTATGCAGTCATTTTTCACCAGAGCCCGGAAGGGCTGACCTTCACTGCGGGGTTGCCAGGAGCGGACGTTCGGAATATCCAGGCACTTGCCTCAGCAACTGTCCTGAACAACTCACAAGAATGGAACCTGCCCTGAAGATACTAAATTCCCATCTGCCACATCACCTTAAGATCGACAGAATCATCTACCTGCAAATGACTGCTCAGGCAAAACAGGCGGGTTGACTTAGAGCAAAACATCCTGCCTATGGAAGCGCAGGATGTCGATTTGTCGCCTTTCCCCAGTCGATAACGAGCCTGTTTATTATTTCCCGGCCGTGATTTCTCCTTCGACCACCGGGGAAGCCAGATCGGGCGTTATTGCCGGTTTCAATTGAGGTTCGTTTTCCTGCTCGTAGATGTAGCGCTTGCCACGCAGCAGGGAGGCGAAGGCGGCGATCAGCACCAAAGCTACTGAGATCGAAAAGGCAATGCGTAATCCGGCGTCAAACGGCATTGAGATCAAATTTGGGAAGAAGGTCGTGCTGAGCAGCGAAGCCTGCGAAGCAGCTGTCAGCTGTTGAAGCACGGCTGGCGGCAGCAATGTCTTCATCGGGTTGAAGCCGAGAAAGGCCGCAAAAAGGGCGCCGGTGGGGGGAAGATTGGCCACCCGGTGGGCGGCATCCACAGGGACGCCCGCCTGGGTCAGACCATGATACATGGCGACAGGCAGGTGGGAGGCCAGCCCGATTGTTACCATGGAAAATATCCAGGTAATGCTGATTGTATTGGCGGTGTTCTGGAAAGTAGCACGCATGCCGGAGGAGGCACCGCGGTGTTCCGCTGGGACCGAGTTCATAATAGCCGTGGTGTTGGGGGAGACGAACATCCCCATGCCCATGCCAATCACCAGGATTGCTAGGGCAAACACCGGGTAAATGAAATTGGTCGGGACCAACAGAAGACCCGTGAACCCGGCAGCCGTGACCAGCATCCCCGCAGTGGAAAAGATGCGGGCGCCATAACGGTCGGAGAGGTAGCCGCTGAGCGGTCCCATGATCATGAAGCCGATGGTCAGCGGCAGCATGTAGATGCCTGCCCACAATGGCGCTGACTTCGAAGGAATACCCATGCAGGGGCAGCCAGATGCCCTGTAACCAGATAATGATCATCAGGTTCAGGCCACCGCGCGCCAGAGAAGCGAGGAACCCTGCAATGTTGCCTGCGCTGAACATCCTGATCTTGAACAACTCCAGGCGGAACATGGGCTCCGGCGAGCGCTGCTCGACGAACACAAAAATCGCCAAAGCGAAGGTGCCTCCGATTAAACAAGCCAGCACCAAGGGACTTGACCAACCCATGGTCGAATGACCGTAGGGTTCGATGCCGTAGGTTGTACCAACCAGCAGAGCGGTGAGGCCAGAGGCAAAGAGAATGTTTCCAGGAACATCCAGATGCTGATGCTTGCGGATCTTGGCCGTCTCATGCAGGGCCAGGTAAGCCCAAATGGTGCCGGCGACGGAAAACGGAACACTGACCAGGAAAACATCCCGCCAGTTAATGGCAGCCAAAATCCCACCGGCAAGCAGGCCGATGAAAGTTCCGCTGGTACCCGCGATCATATTGATGCCCATGGCCAAGCCGCGCTGGTTGGGGGGGAAGGCATCTGTCAGGATGGCAGTGGAGTTCGATATCAAGAAGGCACCCCCGACGGCCTGGACCAGACGGAAAATGATGATCTGTATGGCGGCGCTGTTCCCGGTACCATGCACCAGGTAAAGAAGGATCGAACCGACTGCAAAGATGGCAAAGCCGAGGTTGTACAAGCGCACCCGGCCGAGCATATCAGAGATACGTCCAAAAGCGACCAAAAGCGTGGCAGTCACGACCAGATAACCCATGAGAGTCCACAAAAGGTAGCCGGTTTCCCCCGGTGCCAGGGGGTTGACGCGGATGCCACGGAAGATAGCCGGCAGTGAGATCTCAACAATGCTCCCGTCGAGCATTGCCATGAAAATACCCAGGGTGGTATTGGAAAGGACAATCCATTTATAATCGATGCGCCCCTTCAAATTAAGCTTCTCAGGCATTAATTTTTCCTCCAAGTCATGGGTGTAAAAATACAACCAGATTTTGTTAATATTTCCCTATTGCACCCGAGCGGCCTACTGAAATCTCCATCGATCAAGCAGGTTTTGATAGTTTTGGTGGGCATAAGGCGATTATGATTGTGCCTTCAGACCTCGCAGGGAAACAATTATATTCGTAGGAATGTCCCATTCCAACCTGCTCATCGAGCTAGATTTGATTCCGAAGCCGAAGCCCGTACTAAAATAAAAACAACTCATTTTGCTCGGAGAAATTCAACCAGCCGGCTCTTCGACCCTTTTGCGGAACTGGGTCTCATACAGGCGAGCGTACAGGCCACCTTGCTGGAGCAAAGCGGCGTGTGTGCCGCGTTCAACGATCTGACCGCGGTCCATCACTAGGATCAGGTCGGCAGCCAGGATCGTGCTCAGGCGGTGGGCAATGACAATGCTGGTTCTACCGGCCATGACTCGCTTGAGGGCATCCTGGATAAGCGCCTCGGATTCGCTGTCCAGCGAGCTGGTGGCTTCGTCCAGCACCAGGATGCGCGGGTCCTTCAGGATCACGCGTGCCAATGCCAGACGCTGTTTTTCGCCCCCGCTCAGCCGGTAGCCGCGCTCGCCGACGATCGTCTCGTAGCGCTCGGGCAGATCCATGATAAAGTCGTGGATGTTGGCAGCCTTTGCCGCGGACTCAATCTCGGCCTGGATCGCGTCCAGTTTTGCGTAGGTCAAGTTGGTACGGATGGTGTCGTGAAACAGGTAAGTTTCCTGTGTTACCATGCCGATCTGGGCACTGAGGGAAGCCAGGGTGACCTCGCACAGCTCGTGCCCATCCAACAGGATATGGCCGCTTGTCGGATCATACAGGCGCGGGATGAGATAGGTGAGGGTGGTCTTGCCTGCCCCACTGGGACCGACCAGCGCCACCAGGTGACCCGGGTCGGCGCGGAAGGAAATATGCTCCAGCACCTCGTCGCGCGCCTGACTTGGAGTGATGGGCTTTTCCTCCTCCCCGTTTCCATCCCCGCTGCGGCGGGGCTGTCCTTCACCCCCCGACAGCACTGCCCGAACGTCCTGCATTTGCCCAAACCGGCGCACATCCTTAAGCAGGCCCCTCTCGTCCATTGTGTAGCGGAAGGATACGTCATCGAACTCCAACACGCCACGGGCGTCTTTCAGCACGTATGCATTCGGGAGTTCGGTAATCGCGAGCGGCAAGTCCAGGACTTCAAATACCCGCTCGAAACTGACCATGGAAGTCGCAAAGTCCACCGGTGCATTGGTCAGGGTCTGCAGCGATCCGTAAAGGCTGCCCAGATACGCGCCCAGTGCTACGATCGTGCCGATCGTCAGTGCCCGTTGGATGACTAGGTAACCGCCGATACCGTAAACCAGCGCAACGCCAATGGAACTCATTAACCCAATACTGACAAAAAATAGGGTGCCGGTCACCGCCCGTTGGACGCCGCTCTTCTGTACATCGGCAGCACGCGCATTGAAACGCGCCTCTTCCTCGGCGGTACGCCCAAACAGCTTGACCAGCAGCGCACCGCTGATATTGAGCAGCTCGTTCAAGACCGCGTTCATTTTCGCATTGAAGTCCAGTTGCTGGCGGGTGATATCGCGCAGGCGGTTGCCCAGGGCACGCGCCGCCACCAGGAAGAAGGGCAAGATGGCAATACTGATCAGTGTCAGGCGCCACTCCAGAGTAAACATCACGATCAGCAGGGCGATCGCCTGGATCACACTGGTGACGATGTTCACGAAGGTATTGCTGATAGCGCTTTGAGCCCCCACAACATCGTTGTTAAATCGGCTGATCAGCTCGCCGACTTTGGTGTGTGTATAAAAGCTAAGCGACATGCGCTCCAGATGTGCAAACAGCGCCGAACGCAGATCGTATACGACGCCCTCACCTACTCGAGAGTTTAACTGTCTGAGCCACACATTCAACCCGCTGGTCGCCAGGGGGATGGCCAACATGGCAATCACCAGGTATATCAGTCGGTGTAAATCGCGCTGCGGAAGAGTCCGATCGATCAAGTCTCGCAGGATCAGTGGAGTGAGCAGGGACAAACTGATGGTGCCAAGAGTTGCGATTAGCATCAAAAAGATCAACCCGATGTAAGGGCGCGAATAGCCCAATACCCGCTTCAGGAGGGACCAGGTGACCTTGGGTCTCTCGTCCGGGGCATTAATCGTCAAACCAAATCGACCACCCCCGCCGTGCATGCCGCTATGCATCATGGGATTTTATGGCTTAATGCCTTTCCTTTCTTTATTTACCAGCCGCATTCAGCAGCCGAAGAGATGTCAATTAAATAACGACCCGTGGATAAAGGGCAGACGGCGGGCAGTACGGCGAGCTTGTCTTGTTTCACGGTAACCTCCTTCTGAATCGAGTTCCTCGCCGGTAAAATGGATGAAGACGTCATCCAATGATTTATTTTTTCCACCGATGCCGGCCTTCAACTCCATCGGCATGCCTATGGCGACGACCTTGCCGTGGTGCATGATCGCCACCCGGTCGCACAGGCTGTCTGCTTCTTCCATCAAATGCGTGGTCAATAAAATAGTCATACCGTAATTCCTGCGCAGCTCTTGGATGTGATCCCAAACAGTGCGGCGTGCATTCGGGTCCAGGCCTACGGTTGGTTCGTCAAGAAACAGAACGGTGGGACGGTGCAGCATGGATTGGGCAATCTCCAGCCGGCGGATCATGCCGCCGGAATAATCGCGCACCAGCTTGTCGGCCGAATCATCCAGTCTCATGAAAGCCAGGGAGGTGCGAACGCGTTCTTTGCATTCCCGGCGGGGAATATCGTAGAGCCGGGCAAAAACCATCAGGTTCTCACGGCCGCTCGCGTCCCGTCCGCCGAGATCATTTGAGGCACGTAGCCGATTACCCGGCGCACGGCAATAGCCTGGCGGATAATGTCGAATCCGGCCACGCGCGCTTCCGGATATGGGCGGCAAGAGCGTGGTCAGCATTTTAATAGTGGTCGTCTTGCCGGCGCCATTAGGGCCCAGGAGGCCAAATACTTCGCCGGGCTCGATGGATAGATCCAGAGGGTAGACTGCGGTCAGAGTTTTAAACCTACGGGTCAGTGCCTGCGTCTCCAGGATTGCCATCACTCACCTCTCCGGGACGGGCTGGCGGATGGCGACCGGTGAAAAAAGTGCCTGGAGGAGCTGCACGACCAGGTGGACTTCCTCCCGCTCCCGTGGTTCCAGCGCCGCCAGGATATCCGCCAGGCGCGCCTGCGTTCCACAGCGGGCCTTTTCGAGCAGACTTTGACCCTGCGGCGTCAATGTCAGCGTCACCCGGCGTCGGTCGGAAGAAGAATCCTCACGAGTGACCAAATGGTTTGCCACCATGCCGTCGATCATTTTGCTCACAGTGGGCAGGGTGAGGTCGAGGTGCTCGGCCACCGCGGAGAGGGATGTGCCAGGGTTACGATTTAGAAACAGGAGCGCCCGGAATTGAACCACACTCATGTCGGCACCCCGATGACTGCGCATTTCTGCACGGATTGTACGCATGATTACAGGGACGACTTCGAGGAGTTCACGGGCAATAGTATCAGCGGACATATCCATTTATTTGCCTTTCTAATAATTAGATATTCTAATTATAATCTGAATTCCAACAGGCGTCAATTTTCCAGACTCTCATGATTGCCTTATTAGCCGGATTTATAATTAGGATATCTTAATGACTGATAGATTGAAAGCCATCAGGATTCCCTTGCAAACCTAGCCTGGAGAGCGCCCGATGAGTTTAAAAACCGCCATCCTCACCCTCCGCACGAAACTCCCTCTTTACTGGCAGCTGATCAAAGGCCTACAAACCGGCTTGCTGCTTGCTACAGGCATTACCGGCACCTTGAGTGCTCACGTCCGTGTATCCATCCCCAACCTGCTGGGACTCACCGCCAGCCTGTTCCTGGCGATCAGCGGGAGCACCATCCTCAATATGTGGCATGACCGTGACATCGATGCCAGAATGAAACGGACTCACAGACGGCCTGCCGCCGCTGGCAACCTCCCCCAAAAGGAAGTATTCGGCCTCGGGCTGGTCATTTCCATTCTTGGAGTATGCGGGTCAATTGCACTCGCTCCTCTGTATGGGCTGGTAGTATTCGCCGGGTTATTTTTTGACGTGATTGTATACACCCTCTGGCTTAAACGACGCTCGTGCTGGTCTATCCTGTGGGGCGGGATTGCGGGCGGGATGCCCATACTGGCGGGGCGCGTCCTGGCAATCGGCCGCATCGATCTAGTCGGCATCCTACTGACTCTGGCGATCCTCTTCTGGATTCCCACCCATACTTTGACTTTTAGCATCAAGTTCGATGAAGACTACCGCTCTGCGGGTGTGCCAACCTTCCCATCGACGTACGGGCTTCCTATCACGCGCGCAACGATCGCGATCTCATCGGTATTGGCAGCTGTGACGATCAGCTGGGCAGGCATCCTGATCGGGATGCAAGCAGGTTTCCTCAGGTTGATCGCCGTGCTTGCCTCTGGTTTGCTTTTGATCTCCTTCGCCAGTGTAACACGCCCCTCGGATCGGGCCAACTTTACTTTGTTCCGCTATGCCTCCCTGTACATGCTCGCCTCGATGATCCTTTTCTCCATGGGCAGCCAGATATGAAAATGTCCAATCTGGACCGCTTCCTGTTGCTCCTGACCGTGGTCCTGGCTGGCTACCAGATTTCCATCGGCATTAATAAAATGAGCACCTTCCCGATATACGCCTATACTATCGGGTTCGGAGTGCTCCTGGTGGCCGGCCTCCTATTAATCATTCTCGGCTACGAAGCCCTGGACAGTCCAATCGTGGTAATCGTGTCGACCATCATTCCCCTCAGTCTGTCCGTGGGGCTGGTCTGGGAGCTTCAAGTCCAATTCAGGTTTCCCTATCTGGTTTTTGCCATCCTGGGTTTTTTGGCGACAGCCATCACCCGGCTGCTGCCGCTCAAAAATCTCCTGCCGTTAGCAGTATTGACCTTTGTCCACGCGGGCTCAGGCCTGCTTATTTTCATCTTGCCGGTGCTCCGGGCACTAACCGGGCTGGCCGCGCCTGGCTTTGCCTTGGTCGGGCTGGGAGGGGCATTGATCGGCCTGGGTGGAATCCAGCTGATGATGCTCCGCGCAGGCCAGCCGCTCATTTCACCTGCTTTTATATTCAAATCCCTGCCGGGCCTGTTGCTGCTGATGACCGCTGCATTCGTAGCCGGTTTCAGCTTCAGTTGATTTAATCGACCACCACCTCGAATCACCGCAAGAAACGGGTCGCCCAGGGCAGCCGGACTAGATAAAATGGGGTTCACGAAAGGCATAGAACAATGTCAAGTATAGATTTCAGCCAACCGTCCGAAGACTACCGGCGTATCGAACAAGCTATAAATTACCTTGAGGCCAATGCCCAACGCCAGCCAGGCCTGGGCGAAGTCGCAGCTGCCGTCGGCTTAAGCGAATACCACTTTCAACGCCTGTTCACCCGCTGGGCCGGCATCAGCCCGAAGCGCTTCCTCCAATTCCTAACCAAGGAAAGCGCCAAGCAGCTGCTGGCCCGATCCGCCAACCTGCTGAATGCCACCTATGAGGCCGGTCTCTCCAGCCCAGGGCGGTTGCACGACCTTTTTATTAAATGCGAAGCAGTTACTCCAGGCGAATACAAAAACCGAGGCCAGGGGGTGCGAATCGCTTACGGCTTCCACCCGACTCCTTTCGGGGAATGTCTGTTGGCGCTGACCGGACGCGGTATCTGTTTCCTGGCTTTTGTGGACAGCAGCCGTAAGGTTGCTTTAGAAAAACTCAGGCAGGAGTGGGCCAACGCTCTTCTGGTGGAAGACCCAGCACAGACGGAGATGATTGTCACTCAAATCTTTGCACCCTCAGTCGATGGACTCGACCCAATCAAGGGTCCTCATGAGGTCACCCTTCACGTGCGCGGAACGAATTTCCAGATCAAGGTGTGGGAAGCTCTGCTGCGTCTGCCACCGGATGCAGTAGTCACCTATGAGGATATTGCCAGACAGGTTTGTACTTCCAAGGCGACACGAGCAGTAGGCAATGCTGTCGCTCATAACCCGGTCGCATACATCATCCCCTGCCACAAGGTGCTTCGCAAAGCCGGCGAGTTTGGGAATTACCGTTACGGGTCGGCGCGTAAAAAAGCGATCCTGTTTCGAGAGATGGCGAGCGCCTTCCCTGAGTAGAAAAACCATGGTTCCGATGTGCCTGGACCCAAGTTCTAAGTGAGGGTTAATAATAAACGGATATAATCCCTCCAATATAAACCCTCCTTCCATGAGAGCGGCAATGCACCGCTCGAGTTGGATTAGGGAGATCAAGCATTCCAATGTAGACACATTTTGTGATCCAAAATTCCAAAGCGCCAGCCCAGTCATGTGGATAAGGCGCTTGGCAAACGAATGAAAATACCGTGAAGAAGAAAATTCACTATCTGCAGATCTTTATCCATATTGCTGGCTGGCTGCCATTGGCGGATCTAATCTTCAAATTTGCTACGAACCGTCTGTCGGTCAATCCAATCGAAGAGCTCACCCAACAATTGGGGTTGATCGGTGTATATTTCCTGGTGGCTTCGCTGGCCGTGACACCTATTTATACCCTTACCGGTTGGAGAGAGCTTCCGCCGCGCCGCCGTGCTCTCGGCCTGTACGCTTTCCTGTACATTTCCCTGCACGTACTGATCTATATTGGTTTGGATTACGGATTTGATTTTAATACACTGGTCCCATTGTTTGCCAGCAAAGTTTATCTACTGATGGGAATCCTGGCATTTACCCTGCTCATTCCCCTGGCGGTAACCTCCTTCGATTACTTCATCCGCCGGATGGGAAAAAATTGGAAGCGACTTCATTGGTTGATCTACCCTTCAGCCATCGTCACGATCCTTCACTACGGCTGGTCAAAGAAGGGAAACCTTTTCACTCTGCGCGGGGACGTTGTACAGCCATTCGTGTGGGGAATGATCGTCATCCTCCTGCTGGCATTTCGCCTGCCGCCGGTCCGTAAGTGGGTCAGCGGAACGCGCTACAAGCTATTTAATTCGCTTCGGGCTTCATTTCACTCCGGGAATTAGGACGTTTGTTTAGATTTTTATAATTGAGGGGAAACCATCCTGTCCGCGATTCCAAGAATGCTGGAGAGGCAGGTGAACGAACCTCTTCAATTTTGCCGCCTGGAAGGGTGATCCATGCCGCTCCCCCCTTTTCCCCCTTTGACGGGCAGCGCATTCTGATATATCATGAAAAACAGTGATTACAGCGGAGTTTCACTTCATCGGGGATTTGAACTACTTCCTGTCCCGAGAAAACCGGGGCAGTGAAATCCACCTATCGTTTGGCGAACATCAATCCATCAAGCACCTGATTGAATCACTTGGGGTGCCGCATGTTGAGGTCGGAGAAATCCTGTCGGCTGGAACGCCGGTCAAGGGCAGCGACCATCTAAACAACGGCGACCGGATCGAGGTTCGACCTGTCGCACCGGGCTGCCCCGTGCAGCCGCGATTCCTGCTTGACAACCATCTCGGCCGTCTGGCAGCATTCCTGCGGATGCTCGGTTTCGATTGTCTTTATAAAAACGATTACGAGGACTCTGAAATGGCAGAGCTCCTGGCTGTCGATCCGCGCATCTTGTTAAGTCGCGACCGGAGATTGCTGATGCGGAAGGTGATCCGATATGGCTACTGTTTGAGATCACTGGAGCCGCTGGAACAGCTGGCTGAAGTCGTGCGCCACTATGATCTGGCCGGACAAATTAAACCATTCTGCCGCTGCCTGCGCTGCAATAGCCTCCTGGAACCAGTCAGCAAAGAGGTGATCCTGGACCGATTGCAGCCCCTGACAAAAAAGTTTTACAACGAGTTTGTTACCTGCCGCGCCTGCGACCAGATTTATTGGAAGGGCTCGCACTATGAACACATGCAGGTTGTGATTGAATGCCTATCTGAAAAAAGTGAAACTGGCTGATGATCGCAAGAGGGCCTGGATTATTCCATCGTCCGGTCTGTCCGCTGTGCCAATGGACACCTCAGAGAGGATGTATTGGGGATCGGCAAACTGATCATCCACCATGCATTGGTGTGCTTTACCAAGGAAAGAGGTTCTCCAAGGTTGGACCGCAGGACATTCTTCGAGGGTGAGCACGGATAAATAAACATGGATATTTTCCTCCCGATTTGTGCACTTGGCGCTGCCAGCCTCGGACTATTGTGGTTCTTTGTCCCAATCCTGTCCGGAATACCCTGGGTGCCGACAGACAACCATCGCATCCAAAAAGCTTTGGCACTTGTCCATCTGAAGGCAGGGGAAAAAATCTACGACCTGGGATGCGGGGATGGACGTGTTCTGATCATGGCCGCGCAAAAATTTAATGCCCGTGCCGTCGGGATAGAAATTTCCCTGCTCCACGTCCTTGTTGCCCGGGTCAGAATCCGTATTGCCGATGTTAAAAAGAACTGCACGGCTCGATGGGGTAATTTTTATCGCGCCAATTTACGCGATGCCGATGTGATCTACCAATATGGCCACAGTCGATACGCGGGAAAGTTAAAAAAACTTTTGGAAGGACAACTCCGCGTGGGTGCGCGCGTGGTCAGCATCAACGTGGATATCCCCGGCTGGCAGCCTGAAGCAATAAACTGGGAGGAACTGATTTTTGTCTACCGGATGCCTCCCCCATCCGGAGATGTGGCAAGCTTCATGATGCAGCGCATGGAACAGGATGGCAAAATACGCTCATCCACCGAACCAAGACAATCCCCCCTGGATCATCCATCCCAAGGTACCGATGAGCGAGCTGGTATTCCACCTAGTCGCCCATCTCTAATTTGTATCTTTGGCTTGGACACTTAAAATATTCACCAGGAAGTCCACAATTAAATAGACATGACCCGTCCCTAAATACAGGGGGGTCACATCTAAGACGAAAAATTTAATCGCTGAAATTGATTACGTACCCGGGGAGTTGACCAGCGATGAGTTGATCTTGGTGAAGACATTGCCAATGATCGGGCCAAGGATTAACAAGACAGCGATCACGACTATTGCAACCAAAACGAGAATCAATGCGTATTCAACAAGACCCTGACCTTTTTCTTTAGGAGCGAACAACATGGTGGTTTCACCTCCTTTCCTCGTATAGTTTTCTCCGGAAGGTCTCTCCAGGAGATCCGACTAACCATATTGTACCCAATATTCGGACCTTAATTCAAGATCTGAAATTTACAGTTTCGTAATTGTTCATGGTTTCCGAGAATACTGTTTCCTGAAATGTGATCAAACATGCTAACGAGCTTGACCCCATTTTAATATTACTCTCCTTCGATCGTCCATCCCAAGGTACCGATCCGGTACCGATGAGCAAGCTGGTGTTCCACCCATTGGCCAATCTCCAACCTGTATCTTTGGCTTGGACACTTAAAATATTCACCAGGAAGTCCACAATTAAATAGACATGACCCGTCCCTAAATACAGGGGGGGTCACGTCTAAGACGACAAATTTAATCGCTGAGATTGATTACGTACCCGGGGAGTTGACCAGCGATGAGTTGATCTTGGTGAAGACGTTGCCAATGATCGGGCCAAGGATTAACAAGACAGCGATCACGACTATTGCAACCAAAACGAGAATCAATGCGTATTCAACAAGACCCTGACCTTTTTCTTTAGGGGCGAACAACATGGTGGTTTCACCTCCTTTCCTCGTATAGTTTTCTCCGGAAGGTCTCTCCAGGAGATCCGACTAACCATATTGTACCCAATATTCGGACCTTAATTCAAGTCCTAAAATCTACAGTTTCGTAAGGCTTTTTTCTCTCCGAGAACAACCTCCCTTGAAACATCGATCCCAAGTTACCACTGAGCAGGTCTATTTTCAGCCAGCCGACCGGTTGCGAAGATGGCTAAATTAGTCACTCCTCATGGGAATGTTAATGAGTCCGCGCATCAACAACTTATTTCCCGGCCTTTATTCCTTTGACGCAAGCCGCATTCTGCTATAAACTACATTTATATTTATAATCAAGCCTGAAACGCAGGAGAGAAACCCATGGAATTTTTGATTAAAGGAAAAACGGTCCTGATCACTGGAGCTACCAGCGGAATTGGGCTGGTCACGGCTCGGGAACTCGCCCGACTGGGCGGGCAGGTGACGATTGTCAGCCGGAACGCGGAAAAATGCGCGGCCGTAGCAAATCAAATAAAAAATCAGACTGGAAACCCGGTCGAGGCTATCCCTGCCGACCTTTCGACTTTGGCAGGCATTATGCAAGCCGCGGCAGACTTCAAACTACACCATACTCATCTACATGTTCTGATCAATAATGCCGGGGCGGTATTTGTCCGGCGCCTGCTTACGGTCGACGGGTACGAAATGACCTTCGCTCTCAATCACCTGAATTATTTCCTGCTGACCAACCTGTTGCTTGACATATTAAAAGCCAGCGCCTCGGCGCGTATCATCAACATCGCCTCGCGAGCGCATCTTAATGCAAAAATAAACTTCGAAGACCTGCAGGGGTCAAAGCGCTATCGCGGCTTTGAAGCATATGGCCAATCCAAACTCGCCAACGTTCTTTTTACTTATGAGCTGGCGCGCCGCCTTGAAAAAACCGGCGTGACTGTAAATGCCGTCCATCCGGGATATGTCGCCACCGGTTTTGCCCGCAATAATGGACCGATCTTCAATTTCGGCAATGGATTGGCTGCGTCGATTTTCGGGCGCACGTCGGAGCGGGGTGCAGAGACGAGCATCTTCCTGGCCACCTCACCAGAAGTCGAGGGGGTAAGCGGGAAATATTTCGTCGACTGTCGCCCTGTTCAATCCAGCCCGGCCTCCTACGACCGCACCACTGCCGAGAAATTGTGGCAAGTCAGTCTCGAATTAACCGCGAAAGCAATGTAACCCGAGATGTAATAGACCTTCCATAACGATATTTCAAATCGCTAATGAAACCTATTTCTTTGCCAATCGTAGTTAATATTGAAATCTTTCAGAGGATGGTCCTATGACAGAAAAAGCTGCGGTTCAAGATTTTATCAATCAACACACATTGGCCATTGTGGGCGTCTCACGTGGCGGCAAGAAGTTTGGCAACGCCATTTTCCGTGAACTCACTACCCACGGCTACAAACTATACCCCATCCACCCGGAGGCTGAAACGCTGGAAGGGGTCGCAGCATACAAGGATTTTAAATCCTTGCCCGAAAAAGTGGACGGCGTGATCGTCGTTGTTCCACCCGCACAGACAGAGAAGGTGGTCCAGGATGCAGACGGAGCAGGCATCCGACGCATCTGGATCCAGCAAGGGGCCGAATCCGAGGCGGCAATCCGCTTCTGTCAGGAAAAGGGGATATCGGTGATCCATGGTGAATGTATTAACATGTTCGCCCACGGGAATGCGTTCTACCATCGGATGCACCGCCGAGTGTGGGGAATGATCGGCAGGCTGCCGAAGTAAAGCCCAGAAGACATGCCTTCCAATGCCGAAGAAGCATTTGTATATTCGAGATTAATCAAACAAGGAGAATGCGCATGGATAAAAGAAATCGAACCCAACTAGCCCTCGGGATTATCTTAATCCTTGTCGCCACATGGCTCATCGTAGTTCGGGTGTGGCCCAATCTGGCCAACCATCTTCACCTGACCTTCGAATGGCCGGTGTGGGTCATCCTCGCCGGGGCTGCCATTCTCTTTATCGGGTTGCTGGTCGGTGCAGCCAGCATGGCCGTCCCGGCCTGTATCGTCGCAGGTATCGGCGGCATCCTCTATTACCAGAACAATGTGAACACCCCGGCAGCCTGGTCCGGATGGAGTTATCTATGGACCCTGATCCCAGGTTTCGTGGGCATCGGATCCATCCTGGCCGGGCTATTAGGTGAGGATATCAAACAATCGACGCGCCATGGCATTAACTTGATCCTGATCAGCGTGATCCTGTTCGCCATCTTCGCCACACTACTTGGCGGCTGGACGATCCTCGGTCCATACAGTGTCTATGCCCCGATCGTCCTGCTCCTACTGCTGGGGATCTGGTTCATTGTCCGCGGGGTCATTCGCCACTGATCTAGAGAAAGGAATTCACCATGTACAGACGGGGAAGCATCTTCTGGGGTGTTCTATTAATTCTGCTGGCTGCTTTATTATTCCTGCGCCAGATGGGAAAAATCAGCGGAGACATTTTCAGTTATTTCTGGCCGTTGTTCATCATCGCCGTTGGTATATGGCTGATCATAAGCTTCTACTCGCGCAAACAGCCGATCAAGGGTGATCGATTATCCATCCCGCTTGAAGGAGCCACGAGTGCCTATCTCCGCTTCACCCACGGAGCAGGCAGGCTTAATCTTCATTCGGGTGCCGATTCAGGCGAAATCGTCAACGGGACTTTTTCTGCTGGCCTGGATTATAAAAGCCGCCTTTCGGGAAGCCAGCTTGAGGTCAAGCTGCGCTTGCATGCACCGGTTTGGAACTGGTGGCCTGGTGAAAGCCTGGACTGGGACATCGGTCTCAATAAAGAGGTCCCCCTGAGTCTTAAAATCGACACCGGTGCGAGTGCATCAATCCTGGATCTGACCGAGTTGAAAGTGACCGACCTGGATTTCGATTCCGGGGCAAGCAGCACCGAAATTTACCTTCCAAGGAGCGCCGGGACCACCCATGTGGACATTGATACCGGGGCTTCATCTCTCAAACTACATGTACCAAGCGGTGCAGCGGCACGCATCCGAGTGAAGACCGGTATGTCTTCCATCAATATTGCCGCAGGCCGCTTCCCGCGTTTGGATGGCGGATTGTATCAATCCGAGGACTATGCAACAGCGGTCAACCGCGCCGATATCACCATCGATTCTGGCGTAGGGTCGATCGAAATCGTTTAGGGAAGGAAAGAAAAGCCAACTTTCCTCCGGGCTATAGACGAGCCGGAGTGGCCAGGAGCTGACCAGCCGCAGCTGACGGACTGCAAGCCCCCCGTCAGAGGATCATTTTCAGGAACTGCAAACCCACTGATGATTAAGATATAGTGGAGAAATGGGCATATTTATTCTTCCTGGAGGCTTGCTTAAAAAATGCAACACCCCCGTCCTCATTGAAAACGAGGAGCGTTTTTTTAATCCCTTTCTGTCTCACGATAAATCCACACCCTGACCGATCAGATATTCGCGCAGTCGTTGGACCTCCACCTGGATGCGGTCCACAAGAGAAGCACCCTCTTGAGAGCCCCCCTGCTTGCTCGTTATCTCCAGCCGTTCAGCTAATGTAAAAAGCGGGCCGGCACTAAAATTGGCTGATACACCCTTGAGATTATGGGCGCTACGCATCAACAGAGTCAGATCACCGTTCTGCATAGCCGTCTTCATCTCGTCGAGACGCGATGGCAAGTGGTTCATGAACTCCTTGCACATTTCATTGAAAAATTGCTGGTCACTGTTAAATCGGGGCAGGGCAGACTGGATGTCAATGGGTAGACTGGATATATCCGCGGGCACCGAATCAGATGTTCCTGCGAGCACTTCCCCACCGGTTGGGACGCTTTCTGACTCTGCCTGCTTCTCCTGGTGGTTGGCGGATGGTTCGGCGAGAGATCCAGCCTCGTTCTCGCTCGCCTCAGCCTGGCTGGCTTCTTCCACGCGCACCCCTGTCCAACGGTCGACGGCACTCAAAAGGACCTGAGGTTCGAGAGGCTTAGCGATGTAATCGTCCATACCTGCGTCCAGGCAATGTTGGCGGTCTTCCTTCAATGCATGGGCGGTCATAGCGATGATCGGAATGTGGGCGTTATCCCCTTCCCACTCGCGGATATGCTGGGTAGCCTCGAATCCATCCATAAGAGGCATTTGGACGTCCATCAAGATGACATGATAAGTTTCGGACTGCCTCTTCTCCAAGGCCTGCAGGCCGTTCTCAACCGCATCAACCGAAAACCCGGCTTTCTGGAGCAAGACGATTGCCAATTTTTGATTAACAGGGTTGTCCTCGGCAAGCAGGACACGTACTCCCTGGCGGCTGCTTCCCAGGGAGACTGGTCGTTGGATTTTCCGCTCCATTCCGGTCATGACCAAATCGCTGTTGAGGGCAGTCACCAAAGCGTTGACCAGCATATTTTGTTTTATCGGTTTCAGCAGATAACCCGAGCAGCCGAGTGCTTTCAACCGGGCAGCATCCCCGCGGTGTCCCATGGAAGTCAGGACGATGATATTGGTGTGTTTGCCGATTGGATCGTTGAGTATTTCGCGAGCCGTTTGTTCCCCGTCCATGCCTGGCATTTGCATATCCAGGAGGATAACCTGGTATGGTTCTCCATCCCGGTTGGCTGTTCGTAGCATATTTAGCGCGTCCGTGCCATTGTCGATCGTTTCAATCCGGCAGCCAACGCCTTCCACCATCTTGGTCAAAATCATTCGGTTGGTGGCATTATCATCCACGCCTAAGACATGCAAGCCGTGGAGCCCCAACGGCTCGAAACGCAGTGGGGCTGTGTCAATTTTTGCTGGAGGTTGTTTCTCAAAGGAGATGATAAACCAGAAAGTACTTCCCACACCAGGCGATGAATCCAATCCAATTTCGCCTTTCATTGCCTCAACCAGCTGCTTCGCAATGCTCAAACCCAGCCCAGAACCACCATAATAGCGCGTAATCGAACCATCTACTTGAATAAACCGCTCAAATATTGCCGCCTGTCGCTCCTCCGGGATACCGATCCCGGTATCTTGCACCGAAAAGCGAACCGTTGTCTGTGTCTCGGTTTCCGAAACAGGTTCGGCGCGAATGACGATTTCGCCTTTGTGGGTAAATTTAACTGCGTTGCCAACCAGGTTGATCAGGATTTGCCTCAGGCGTCCCGGATCCCCTCGCAGGCCTGTTTTCAGGCCTGGATGGACCAGGCAGGCCAGTTCCAGACCTTTATCCGATGCTCGTTTGGCGAAGGTATAGGCGACGTCTTCCACCGTTACACGAAGGTTAAAATCAATCGTCTCAAGATCCAGCTTCCCGGACTCAATTTTAGAGAAATCCAGGATGTCATTGAGCAACGCCAGCAGGGATTCAGCACTTTGCAGGGCAGTTTGCAAATAATCTTGCTGCTCGATGGTGAGCGGTGTGTCCAATGCCACCTCAAGCATGCCGATGACGCCGTTCATCGGTGTTCGTATCTCATGACTCATATTTGCAAGGAAATCACTTTTGGCACGATTGGCTGCTTCGGCGTCATAGCGGGCGCGCACCAGTTCGGTGATATCATGATAAATTGCCAAGGCCCCAATCTTCTCCCCGGCAACCACTACAGGCACTGCAAAAAATTCCACATCAATGATTGCTCTATCCTTCCTGCAACGCTGACCAATACCGTGGATTCCCCTAATCAATGCCTGCTGGGTAAATCCTCTCGCCTCATCACCTGTTTCGGTAGTACTGATCAGTGCATCCAGGTTCTTGCTGGCCACTTCAGCGCTGGAGTAGCCAAATAGTTTCTCAAATGCCGGATTGCAGGAGTCGATCTTCTCATCGTTATCCAATACAACAATTGCTACCGGGCTGTTTTGAACAAGGGATTCAAAGTATTGTTTCTGTCGTACCACCTCGCCTTCAGCGCGTTTTCGCTCGGTAATGTCATGCAGAATGTACAAAGTCCGCGTCGTCGCGTCGGCAAATTCGATGGGATACACAGAAACATCAAAGAAGCCCTCAAGTCTGGGAAATACCGTTTCACCCCCCTTTCGGGACCAGACTCCCACCTCCTGGCTTTTAAACAGCATTTGCGTCAGGGATTTACCGATTAACTCCTGGTACGTCGTATGGAGCCGGTTCACCGCACAGAGGTTGCAGCGGCTGATTTTATCCGTTTCCTCCGTCAAAAAGATAAGATCGGAGATCGCGTCAAATGTCGATTCCCATTCTTTTTTCGCACGGCTGATGATCGCCTCAGTGTGTTTTCGTTCCTCGACTTCACGCTGGAGTTCGGCGTTGGCAATGGAGAGTTCAGCCGTCCGCTCCTGGACGGTTTTTTCCAGGTTGTTCGCCATTCTGGTGAGACGATCCTCACTACGTCCTGCCAGGTAGAAGACCCATCCGAGGAAGAACGGCGTGGTATCGAAAATCCAAAGCACAGGCTCGTTCCGCTGAACACTTAAAAAAGTCCCCCAATTCAACGGGTGATGTCCAATTAATATCGACAGCAGCATTCCGCCCAGTGGAAAGAGAAGCCCTAAAAGCACACCAAATACCGTTAAGCGAATGACATTCGAGGAAGTGCGCGCGGGCGGTCTCATGCAGTTTTCCTAAGACATGCTGTCATGGCAGACCTTCTTTACTTTACCAGTTTAACATAAATACGTCGGAAGCACAACTTACCTCCATAATAAACTTATAACATCCATACCTCCAGGATCCACGGGAGATGGCAAATGCTGTAAAAGGTTTTCGATGAGGGGAGACTGCTGCTTCGTTGCTGAAAGGTATTGGGAAGGATCAGACTGCCACAACGCCTTCAATATCCGGGAAAAATTGACGCACGGTGCCTTCAACCCAACCATGCAAGGTGGACGGAGAAAGCGGACATCCCAGGCACGCACCGCCAAGACGCACTTTAAGTACCTTCCCGTCAAATTCAACGAATTCGACCGATCCCCCATGAAAGGTCTCGATATAAGCACTGAGCTGTTCAAGCAGCGCTTTCATCTGAAGTTCAATTTTCGGATCAGCTTTGGTTTGAGACATTGCCGTTTGCTCCTCGATCATTCCCCAGATGACGGATTCCATTTGCCAGCATCTCTGTGACACTTCGCTGCCGACTTGCTTTCCGTTCGGCAATGACAGCTGCAAGCCGGTCCAAAATCACTTTGCCGAGCTTGGGATGTTCATCACAAAGTCTGCGCAAGTCTGATCCGCGGATACGGATCACGTCGCTGTCTACAGCACAGATTGCTCCGGAGGTATATGCTGGATTGCCCATGGCAGCCGACCATCCAAAGATACCACCCGGTTGAACGCGCGTCACGGTCATCAGTGGGCCATCCTCCGGCTTATAGCGAATGACCACTTCTCCTTTGATGACCAGGTAGAGGTAAAAAGCCTGATCCCCCTGTTCGAATATATTGATATTGCCAGGAAATGATTGTGGCGCGAAATAAGGCGCCAGGAGTTGCATATCTGCCGTACTCAGGCCATTAAAAAACTCAAGGCAGGCAAGATCATCCAGTTTCATGCTTACCATGGATATTAGTCGCACCCCTGCTTCTTTGTGAAGTGGCAAATATCCTAAAAGTATTGACATATGTCCGTGTTTTTTGTCATATACATTGTGTCATCGATTATACTTGGTCAGTCTGAAACTTTATGCAGATGAAATCATCCAATGGCTAAAGAAGTATTTTCTGATATTTCCATCCAAGCATTACGCGCGGGTGATCGGCTGGAATTTGCCAAACTGGTGGATGTCGCCTCGGTTCCCATCTACCGTCTGGCTTATAAAATGCTGGGTAACACTCAAGATGCGGAGGATGTTCTGCAAACCACCTTCCTGAAAGCATTTCAGCATCTAGGCGAATTCGAAGGCCGCTCAAGTCCATCTACGTGGCTGTACCGGATCGCTGCCAACGAAGCTTTAATGATGCTGCGGAAACAGCGTCCCGAATTGCCTATTGTGGAAGACGACGGACAGGATAGCCAAGACATAGAATATCCTACCATCCAGCTTACGGATTGGTCTGCACTACCAGAAAATGTGCTGCTCTCGACAGAAGCCCGTGCGAATCTCGACAAAGCAATTCTGCATCTACCAGAATTATTACGCATAGTTTTTATCCTGCGTGACATCGAAGGCCTTTCGATCCTGGAAACCGGCGAAGCACTCAACTTGAGCGAATCAGCTGTTAAGACACGTTTGCTGCGCGCCCGTCTGCGGCTGCGCGATGAGCTCAGCCTCTATTACGACGAGCGACTCCGGAAAAGGAACAAAAAAAATGAGTGAACACGATCGGTCCCAATGCCAAGCCATGGTGTCATTCTTATCGGATTATGTCGACGGGACACTCAGTGATCAGCTCTGCCAAGAGCTCGAACAGCATCTCGCTGAATGCCAGGATTGTCATATTGTAGTTGATACACTGCGTAAAACAATTTCCATCGTTCATGATTGTTCAGACAGACCTGATGAACTCCCCGGCCAGGTACGCGAACGGCTTTTTAAAACTCTAAACCTGGAAGATTATCTCGAATAAAGACAATACTTGGCGGAATACCCAGCTTGAGCAACCTTTCCTGCCCTTAGGAAGATCAACCATCTTTTCAGCTTGACCCATGAAGAAAGAGTCCGGAGACTTTCAAGAGCTGGAACCAGCTGAGTTCAACCCTCATCGCCCGTGTCATTTCTCACGGCACGGCATGGATCAGGAATAACAACTGGTACCCACCCATTTTGGAGTTTAACTTATGGAAGCAAAGGTAGTATGGAAAGCGGGACTAAGCTTCACCGGGACTGCCGATTCCGGTTTTAAGGTCCCCCTTGGAACCGACCCGCTCGTGGGCGGCGCCGACGACGGCTTCCGCCCGCTGGAGCTCATGGCGGTCAGCCTTGCCGGTTGCACGGCTATGGATGTGGTTTCCATCCTGGCAAAAAAGCGTCAGGATGTGACCGGTTTCGAGGTGCACGTCCATACCGATGAAGCCGAGGATCACCCCAAGGTCTTTACCCGCGCGGTCATTCAATACCAAGTCACCGGCCGCAGCATCGAGGAAAATGCCGTGCTGCGCGCCATCGAGCTTTCGGCCACCCGGTACTGCCCGGCGCAAGCCATGCTCGGCAAAGTCTTTCCGCTAGAAATGGCTTACGAGATATTTGAAGCGGGAACAGGCGGGGAGCCTGAATTGGTTAAAAAAGGTTCCTATCTGCCGCCGGCAGACTGATAAAATCCAATTTCCCGGGGCTCAAAATTCAGTTCACTTGCCTGCCGTCACCTGGCTGCGGGCATTCCCACACACGCAGGCCGTGACGGTTTGAGTACCGCGGGTCAATGTCCCCTGATATGGGGCATCTCCATTGTGTGGAATCCATCCTTCCAAAATAAAAGGCAGCGCACCGTCGTCAGGGATCCATTCGCCGTTGTACTTCCGGGCAATATGGACATGGTCTCCGGTTGCCTCACCGCCCTCGCAGGAGGGATGGCCGATCGGATCACCCTTATGCAACTGCGTCCCAACCGGGACGCGGTCGGTCGTGGCAATATGCAGGTAAAGGAGGTCCCAGCCAGTCCGTTCTTCTCCGTCCCCGTCCAAATCCTCCACGACCACACCGGGGCCGGAGCGGACGACCGTTCCATCGGCCATGGCGACCACGAACAGGTCAGTCGGGATACACCCTGCGACAAGGACGGGCGGGGCGAAGTCGAGGGCCGCCCAGGGCTGCAAGGTTCCCCAGGCGGAGTGTGGACCACCGGTTAATGCCCAGGTTTGGCCGGGTGGGAAGGGAAGCGTCAGAGACGGCTGCTGCAGACTAACCGGGATGTGGGCCGTGACATTCTGCCATGGATTTCCGAAGAGAGCCTGATAAGTCTGAGCGAAGCCTGTGGGTCCAACCGCTTTGTTGTAATCAGTCTGGGAAAGGTGAAGCGAAAAATAGTATTGCAAGGCCACTGTAGCGGCATCCTGCCATGGATCGGGTCGTTCCGTACGGCCATCGGGATGGTCAAAGGATGTCAACCGGCCCGTGCTCCACCCATAATATCCATTATTCAATTCATCCGCAGCCCAGACCAGCTGTAAATAAAGGCCGGCATAGTTATAATCTTCCTCACCCAGCGCATAATGGGTGGACGGCGCGACCGGCTGAGAAAGGGCCCCGGTTTGGTATTCGAGGATTGCCAGCAGTAAGCGTGGACTGAGGCTGTAATTGAGAGCGACGTAATCCACGATACCTGCCCCGGTCCGGTTGGCTCCACCTGCATAGGTGTCAAAATCCTTCAACCAACCGGGGCGGCTGGAAACGAACTCGCTTGTGTCAAAACCAATCGCTGCCGGCCCATTCACATATAGGCTGTCAGGGATTATTTTAAAAGGCGTCCCCCAGAACGGAAGATAATAAATTGGAATCTTCATCGGCATGCCCGGAGGCATGGTGGTGACATCCAAAGGGATCTGTGGATTCGCCTTGCGGATTTCCTCCACCGTGGTGTTGAAATGAGCGGCCAGGGCTGGCAGCGTGTCACCATCCTGGGCAAGATAATCCACAAGCTGTCCAGGGTCGTACTGCGGCCGCTGTAACAAAGGAGTTGCGCTCGGGCCCGCCTGGACGGTGCTCGTCGGGATGGCCGGGGTCAGAGGCGTCAAATCCTGAGGAAGACAGGCGCTTAGGATGAATGCGGGTATAAGCAGGAGAAATCGTAATGGATGGTGCACGGGCTAGAAAAGGAAGTTAATCACCTGAATCGCGCGTGATCACGGACTCTCTGGTACTGAATTGGTTGGCGGTAACTACCTGATCCCCTTTCGTCATGGTACCCAGGTACGGGGCATCGCCAGCATGGGTCACCCACCCACTCAGGATAAAGGGCAGCGGACCGCCTGCCGCGACCCATTCCCCATTATATTTGCGGGCGAAATGGACATGGGTCCCAGTAGCCTCGCCCCCCTCACAGGACGGATGCCCAACATGATCACCGGCATTCAACCAGGATCCAAGCAATGCTTTGTCCTGGTCGGCGATATGCAAATACAAAACGTCCCAACCGGTTTGTTCATACCCATCACCATCCAGGTCCAGGACGACGTAGCCGAGAGCTGAGCGGACAACCCGGCCAGGTGCAGCTGCAACAACCCAGGCGTCAGAAGGGACGCACCCGGACTCGCTGCTGCCTGGTGCGAAATCCAGGGCGGCCCAGGCGCTTTCTGCCTCCCAGGCAGGGTGAGGCCCACCGGTTAAACTCCAGACCGTATTGGGTTCGAAAGGCAGGCTCAACTGGGGCTGGTTCAACCCTGGGGGAAACAGTGGGCCGACAGCCTCGGCGCGTGCAGTCGGATCGCCAAACATGCTGTCATAAAGCTGCATGAAGCTGCCGTGGGGGTCGATAACTTTAAGCCAGTCGCTATAGTTATAACGTTTGGAAAAGAGATTTTGCAAGGCAACCGTACCCGCATTCTGGGTGGGAGCAATATGCAGGGTCGTGCCATCCGGAAAAGTGAGCTGGGTTAATTTGCCAGACCGCCACCCGTAGTACCCGGCAGATAACTGGGCAATCGCCCAGCGCATCTGCTGATACAACCCCTTATACTGGGGATCCACCTGGGCCATTGGATAATCGGCCTCGACCTGGGGGAACGGCTGGCCCTGGACCCAACCGCTCCAGTATTGAATCAAAGCTAGAAGCAATCGGGTATTTGTCGAACTCTCGAGGGCTATCCTTTCTACATCGTCCGGCCCGGTGGTCCATCCACTGGTGGCCAGATATTCCTGGTATGTGCTCAGCTTACCCTCTGCCTTGGAGACATACGCTCGAATGTCAAAATCGATCAATGAGGGTGAATAGACCACTTCGCTATCTGGCATGATCTGAGTCGCGGGAGCCGTCACCCCCACCCGGTTGGGAATGATCAATCGGGTGCCCGGGTCGAGAAATCCGCTGGTAGGCAGACTCACCTGGGATGAAATCTCTGAAACATTGACTCCAAAATGGACCGCGACCACATCCAGGCTATCCCCGGATTGGGAACTATATAAAATCATCTGATTGGCTGTCGAGGTCGGCCCGGTTTGGGTCGAGGTATCGGTTGGAGCAGCCGGTGTATCACTTGGTACTCGAGTACTTGTGGAGAGGCTTGTCTCCGTCGGTGATGGAGGCAATGGCGTAGGCGTGCTTGTAGGTGTCGGGTCCAGGAGGAAAGTCGAAGTCAGGCTGGGAACAGCGGTCTGGGTCAGATACGGGTCATAGCTCCCCCATAAATTGCTGGCACATGCTGATAACAGGCTACTGGTAAATAACAAAATCCAGAAAGCTTTACGGCTCGCGACCCTCATTTTCCGATTCATCGGGCCAAATTATACCGCCTTTGGGAGAGCGGGAGGCAACCTACACATTTTCTATAAAAAATCCCGGAAGGCAAAAAGGGCGGAAGATTAACGAATTAGCGGTGGATCTGGTTGCTGTCAAGGATACCATCATAAGACTGTACGGTCTGGCCGTTGTGAGTCAGCGCCCCGGTGTATTCATCCCCGGTTCCCGAGGAGATCCAGCCGTCCAGATTGAAAGGCACCGGACCGTCAGCTGCGATCCACTCGCCATTAAACTTCCGGGCGATGTGGACGTGGGTCCCGGTTGCCTCTCCCCCTTCACAGGATGGATGGCCGATCCGGTCGCCGGCATGGACATATGTGCCGGACTGGACCCGGTCTCGGCTTTCTACGTGCAAATAAAGCACATCCCAGCCTGTCTGTTCATAGCCGTCGCCGTCAAGGTCTTCAATGACCTCGCCGATCCCCGTGCGGACAATCAACCCATCTGCCACAGCAGTAACCCAGGCGTCGCTCTGCACGCAACCCGGGGCATCGCTGGATGGGGCAAAATCCAAAGCGCCCCAAGCCGACCCCTCGTCCCAGGCGGCATGCGGTCCGCCGGTGAAGGACCAGGTTTCCCCGGGGCCGAAGGGCAAATGCATTGGCGGCTGGGTCAGATTGGCAGGAACCAGTGGCTCGATCGCCAGGTCGAAGGGATACCCAAAAAGCACGGTATAGGTGTCAAAAAATCCACCGGGGGAAACATCCCGCACCCAGGCAGGGTAATCGTCCAGCTGGGCAAAAAAATACTGGATCCCGGCCGTCCCGGCATTAATCGTCGGGTCGACAGGCACTACAGATCCGTCCGACAGCAGCCAGCTTCGGACTGACCCGGCACGCCAGCGGTAATAGCCCATGTTGAGGGCATTGGCGGCCCAGACCAGCTGGCGGTAAAGACCGATGTGGAAGCCATCGTTAAAACCAAAGGGGGTATCCCCTAGTTTTGGATCCGGGTTTATATTGGTGAGCCAACCGGAGCGATATTCGAGAACGGCGAGGAGCAATCCTGGATCGACCGAATAATCCTGTGCCACGGCGAGGAGGATTTGATCCCCGGTCATGGTTTGACTGTTTACCTCCTGGGTATATGTCGCCAGATATCCCTTGTGGTACTGGACCATCGCCTGGATGTCCAGGCGGATGCTCATTGGTCCATAGACCAGCTCAGAATCGGGGATGATCTTAAAGCCTGGACCAGTAGGCTTGGGTCGCGGAGCGGGGATGGTGAGCGACATGCCGATGGAGAGGGTATTGGGGTCGGTAAGGTGGTTCGCCGCCTGGATAACCTGAATGCTGACCCCGTAACGCTGAGAAATTATCCCAAGTGTATCACCCGCCTGGACCACATAAGTCTCAACCCCGCGTGCAGTGGCGACCGGGAAGTGCGGAGTGTCTGGAGTAGGAGTGAGAATCGGTGACCCGGGAATGCGCGTTGCAGGTACAGAGTAGGAAAGGGTCGCTGTCGTGATCACCGTCGGGGTCGGCGCGAGACCGGTAATCCACACGGATTCAGCTCCCGAGACAGGTGTGTTCGGATAATAGCGAACACAAGACGCCAGACCGATACAAATAAGGACCGAAGCGGTCATAAGACGTTTTATACGTTGCAGTCCCCGGGTTGGCATTGCGGAATTGTACTTCTTTTTACCCAGAAAGTTAATTTCAACTCGAGTCTGGCCGCTTAAACCTGCAAAGACAGTCTGTCTCCAGATCGACCCTCTTTCCAGAATCTGTTAAAATGGATGCTAGTATCCAATATTTTCATCCGTATATCCGCCGAAAAACTATGAAAACCAAGAAATCCAGCGTTCCTCCCAACCCAATCCGGTCTCTGCCCATGGCCTGTGGCCGGACACCCACAGGCGACCCGGTATATTTCCCCCAGGCCGAATTCCATGAAATAAAGATTTATTTCTGTACCGAATATTGCCTAAATGCCTTCCGCCTCGATCCGGAACCATTCTATTTTGCCCACCGTCGCATAACCGATAATTGATGCGAAAATTCGACTACCCTTTTTCTATCTACCTTCACCTAGTTTAATTTAACGCCTGAAACCATGCGAAATGTGATCAATCAGTCCCATCAGGCTCTGCCAGAGGGTTTATTGACTGTGTTCATCTGCGTCCGAAGCGATACATATCACGATTGTCCAGTTGAATATTCAGAGAAGGAAATGAATTACGGCATCGAAGTAGTACCCTTCGGCGATTTTGGCGACCCAGGCCAGATTGTTCGCCTGGCCCAGGTAGCAGAGGCGTACGACTGGGAAAGATTGTGGTTTTGAGATCACGTGCTCACTCCTGATGGAGCCGGTGACCCTTGGATCATCCTGGCGGCCGGAGCCACATGGTGGTTTGAATGCATTCACTCTCGACGAGGCACGCAGCCAGAGCTTGTCCAACGCATGCCGGCTGGTCTACCGGTGGGACAGATAACCGGTTAGGATTTCTGGTTAAATCCCGGAGGCACTCATGCAGGCAATGATTTTCGACCTTGATGGCACGCTGGTGGATACTGTCTACGCCCATGTGCTTGCCTGGCAGCAGGCATTTGCAGAAGCGGGGTTGGCGATCGACGGGTGGCGGCTCCACCGCCGCATGGGAATGAGCGGCGGACTCTTCACCCGGGCGGCGGCACGCGAGCTCGGACGGGAGATCGGTCTGGATGAGGCAGCCCGGGTTCAACGCCGCCATGGGGAAATATTCGCCGAGCTGATGCCAGACCGTCGTCCCCTGCCGGGAGCCATCGAACTGCTCGCCTTCCTGCGTAGAGCGAAAATTCCCCACGGGATCGCTACATCCGGGTCGCGTCCCGAGATCAATACGTCACTGGAAGCCCTGAAGGTCAGCGAGGATACGATCGTCGTCGAGCGGAGCGATGTAGCGCGCGCCAAGCCGGAACCTGACCTGTTCATCACCTGTCAGCACAGACTTGGCCTGAAAGCCCATGATTGTTATGTGGTAGGTGACGCGGTCTGGGATTTGCTCGCTGCGCGCCGGGCAGGGATGTTGAGCATCGGTTTATTGAGCGGCGGCTACGGAGAGGACGAACTCAGCCGCGCAGGCGCTTTCCGTGTCTATCGGGATCCCCTGGAACTGCATCGCTCCCTGGATGAACTTGGCGTCCTGTCGTAGGGAATGGGATACCGGTCATGTCCTCATTCAAATCAACATGGAACAGCTGGAATGAAATGATCCTGAGCCCGATCGAATCACTCCTCGGAGAAATCACGTATGTTCGAAGTTTCCAAACCTTGGATGGCTGCTTTTCCTGACGCCCACGTCGGTGTGCTGGCGGTGCAGAATGCAACCAACCCTGCCCATCACGCGGGGCTGGAACAAAAGAAAGTTGAATTGGAGCAAGCACTGCGGGAGAAATATGCACTCTTCGACCGCAGCCAGCTCATTGCCCTTCCGGTATTGCAGGCTTATGAAGCCTACTACAAGCGCTTTAAGAAGACCTACCATGTCCAGCTGCAGCTCGAGTCCATCGTCTTCAAGAGTAAGACCATCCCCAGTGTAGCGGCCCTCGTGGAAGCGATGTTTATGGCCGAACTGAAGAATCTCCTGCTGACCGCCGGGCACGACATGGACGCAGTCCGGGTGCCGCTCTCTCTAGAGGTTTCGAAAGGCGATGAGCACTACACCCTACTGAGGGGCGAGCCGCAGGTGCTGAAGCCCGCGGACATGTTCATCTCCGACCGCGAAGGAATAATCTCGAGCATCATTTATGGGCCAGACCAACGCAGCCGCATCCGGGAAACAACACGGGGTGTGATCTTCACTGTTTATGCTCCGGCCGGGATCCGCGAAGAAACTGTGCAGGCACATCTGAGAGACATCGAGGGCTATATTCGCCTCTTCGCGCCTTCCGCGCGAACGGAAATGCTGCAGGTCTTCGGTACTCGATAACCACTGCAACAGTTTTTTTAACCAAACCGCCGGAAGGCCGCAGGGATTTGAACCCTGGGAACGGATTGCGCCGAAACGAAGCGCTACAAAAGGTTGACGATCTTGCACCGGGTGCTATAAGTATCTACTCACAGCTTTTATGAAAGGTCGGCATATATGGCTAAAATAAGCATATTTCGGGGTTCGCCGCCATATCTGGTTACCCTATATCTGACGATTTCCAGGAATTTGGCACCTGTTTCACCGCATATTCGGGTGCGGCGACTACCCCGTGAGTAGCTCGACAATGTTAGATTAGGACAAGCGTTCTGTTTTCTTCGAGTTCTCTGGTCCGAAAATACTTGTAGCAAACTGTTGAATTGCTAAAAACCGCTATAAAAAGTTGCACATAAATAACCTATACGAAAATGTAACATTGTCAAGGTAGATACTGCTATAATATAGCACATGGGTTCGATTAAGCAGGTCAATACCAACAGCCTTCCTGCAGCTCATCCCCGGTAGATTCCCCATGAGGGATATTAAACGAATATGCTGCCAACGAGGTCTCTTGAACGTCATCTCCAGATGCCGCAAACAGAGCTGAAGGATATCGTCCTGGAGCTTAGAAATATCATCGTTTCGATTGCCCCCGATGCAACTGAGAGCCTTCATTCAAAAGGGATGTCTTATTATCACACTGGACGCGGCGGACCGGTAAGTGCGGGGATCTGCCAGATCGGGATTTTTAGCGATCACATTCGCCTCGGATTCATCCACGGCGTTTTCCTGCCCGATCCGAAAAAGCTCCTAGAAGGCGATCGAAAAGTCAAGAGATATGTAAGAATTCAATCATACGAACTGGCTCCCTGGGATGATCTAAAAGACCTGATCGAAGCCTCTGCCCGGTTTGACCCCTATTCAATGAAATTTCGATGATCCACTGAAACCTGCCAGAATAATTCACACCCGGCAGACCTTCCTCAGTTCTCCGAAAGCAGTTTATCGTCCCCGGCCTGCCAGGCCGGGCTTTAGTTTCCCGCCTGTGGATTATAATTAAAGGGTCTTTTTTTAACCAGCCTTTCCTTTTTCCCTCTTTTCGCGCCGCCAGCCCTTTTTGGCTCCAGGTTTAATTCTTGAGGTTGCATGCCCGCCCCTCTCATCGAATGCATCCCTAACTTCTCAGAGGCACGCCGACCGGAGGTCGTTGAAGCCATCCTCCAGGCGATTGCTCTTATTCCCGAGGTGACGATCCTTGACCGGCATTCAGATCGCGATCACAACCGCACGGTGATCACCTACGCCGGACTGCCGGAGGCTGTCGAGGAAGCCGCCTTCCGGGGCATCCAGAAAGCCGCCGCACTGATCGACCTGGACCAGCACAGCGGCACACATCCGCGCATCGGCGCCACGGACGTAGTACCCCTTGTACCCATTTCCGGAGTGACAATGGAAGAATGCATCACCTTGGCTCGCCGCCTGGGAGAACGAGTTGGTCAAGAGCTGGCTATACCGGTCTACCTATATGAAGAAGCCGCCACACGCCCCGAACGGGTCAATCTGGAGAACATCCGCCGCGGGCAGTACGAAGGGCTCAAGGACGAGATCAAAACCAACCCGGAGCGCAAACCGGACTACGGTCCTGCCCATCTTGGTCCTGCCGGGGCGACAGTTATCGGAGCACGCCACCCACTCATCGCCTTCAATGTTTACCTGACCAGCGAGGACGTTTCTATCGCCAAGGCCATCGCTAAAACCATCCGCCAGTCCTCCGGCGGGCTGCCCTGTGTCAAGGCACTGGGCATGCTGGTGGAAGGAAGGGCGCAAGTTTCCATGAACCTGACCGACTATCGCCGCACGCCGGTGGCGCGCGTGGTCGAGGTAATCCGCAAGGAAGCCGGGAAGCACCATGTAGAAATCCACCACAGCGAACTGGTCGGGCTGATCCCGCAAGAAGCCCTGACCGATATAGCCGCCTGGTACTTGCAGCTGGACAGTTTCAAACCCGAACAGGTGCTCGAGCAACGTTTGTATGAGGTTTCGACTCAAGACAGCCGGGCGGCAGGTGCTTCGTTCCTCGACGGGTTGGCTGCCGGGACAGCCACACCAGGCGGTGGCGCGGCTGCCGCGTACAGCGGGGCAATGGCTGCGGCCCTGGTCGCCATGTGCGCCCGCCTGACGGTCGGCAAGAAGAAATATGCCGAAGTCGAGGCACAGATGAAAGAGATCCTAAAACAAGCTGAACGAGCGCGCGAGCAGCTGAGCCGCGCCGTCCATGAAGACTCGGCCGCCTTCGAGGAAGTCATGGCTGCCTTCCGGCTTCCCAGTGGTATGCCAAAACAGGATTCCTCCCGCGAAAAAGCCATCGAAAAAGCAACCCTGCACGCCTGCGCAGTCCCCCTGGCAGTGGCGCAGAAGGCGGTCAGTGTGATGGCCCTGGCCGAACGCTGTATATCGCTTGGCAATCTGAACACCATCAGCGACGCGGCCTCGGCTGCCTCCCTGGCACGGGCCGCGCTTACCTCCGCCGGTTATAACGTCCGTATCAATGTCGCCAACCTGCAGGGAATGGATGCCGGCGACGAACTGCTGGCAAAACTGGAGGTGCTGGAGAAGCGCGCAACCAGGATAGAAGAGCAAATACAGGAATCCCCTCCAGGAAAAAGGCAGGCTCAGTCTGGCATGAACTGCCTGCGGCCGGTCTTTATGATGATAGGTCTGGTTGGAGTTCTCTCCACCGCCTGCGCGCCCATCCCAACCCTGGCACCAGAGAGCTCGACTTCCAACCTCTCCCCTACTCCCGAACCACCGCCGTCCTCCTTCCTTACATCTTCACTCACTCCGACAGCCTCAATTACCCCTACGGCAAGTTCTTCTCCAACCGCATCCCGTACCGCGACGGTCACGCCCGTTCCGTGTGATCCATCGAGTGGATACTGCCTCGAAGCCGGCCATTTCCTCATGGCCCGGCCGATTGCTCCCCCGGGAGTGGTCGGGATAGAAGGGACTTACCCGTACGGCAGCACCGAGAACAATACGCGCGTTCCTCACCATGGGGTCGATTTCGAAAACCTCACAGGCACGCCCGTCCTGGCTGCCGCGGACGGTCAGGTGGTCGTAGCCGGGGATGATCTTAAAACCATCTACGCCATTTATCCGAACACCTACGGCAATCTGGTTGTCCTGGAACATCACTTCACCGGGATCGACGAACCGGTTTTCAGCCTTTACGGACACCTCTCCAAAATCGAGGTCCAGACAGGCCAAACCGTTCACACCGGGGATGAGATCGGCGAGGTTGGCTCGAGTGGTGAGGCCATCGGCCATCATTTGCACTTCGAAGTTCGCCTGGGCCAGAACACTTACGATTCCAATCGCAACCCCACACTGTGGCTCACACCGTTGACCGGCGAGGACGGGAATACATATGGGGTGATCGCCGGGAGATTGGTAGATGCGCAGGGGAATTTGATTTATACACGGGATTTCACCATCCAGTATTTTCTCGACCGGAACGGTCCCCAGACTGCTGTTTACGGGATCGAGACCTACGCTCCCGAAAAACATCCCGTCGGCAAGGATGACCTATGGCAGGAGAATTTCACCCTGGCCGATCTGCCGGCGGGGGATTACCGCCTCAGCTTCGTCTGGAAGGGAGTATTGTTCGATCGGTGGGTGAAAGTCTCGCCCGGGCAGTTAACCCTGGTGACTTTCACGGTCAAATAGGAAAAACACAACCGCCTCCCCGGATTGCTTGTCCACCGGCAGGTGCGCGGCCATGATCTTGCATATAGTGGCTTTTCAAATAGCTTCACCATCCAGATTGCCGAGGTCTTCAATTTTTTCACCAATGTCCATTTTGACATCGCTAATCCGACAGCCTTCGATCCCAAGTCGAGAGTGAACTTCCAGGCTCGCTTCGGACGATTGTCCATGTGACCCCATTCTGGCCGGAATGGGAAGGATTGGTCACCTTGGAAATCTGCAACACCGCAGCCCTGCCCACTCAGGTGCTTTCCTTCGAAACCGAAGAAGAGGGCATTATCTCCGACATAGATAAGAAGAACAAGAATAAGGACCCATGTTAGATCGAGCAGCCCAAACCGTGAAACAAAATGTCGAAAAGGCCCAGAGCTTCGACTTGCTGCAAGGTCTTGAGGCTCAACTTGCCCCCTCTGAGCGGCGCCTCTTAAACTGCCTGGAAACCCCCGGAAGCATCCAGGCTTTCCTGGATACCATCCCCTACAGCGCAGATAAATTTTACCGCTGCCCGCTGCGCGTTCTGCGCGACCGGAGGGCTCACTGCTTCGACGGAGCCCTGTTCGCCGCCATGGCCCTTCGCCGGCTTGGCTTCCCGCCCCTGCTCCTCGAACTGATTCCGAACAGCCGCGATGACGATCATCTCATTGCACCGTTCAAGTTAGCCGGCAATTGGGGAGCCATTGCCCAATCAAACTTTTCCGGTCTGCGCTATCGGGAGCCGGTTTACCACAGCCTGCATGAGATGGTGATGTCCTACTTCGAGCACTTCTTCAACACAGAAGGGGAAAAAACCCTATGCGCCTACCGCAGACCGGTGGACCTAAAAACCTTCGACCGTCTGGATTGGATGACCAGCGATCTAGGTCTGGACGTTCTGGCCAACGGCCTCGACCGCTATCGCGTGCTCCCTCTCCTGACCGGAGAGATGACGGCGAACCTGGCTCGCGTTGACGCGCGCAGCCTGCGGGCCGGATTAATGGGTTCCAATCCGGATGGTTTGTACGAGGTCCAAAAATGATATCCGGATGTTTTGCGATAATTGGGTAATTTGCAGCCAATTCATCATGAATCACCCATTAAAACCTTGACATGCGCCAGAGTCCTGTGATATAAACTGGCAACTTTAAAAACTAAATACCGTTTGCATGCTCTTATCCAGAGAGGCGGAGGGACCGGCCCTGTGAAGCCTCGACAACCTGGCGAACGCCAAGGTGCCAATTCCGGCAGAATTTTCTGGAAGATGAGAGGCATTTTTATTTAAAATAAAGCCCCTTCATCCAGGAGGGGCTTTATTTTTTCCAGCCACCCTGGGCAAGGCACGGCCAGCTTCGCAGGCGCCGCGACAACGCCAAGTTGCGCCCGGTGGGATTTATCCATACTGCCAAAGGAGAATAAAGAAATGACCACCAATCAACGAAAGTACGGTTTCACCACTCGCCAGCTACATGCCGGCCAGGTTCCCGACCCTGTCACCGGATCTCGTGCAGTCCCCATCTACCAGACAACCAGCTACCAGTTCAAGAGCACAGAGCATGCTGCCAACCTGTTCGCCTTAAAAGAGCTGGGTAATATCTACACCCGCATCATGAACCCGACCACAGACGTATTGGAGCAGCGTCTGGCCGACCTCGAAGGCGGTGTAGGCGCTCTGGCTGCCAGTTCAGGTCATGCTGCCCAGACCATGATTGTTTTGACTTTATGCGCCTCCGGAGACCACATCGTCAGCAGCAGCCGGCTGTACGGCGGGACATACAACCAGTTCAACTACACTTTCCCGCGCCTGGGGATTGAGGTCACCTTTGTTGACCCAACCGATGTTCAGAATTTCGAGAAAGCTATCCGACCCAATACCAAGATCATCTATGGCGAGACGCTAGGGAATCCGGATATTTCCGTTTTTCCCTTTGAAGAGGTTTCGGCTATCGCCCAAAAACACCATATCCCGCTGGTCATCGACAATACCTTTGCCACACCCTATCTGTGCCGGCCTTTTGAATTTGGCGCAAATATCATCACCCACAGCACAACCAAGTTCCTCGGCGGCCACGGCACAACAATTGGAGGGGCCATTGTAGATGGCGGTAACTTTGATTGGAAGAGCGGCCGGTTCCCTAATTTCACGACCCCAGACCCGTCCTATCATAATCTCGTCTACGCCGACCTGCTCGGAGCTGGTCTGCCGCCGTTCATCATAAAGGCCCGCGTCCAGGTGCTGCGCGATATTGGCGCCTGCCAGGCCCCCTTCAACAGCTGGCAGACCATCCAGGGCATTGAGACGCTGAGCCTGCGCATCGAGCGGCATGTCCAGAATGCCCAAGCTGTCGCCGAATTCCTCGAGAAGCATCCCAAGGTCAGCTGGGTAAAGTATCCCGGTTTGAAGAGCCACCCCGATTACAAGCTGGCCAAAAAATACCTCCCGAAAGGCCCTGGAGCGATCCTTGGGTTCGGAGTAAAGGGCGGCCTGGATGCAGGAAAACGCTTCATCGAAAATCTGCAGCTGGTAAGTCACCTGGCCAACGTCGGCGACGCAAAGTCGCTGGCCATTCACCCAGCCAGCACCACCCACTCGCAGCTCTCGCCCGAAGAACAGGCGGATGCCGGTGTGACACCCGATTTTATCCGCCTGAGCATCGGGATTGAAGATATCGCTGATATCCTGTGGGACCTTGACCAGGCATTATCGAAATAAGAGGTGCAGGAGTTGGAATGCAGCTTAAGGTTCTTCCCTTAACATTTTCGTCTCTATGCATTCCCCCTTCTGCGCTCGTTAGGAGGATTCATGCCCGTTAAAATTCCTGCGACGCTGCCGGCGCGCACCACCCTCGAAAGTGAGAATATCTTCGTCATGGGCGTGGAACGCGCTGTCCACCAGGATATCCGTCCTCTGCGGGTTGCCATCCTGAACCTGATGCCGACCAAGATCACCACCGAAACCCAACTCCTGCGACTGCTTGGAAATTCCCCGCTTCAGGTGGAAATTACTCTGATCCATACCACCTCGCACGAATCGAAGAATGTTTCCGCCGAACACCTGTTGAACCATTACAAATCATTCGCCCAGGTGCGCCGCTTGAAGTTCGACGGATTCATCATAACCGGCGCCCCGGTAGAACAAATGCCGTTCGAGGAAGTGGATTACTGGCCGGAGTTAAAAGACATCATGGAGTGGGCGAAGACAAACGTTTTTTCCAAGCTGTATATTTGCTGGGGCGCGCAGGCTGGTCTGTACCATTACTACGGCGTGCCAAAGTATCCCCTGGCGCACAAAATGTTCGGCGTGTTTCCTCACCGCGTTCTCGACCGATACCATAAGCTGATGCGCGGCTTCGACGATGAATTTCTCGCTCCTCACTCACGCCACACCGAGGTCCGTCGCGCCGACATCGAAAGTGTCGCTGATTTGAGCATCCTGGCTGAGTCGGAGGAAGCCGGGGTTTACATTGTTGCCTCAAAAGATGGACGGTATACCTTCGTTACGGGTCACTCAGAGTATGACGCGCTCACGCTCAAAGCAGAATACGACCGGGATGTTGCCAGGGGCCTCCCCATCCGCATCCCGGCAAATTACTTTCCTGGAAACGACCCTGCCCAGCCACCGCTTGTCCGCTGGCGGGGTCACTCCAATCTGCTGTTTGTCAATTGGTTAAATTACTTTGTCTACCAGCTGACCCCCTATCACGTCCGGGATATTCCTCAGGCCTCCACACCGGCCAATTTTTAACAAATGCCTTGGGCATTTACAATCGAACCAATTCTTAAAAAGATCCGGCGGGGCGATCCAGGCAGAAAGCCTCGGTCAGCCCCGCCGGGTCCGCTTATTTTTCATCTACGTTGATCGCGGGGAACCACTCAATTTATTTCTTCTCCCGCCGCGTGCGGGGGGTTTTCTTTTCCCGGGCAGCCTTGGTCTTTGCCTCCTGGGATTTCTTGGCGGACGTCGACCGCTTTGCTCCCAGACGGATCGCAAAATATTCCGACCGGCCTGCCTTGAAGCGTATGCTGTCGGTGGAAGAGTACAGCAGCTTTCCATTCATATCATTGACCATGACGTACAGTTCGGGCAGATTCTCCCCGGCCGCTTTAAAATCCCGCTCAGAGTAGATCACAGAAAAATCGCCGTTCTCGTCGGTTTCAGTCCCGCCGAGCAGGTCGTCGAACTTGCGGTCTTTGTCAAACACGCGCACGGTCAGGCTGCTCGCCGCATTCCCTTTCGAATCGGTCACCGTGCCGTAAACGAGCCACTCGTTAGGGCGAAGTTTCGGCCAGTTGATGACCCGTCCGGTTTGCTTTTGAATTTGGGTAATGACGCCAGTGACGGAAGTTGACAGATTCTGGAGAGCAACCACATCCGGGTTTTTATTCCCAAGCTGGGCACCGAGTTCATTTGCCACATTGGCAATGCGCGTGGCGCGCCGCTGCTGATTCTGGGTGTACATCCCTAATGCCGCGCTGCTCTCCTGGGGGGCCTGGGTGAGCAGGCCCTGCACTGTGGTCTGAAGCTGCGCCGGGTCGACCGGCGAGGCGGGCAATCCGCTGATGATGGGCTGGTTCTGGTTCTGATCCATTCCTGCCTCCGTATTAATAATAATCCCGTTTTTGTCCGAATTGAACTAGAACAGGCTCAGGTTATTGCCCTCGACAATTTTCGGGGCGTTGGTTAGATAGCTATGGATGGCTTCGTTGCCAGTGGTCGAATTCATGACACTAGCATTGGAAGCGTAGGAAACCCAGTTCGAGTACAGGAGTTCCTCCAGCCCGTTGCCGGCAGCTCGTACGGTGAACCCGACGGTACTTACATGGATAAACTTCAAGAAGTACGCCAGAACATCAGGGATGGAGAGCTTCTGGGTCTGGTAGGCTTGCAAACCCTCCAGCACATAAAGCGGAACGCTCGCCTGGAATTGGTTCCCATTTAATGAAATATCGTCCAGAGAGACGAAGAGTGCTGAGAAGGTGGCCGCACTCCAGGCCCGCTGGAGCCACTGGCTGTCGATCGTCTGACCCAGGCTGTTTACCGTCTCGCTGTTGGCGGTATTGAAGGTCACCTGATTGTTGTGGAAAAGGATTTGCCCATTGGGGAATCCCGCTAAAGGAGAGTCCGCCTGTTGATAACTCCCGAGGTTGAGGCCGGTGGCTCCGGTCGATTCCATCTGCAGGATGAGCGCCAGCTCTGGATACCAGACCGGAAGGCCCATATCCAGCACATAAACGCAGGCACCATTGACCCCGAAATTCAACGGGGCGGTTGGCTGCTTCATCCGCTCGCGGGTGACCAGGGTATTTCCATCGATCACCACATTCCCAAAGGAAGTGATCGTGAGTGCCTGCCCCGCCGCACAGATAACCTGGTTGTCATGGATGCGCACGGCCGGGTAACCGAGCAAAGTGTTCGAGGCATCCCGGCTGGCGGTCGAGGGCAGGTTGCCAAATACCCCCTGGGCAGCAATGCCAGCCTGGTAGAATGTTGGTGTATCCGGGTTTTGAGTCGAGCCATTTTCAACCACGACATTCCCGCCAATTTCAATGTCGCTCCCGTCCAGGACGAAAATTCCGCAGGAACCGGGGGCAGTCAGGCCGTTCCAAGCGATGGTATTGTTGACGATTTGCGTACCAAACAGGCCGATCGCAGCAATCCCTCCGCCGACATTAATGACATCACTCAAGCTCACCTCCGGGGTTGTCGCGCACAACAGGATATTATTTTCGGAGATGCGCAGGGCTTCCACGTCGCTCAGCTGACTCGGGTTGACCAGGCTGATATCCGTGATGATTCCGCTCCCGGTCATGGCTCCAATCAGGTTGCGCGAAATCGCTACGAACCGGATTGCCGCCACAGTATTGCCTGAATGCGGGACGTATCCCAATCCCGTAGGGGCTTTTAGCGTTTGATCCACAGGATTGGTTGTAGTATCTTTCTTGTAATACATCTCGACATAGTCTCTGGCAGTCTTTCCTCCACCCCCAAGCTGGATACCTGGGCCTAGGCCCTGGAAAATGGCGTTGTCGTTGATGGCGATATTAGTCGATGGCGGAATAATCTGGATGCCACCGCCAGAAATGCGGTTAACCAGGATATTGATATCATTTCCATGAACCTGTACGGCCGCCAGACCGAAAGGAATGTTCTTCTGGATCTGTACCGGCTGACCTCCGAACAGGGCGTTTTCAAGGATATTCACCAATGACCCATTGTCGATGGAGAGCACCGGACCCACCGGCGTCAGGAAACCAGTATTGAGGGCGGAAGCCTGTGTGGTGGCATTGATCACGGTGCAGCCGGCGATGGTAATGGCGTTGGTGGAGCTGAATTGAATGGCTGCAGTCGAGGAATTGGCCTCGATCCGCAGCCCCTCGAGCTTGATATCCGCTCCGTTGGTAAACACCAGCACGGGTTTACCAGCCGGGCCGACCAGCCGGCTCTGGTTCCCGCAGCCGCTGAACGTCAGGCTCTTGGCGCCGTCGACCGTCAGCGTATCGGCCAGACTGATCACGCCGGGCATGATGCAAATCGTCCACCAGGTTGCACTGTTTGGCCGGGCAGCGAGCGCTGACTGGAGGTCAGGGTAGTCCCCACCCTGACCAACCGTGACCGAGCAGCAGTTGTCACCGCCCGTCGGCAGTTCGGTAAGCGGCGGGAACACTTTCCGGCAGTCTTCGACCAAGGTGACCACGTTCGCCTGGACGGAAAGGATCGCCAGTTTACAAAAGTGGTGGAGGATTCCAAATGGCAGCAGGGAAAGCGGGTTACTGCTGCTGTCTTGCGGCCATTCGATACCCCCATACTGACCCGGGACGGTACGAGCCGGGATAAGCCAATAATCACCGGTCCGGTAGGTGAGCGTCGGATCAAAGCTGACCTCCAACCCGTCCTCCAGCGCGAGATAGCTGTTATTGGAGATGGCAATCTCCCCCGCGCTCTCCCAGCGCCGGACCTTCAGGTGGGTCGGATTCCCGCTGGCATCGGTAACTGTGAATGTTCCGGGTAAGGCGCTCGAAAGCGTCAGGACGTTATCCGCATCGATCTTGGTGATCTGGACCAAAGTCCCCGGCAGTCCGGCCAGTTCCGTAGCATCATCCAGCACTTCCACCCAGTCGTTCTCATGGAGATCAAGCACGTCGTCGCGCCCGAGACTGGTGGTCTGAATTTTAGTGAGGTCTCCGGTGACCGGAAAAACAGCCACGGCGACTACGACGGAGCCGTTATCGCGCGACCACTTGAATGTCGGGCCACCGTTTGTAGTGCCTTTGTAAATCTCAACCCGATAAAGCTGGTTTTCGAGGCGGGTATAGCCTGCCCCCAGCGGTACAACGCAGGGGTCGGCTGGATTGGTCACCGGGGTGGTGCGGGCAGAAAGGGTTCCGGTGCTCGGGGCCGGCCAAGGGCTCGGTGTGTTGGCGCAGGTGAGCGTATCACCCAGATTGCCAACCTTGGCGGTTACCGCCTGCCAGATAACCTGGCTGCGGACTGTCGTATCCGGCCCGCCCAGGGCGACCTCCCGGATGTTCGGATCTTCGAGAGAGGTGATCAGCCGTTCCCAGACATCCAGGTAAAGCAGGTAGATGCCGTCCGCCGGGAACGGCAGCATGCCTTTCGGCAAAACAAACGGTTGCTGGCTGAATGGCAGGGTATGATCGTTTTCAATTTGGATACCATCCACATACGCCCGGCCCTGGCTTAGATAGAAATCGCCGCTCGCCAGGGGATTAAACCCCTGGGCGGTAAGCCAGGCTTGCTCAGAGGCGGAGAGGGTGGTGAAATCGAGGTTGACCCCAAAACCAGCATCATGAATCGGTACGCCGCACTCACCGATGAGGTCGATCAATTCAGTCTCGATCCGGCGGCGCAGGATATCCAGGTTCTCGTTCCAGTCGGCGTCCAGCTGCACGCGCCCCTGCTGCATGCGCACACCGCTATAGTGCTTCGTGGGGTCGAAGGTTGAACGGGAAAAATCGCCTTTCATTTTGTTTCCTCCTAATCTATTTCGAATAATATCTTTTCTGGTTATTGATCAAACGGGTGGCTGCTCCCTGCTTACGTCACCAGGAAAATTCCGGCCTCGAGACCGAAGCGCAGGTATTCTTCCAGCGCCACCTGCAGGTTTTTCAAGCGCTGCGGCTGCTGGAGCAGGCTGAAAACTCCCATTTCGGAGCCATTTTCCGCACCGGTCTTGATCTCATCGGCACATGCGGACGAAAGTTGGGCAAATGCGCTCTGGCCATAGCGCAGGTCAGTGAACTGCGGGCGGACACGCATCTCGATCTGGGTCTGTTCGGCACTCGAGAGGGGAGTCGGGTCGAGCTGCTTCTTGCGGGTTTCGATGGCCAGGTCGGGCTGGCAGCGGAAGCGGCGCGGCGTCGACGACCCGTCGGCAATGGAGCTGAAGCGCACGCAGCCTTCCTGGCGCCGGTCGGCGGTGACAGGATGGACAAAGATCACCTCCGATGCCAGGCTCAGCTCACGCACGTGCACTTCACCAAACACAGTGACCCGTTCCAGGGTCGTGAGCGGACCCGCACTCTTTCCGGTGCTGTCCGCCGCCAAGACGAAGCGCGCCGGGGTATCTGCTCCTTGGGCAAGCGGGGCATCCAGGATGCTGTCACTGACCAACAGGCCGCGGCACTCTTCCGGCAGCTCAAGCGGTCCAAGGATACTGTAATAAACGGAAACCTGGTTGTCAGTCACATCCGCACCGGTCATGGTCAGGCTGGCCTGGTCGGGATGTTTTGGATAGCCGTCCTCGTCCAGCTCCTGACCTGGGACGAGCGTGCAGTCAGTGATTGTCAAATCCAGCTTGCCGTCGGTCTCCAAGCTACCTTCAATCAGCAGACCGGACAAGGTAAAGGCGGCCATTTCTTCTGTGGTAGTCGCATCCGAGGAGACCTTGAGCGGGGCGGCATTCACCAGGGTGGGCCGCACCCCGTCGTCACAGTCGATCACCAGCATGCCGTTTTTAGGCAAATCAATGGTCAGATTGGCATCATAGCTGGCACTATCGTAGATGCGGATTACGGCAGCCGGACGGGGGGTGTGCGCCCAGTCAGACACGGCGGCGGCCAGCGTGGCATACTTTTTCTTCGGGCCGACGGAGAACTCTATGACCGGCCCTTGAATCGCAGTCAAGCGCGCACGCCGGTCGTACGGTCCTCCGCCGATGTCCGCGCTGAATCCGTAGTTGTAAGAAACCGTCAGGGACTGGGTGGGTTCCTCACCGGCCGCAAAGGTAATGCGCCCCAGCGTCACATCCACGGCGACATTCCCGGCAGGAGGGCGGTCCCAGGCGCTCAGATTTTTGCACAGCACCTGCATGGGTGACACAGGCGTGCCGTCCTTGACCACCTGCAGGCTGCGCCGGGGACCGTAGTAACGGCTGTCTTCGGGAGGGTTGGAGACGGAGGCATAGGTGCCCTGATAGCTGGTCAGGTCAAGATAGAAATCGTAAGGACGGATAGGTGCCGGCACCTTCTGCTCATCAGGGAAACCCGTCGCCTGCGGGTAATTAAAGAGCGGTGCGGGGTTGCCAATCGTGCTGAAGTGGTAGCCATAGCTGTGCGGGGCATCTGCCTGGCGAGGGATAACGTTCAGCAGCGGATAGTTCTGCAGTCTCCACAGGAAAATGCCGAGATTTGGAATGTTGTACTTGCCGCGCCGTTTGGAGATATGGCGCACATCGGCGGTGTGAGGCAGGCTTTCGAAAGGCGTGTCCAGCAGGTTGAGCGCGTTCATCTGGCGTAGGTCGGGCATGCTGTTGAACAAGCGCACGTGGTTCATATACTGCGTGGTCTCCAGCAGTTCGAAAAACTCCACCACATGCGCACTCCAGCCGGTCACATCACCGGCCAGGATACCGAGCACATAGGCGGTTCCCTTGCGACGACGGTAAAACAAGGTATTGGCAACATACGCCCGCTGGCTGAAGGCAGTGGTCTCGATGGTGTTCAAGCCGCGTACCCCGAGCAGGTCGCCAATGTACGGCACAACCCATTCGTCGCTCGTCTCAATAAACCAGTTGTCGTAGAGGCCGGTGATGTCCGCCTCGACCTCCGAAAGCTGCTCGTCAATGATCGCCATCAGGGCGCGCAGGGACTGGCCGTGGTTGGCGTCGCGCAGCCGATAGAGAACCGGCATCAAATTGTAAAGGCGGTCGGAGGGAATGCTCATGAGTTCACCTCCTGCAGGGTCACACCCAGGGGATTGATCAGCAGGAGCTGGGCATGCTGGATATTCCCCATGCTGTCGGTATAAGCCGTGGATGCCGTTAAAACCTGGTTGAGCGCCGGAGATTCTTTGGTAAGGAAAAGACCGACCAGATCAGTGAAAACGACGCCTGGGACGTTCTGGATGACCGTCATGATCTCCGCGGCGGAAACGCTCTGCCCGAAACCGCGCCGGGCGAAGGAAAAGGCATCCACCAAGGCGGTCTGGATGGCAGTAAAGACATCCTTGGTGATGTAGCGGCTGTCCACCGCCACCGAGGCCGACAGGTCGAAAAGCAGCTGGTCGAACGTGTCCACCTTGACCAGCTGGGCAGGATCGCGGGCGGCATTCAAGGCAGCGTTGAAATTATCCAGGAATTTCTGATCCGTGATCGGCAGGCCATCCGCCCCTGCTATGGTAATGAAGACCAGGTGGTGCTCGCCGCTCCATAGATCGATAGCCTGGGCCTTACCGATCCCAGCGAACGCACTGGCAAAATCCTGGTAATCGTCCACAGAAACTATTCGGTCGAGGGTCCGGACGGTCAGGGGTGCATGGCCGCGGGCGTCCGCCATTTTTTCCGGGTCAGCCGCCCCGCTGGCAGCCAAGGGATTGGTGACACTGCGCACCCCGAGCGGCTTGGACTGCAGGATGGTCAGGCTGCCCGCCTCCACTTCACCGGCCAGGCCAATCCCGCTGCGGTAGGTAGCGACGACGTTATTGACCCCGCTCGGCAGGCGCGCCCCTTTCAACCCATCCCCGAATAAGACCGTGGCACTGGCATTGTCGTCAATGCGCACAATATACTGCTGATCTTTGGGTCCCAGGCTGTAAAGTGAAGGTGCCTCACCCCACAGGAGATTGTTCACCCGGAGCTGCAGGGTGGACGCAGATCCGGAGGGGGTCGGGGAGGCCGTGTATGTGAGTGGCGGCCGCTTGAGGGTGAAGCGCTGGTTAGATTGCGCGCCGTTGCCATTGCCCAGGAGCTCCGTAACCGTCTCGCCATGGGTGGCGGGGGCGACGTTGGCATTGATGGCCACCGTTTGACGCAGATAGGAATAGGTCAATCCCCCATCAAAGATCAGCGTCGTCAGCCCATAATTATGGGTGATATCCTTAATCATAAGGACTTCGTTCTGGATGAGGCCTTTGGCGTCCGAGCGTTCCCCGCTCAAAATGACCGGCTGTCCAATCTGCAGGCCGAAGACGAACCCGTTCAACTCCAGCTGGGTCGTGCCGGCTGCCAGGTTTGTCGAGAGGGGAGTTTCAATCAGCGGCAGCAGTTCGCTCTGGACATATGCGGTTGTCGTACGGGTCTTATAGCTGCTCACGCTGCTGAAAGCGCCGGCTGTAATACCGGTCACCTTGGCGCTCATGCCGTAGTCTGAGAGGCTTTTTTCAATGGTCTCCGCAATGGAATACCCTTGCAGGCCGACTTCTTTGCTCTCCAGGGCAAAATAACCGCCTGCCTGGACCGAGGGTACGGCGCGCTCGAGGAAGAAATCAGCATCGGGATAAACGTTCCCCTGAGAATCAGTTTCGACGTAACGGTCGTCCCATGTGTTCGGATACGCCGGGCTGTCAAAATCATAAGTATGGGTGGTTCCATTGTAATTCCAGGATCCCACCCGCTGGCTGACCGGCAGCGAATCGTACAACGGAGCATTATTGCCAAATATGCCCAGGCGCGAGCGCAGCGCATATGCATAGCCGCTGGTAGCTGGGGTACTCGCCCGGTAGTTGGTCAGGTAATCGACCAGCTCGTTCGCATCCCAGTCATTGGCCTTCAGGAATCCATTCAAGGCCGAATCCTCCCAGGTCGCGTTCAGGATAAATTGCTGGATCGCATCGGCTCTGAAGGGGATCTTCTGATTTCCCGATAAGGCGGTAGCACCCAGGCTGGTCGGGACTGCCCCGACCGGGGCGATGGCGGGTTCCAGGGCCACATAGGTGAATTTATTGGTGGAATCGACCTCCATCGCAACGACATGTCCCGCCCCGCTGTTGACCGTCGAGGTGACCAGGATAACATCACCGACCTTGAGATTGGTAGCGGTGCCGGCCAGGTAAATTTCACTCACGCCTTTCGTCAAATCCTGAGGAACGCTCAGCCTGGGGAGCAAGGCATTCCAGGCGGCCCGCGCCGGGATATCCAGCGAAGTCTCGAATGTCTGCGGGAGCTGGTTCTGCGGCGGGACACTCTGCACCTTCGTCCCTGCCGGGATATCCGCCACGCCGGGCGCCCCCATGGCATCTTCGATAGTGAAGGCCAGGTAAACCGAAGCCGCCACGCCCGGGTTCAGCTCATAACCGATGGCGCGGGCCAGCTCCAGGATCGAACGCCGCTCAGTAGCGGTGCGCAGGAAGCCTTCGTTGGCGATGCGCTCCTGGTAAAAGGTCAGCACATCCGCCACCACCGAACTGGCATCCAGCAGGGCGATGGACGGGTCATCCTGGTCGCGCGTCGTCAGGGCAAGCAGTGGACGTGTTTCGGCAAAATCCCCGTCCGGGAGGCTGTAGCGTCCGAGTTCGGCAATCATCCGCCGCAAGAAGGTCGCATAGGTCCCGACGCGGTAGGAAAGGGCAGGCAGCCCTGGTCGGTTGTTGATCGGCGTGGGGGCCGGGTCAGGCTCACAGCAGCCGCAGTTATCGAGGGAAATATCGATCGGATCGTTCACAGTCCACCTTCCATGAAAAAGTCAAGTTTGCCATTCTCAGGCAGGCTCGGGTCGTTATCCAGTCGGGCAATCTCCAGGCGTTCCATCGTGATCTCTCCCTTGGCAAACTCCCCTCGAGACGGCTGGCCCCAGCGGCGGAAGCGGTTGGGCAGGCCCGGGGCATCCTCCGCATCTACCCACTTCACTCCGGGCACCTGCATGGCCAGGGCAATCATCTGGCTGAGATAGACCGGCTGGCCGAAGGTGAAGTTGTCGGGATAGAAAAAGCCTCGCTTCCCATCCGGCAGCTCGCGATTGCTGAACAGGTTGAGCAGGTCCTGCTTGACCTGGCTGTGGTAGTAGCCGTCCTCCACGCACACCGTCCACTCAATATCCAGAGGGATGAACAGCGGGGTATCGATATCCAAGTCCTCTCCAGCAAGGCGGAAGCGCTCGAGGAAGTTAAGCATTTCAATTTTGAAGGGGGCATCCACTGGACGTCCACCCTGGCGGTCGACCGCAATAAACACGGTATACCAGCTTCCCGTCCAACGCAGGCTGGCGGCGGCTTGATTGACTTCGGGATGGCGCTCGGCCGCTGCAGCATAATCGTCCACCGTTACGGCTCGTTCCTGGACCCGGAAGGCTTGCGGGGCATACTGACGCACCTGTTCAATCAATTCGCCATCCTGGCCGCCGGAGGCGGGCAGCGGATTGCGGACAGTCGTGATCCCGGACACCCCAAGGACAATACGGCTAAGAGCCTCCCTCCCGACGTTTCCAGCCGTGCCGTTCCCGATCCGGTAGGAGGCGGTAAAGATCGAATCGGGATTGGGAATGGCGCCGTGGAACCCATCTCCGAAGCGCACGTGCGCCTGCTCATTATTGTCTACTTCAACCACGAAGTTCCGGCCGAAGCGGCTGCTGGCAAGCAGGTCGTGTTGTGGCAGCCAGGGCCGGGTGTCATCGCCGTTTTCGATCAGCTGGACAGCGGGCAGGCAGTCCTGCAGCTGCCATTGAAATGCGGATGCGGCCGAAGCGGACGAATCGAACACTACCGGTAGATCCTCCGCGTCCAGCACCAGCTGGCCGTACAGATCACGGGAGTGACCCTGTTGGGTGACCGGGCCGGATTTGAGCACCGGTTGGACCAGACGGCCGCTGGCATCCACGCCGATCATCCCGATGCTCTCCAAGGGGATGGTCAGGCCGTGGTCTGAGAGCACGATATTCCCACTTGCCACGCTCAGGTTGATGAACTGCTGAGGGCCTTCGCCTAGATCGATCTCAGTGGAGATACACACTGGAAAGGTCAGGGCATCCTGGGGGTCCCAAGCGATTTCTGCGATCGGGGTTCCATGAAGCGGATCGACCAGGGGATTCCCCTTGCTGTCCTGGGACACGACGCTTGTCAGGCGGATCGCCTGGCGGTGGGTCGGGTCGGCATCCACGTCGAGGCCGGTGGCGGGGCTGGTGACCTCTTCGAAAACCAGCACATCTCCCGCCTTCAAGGACAGCGTAGGATAATTGTATAACGTCGCCCGGGTCGCCCCCTTTGGCAGGCAGCAATCCAGATCGTCCCAGGTGTAAAAATCGATGGAGTTATGGGCGTAGTGCAGGACAATGGGCTGCAACGTTTCGAAAACAGTCGGCGCTTCCTGCTGCAGGATCCGGTTGTAATCCGCCGGATCGACCGTGCTGGCGGAGGCCAGGCCGCGGGTCAGGATCGCTGTTCCGGCCGGGATCGTCATGATATCGGCAGGCTTCTTGCCATCGGCGTCGGCAGGAGAACCGCTCTCCACCTGCAGCTGTACCCAGGCACGTGCGTTGCAGCCGTCGTGCATGAAATAATCGAGCAGGCGGGCGTGTCGGCGTATGGAAATGCGCTGGCGGGCCGTGCCGAGGTAAGCCTCTGTCGCGACCGCATCCTGGTAATAGCTCAGCGAATCGCCGACGTATGCAACGGCTTCGACAAGCGCCACCTGCATATCAGCCGGGTTACGTTCCTTCCAATCCGGCATGATGGTGGAGAGCCGGTCGAGCATCAGCTGACTGAAACTGCCGAAATCCTTGGCCAGGTAATTGATCACCGGGGCCGGCAGGTTTTCAGGCGGACAGTTATCCTGCGGTGCACAGTCAAAGTCGCTCGGGCAGTCAATTTTGAACGAAAACCCAAGGTTGACCAGCTGCGGATCGAAACCGGCTGGCGGGTTGCTGTCGTCCCCATTGGTCACCAGGCTGAGAATATAAGTGGAGTAGTCACCCCGGTCGCTGACTTGAAGAGTGGCCACATTGTCCATTACGGTCAGCTGGGTCACCTGGATGCCCTGTATGCGCACCCCCCCGCGGATGACAAAGTTGGCTTCGCTCAGGATCGGGGTAGCCGGGACTCCATGCGACTGGCCAGGGAGATTATTAATAAAATGGACGGCAAGTGTCTTCTCGTCTGGCGAGACCACCTCCAGGTAGTCGATGCCGTTCAGGATGGGGTCGCCGCCTGAGCCGAGCGTGTCGTGGACTGCCTTGCGCCGCTTTTCGTTGCCGCAAAAATATTGGGTCGTCATAGGTTACACCTGTCGTTTGAACTGAGCCGTCTGGTTCTGCTGAGTAAGCCGCAGCGTGTAATTCACAGTCACGCTCAGGGTCGAATCCTGGTTCTCGACCGTCACCGCGTTCACCTGGATCAGATCCCCCAGCCACTGCTGGAGGGAGCCCTGCACCAGATATTGGGTCGTGGCAGTCAATTCATTGCTGTTGGGGGCGAAAACCAGCTGAAGCAAGCCGCAGCCGAAGGTCGGGCGGTTGACCCGCTCACCCGGGGATGTGAACAGCACCTCCTCGATCATGTCGCGGATGTGGTCCTCAAAGCCGGTAGCCGCGGTCCGGCCACGCCCGTCAATGTGGTAGGGAAAATCAACATTCATAAGCTACCTCACATGCCAATCACGCGCGGCTGGGTGACCGAAATGATCACCGGCGTGCCGTTGGGGACACAGATCGCCTGGCTGTCCATCAACAGGACCGGCATCCCAGTCGCAAGGACGCGCTGTGCTCCCATCACCCAGGTTGCCGTGACGCACGGGCTGGGTGCTCCGGAAATATTGAAGACACACCCGGCAACAGCGTGCGGAGCCGCCATGGTCACTATCGGCTGGCCGCTGGCCATTACCCGAGGGTTGGGGGCGGTGGCCTGCGCCATGCCACCGTGGGCACACATGATCACCGAACCGACCGTCAGCAGGGGACCGGGCATACTGCCTCACACAATCGTCAAAGCGCCAGCGTTGATATCCACCGCGGGACCCATCATGGTGATGATGGCGCCCTGGCCGTTGCTGATGGTGATGCCGAGCTCATTGATCATGATCATCGCACCAGTGGTGGATTTGAGCAGGATCCCGCCGGTTGGACCGGGCAGGTCGCTGATCGAGAGGGTGTTTTGCAGGGTGGTCTGCAGTACGATGCTCGGGCTGACGGGATTACCCAAGAGCGCAAGGGCCGGCACCTCGGCAGCACTACCCCAGAAGCAACCGGTCCAGATGGGCTTGTCCGGATCGCCGTGTTCGAACTCGATCCATACACCGGCCCCGATAGGCGGAACGGCGTACATGCCCATCTGGATCCCGCCCACCGGCAGGCAGGGCATGGCAAAGCTAGTGGGAATCACACTGGAAACATCCGGGACAATGGCCATGATGCGTCCCATCTGCATCGGATCGATATTATTGATCACCGTACCGCGATATTTGCCAAAAAACCGTTTAGCCGCCTGGGTCTCCAAACCCAGGTTGACAGTACTATCTACCGCCATATTGCCTCCAATTTAAGCTGGAACATTCGATAAAGTGGAAACCAGGCCGTTGCGAGCAAGCTTGAAATCCTGCTTGTACTCGCCACGTTTGATCTTATGCTTGACTTCGGTCACGTAGTAAAGACCGTCGAAAGCGGTACCGGCCCCGCGCACCCCGACCAGCTGGCGCGCCTTGAGGATGTGCCCATAGCGGGTCACGTCCAGGGTGCCACTGCCAAACACGGCATCCGCACTTTTCGCCGCCTTGGTCAGCCCGATCACAGCAGCCTGGATCGGGTTGAGATCAGCCGTCTCGGAAATGAAATCGATGTGCTTTGGAAACGGGGGGATAGCCCCGAGAGGCGGGTTGAGCGGGGTGATGTCCGGGATCGGGATGGGAATGAAGGCTTTTGTAATCGGCTCCTGGATCATCAGGATCGGCAGGCGTTTCTTTTCGGCATCAAATGTAAACGACAGCAATTCGACATTGTCGTAGATGTCCATATTGGTGTTCAGCGCCGGCTGCGGCGTGCCTACCTTGATTTCCGGGCCCCAATAAGCCGTGTTCATGCCTGGCTGAGGTCCCGGATCCAGGTAAAAAACGTAGCCCACCCGGTCGGCCAGGGAATTGATATATTCCAGATCCTTGCCCTGCTGGCGGGGGATCTCCTGGATCGGGATGGGAACATCCAGCAGGATGCTCGGGATGACCATCGGAACGATTCCCAGGAAGGAGTATTTCGCCAAGATGACCACGACGCGCGCCTCCGGCGGCATGGCCGGGAAGGGGAATCCGCTGAAATCGATCCAGTTCATCACGGCAGTCAGGTCGCTGCCGGTGGCGGTCAGGGTGGTATGACCCTTGTCGATCCCGGGGGCGACCTCGACATTGGTGATCACCCCGTCAATGAGCACATTTGGGGTTCCGTCCATGGTGGCGACCAGGATGGTGCGCATGAGCGGGGGCAGGCTGCCGCCCGCGAGCAGCAGGATGGTCTGGAGGGGTGAGCGGGTATCGATCGAGAACTGCAACTGAAAGCCGCTGGCGCTCCCGGAAGCAGTGGTGACCTCGACGCTGGTGAGCGAATCGAGCACCACCTGAGGCACCGGCACCGGAATCCCCGGTCCAATCATCAAGGTCAGGTGAATTCCCTGGATCATCCCGGGCCTCCCGGGATGCCTTCCGGCAGGGTCACCCGAATCCGGCGGCCAGGGGTCGCAGTCAGTTCGTCCGGCTGCACGGCATTATTCGAGTCGCATAACTGCCAGAAGAGCAGTGGATCGCCAATCAGCGTGGCGGCCAGGTTGTCGGGCCGATCGCCCTGGGTAACCAGGTATTCCTGCAGCAGGGCGAAGCGATTTGCGTTTGGTACGAACCGGCGTCGCAGGTAGGCGACCACCTGGCCATCCGGCATCTCCAGAGTGGCGATCGGAATATTGGCATAGCGGCTGTCCGGCGGGAAGGGGCTCGCCTTGAGGGCGCCCATTCCCAGCAGGTTTTGAAGCGGATCGTTGGTCATATGCCTCCAATTCCCAAACTCGAGAGCTGGCCGTTCGCACTCATCGCTGCCAGGGCCTCTTTCTGCTGCTGGTAGATCATATAGAGGCTGCCTCCCTGCTCGCTGAAGCCGAGGTCATCAATACTCAGCACACGCAGACCCAGGCTGACCTTGGCTCGCGTCGGGTTGAGGGAGGTGTCGAAGGCCTCCTCGGTAACGGAAAGATCGGTGATGCGCACTGGGATGATGCGGTTCTTGCTCCATACGAACAGCGAAAGCGGCGCATCCATGGGAATGATCTCCAGGGTGCCGTTCTGTTCGAGCGAATTGTTCAACTGCAGCTGAGAGCTGGTCGGGTAGACAATCATTTCGAGGGCCGAAAGCTGAGGGGTGATGCCCGCCTGGAGGGTGGTCGGATCCGCCGCCTCAAGCTGGTCGGTGGCATCGATCTCGGCATCCAGCTTGATCGTCTCGACGGGCGGGCCTTTAAGACGCATCGCTTCCGAGCGGTTGCCGCCGTCACTGCCAAGCTGGACGGTCTTGGGCGCCAGGGTGCGGGTCAGTGTATCGGGGTTGTACTGCAGGACAATGATGCGCAGGATGGCGGCAGAACCGGGGTCGATCAGGACAATGCCGCCGCGTAGCGTGCGAGGGGAACCAGGAAATGAGGACATTTTTTCCACCTTGATATCATTCAATTAGAAGGAGGCGAACTCCGGCTGATCATGCTTCTGCCCTGATCGATCATTTCAGCTCTACTTCTCCGATCGGAGGGCGGATCTTTCTGGGTTTGAAATCTGGATCGAAATCCATCTCGAAAAGACTGGTGCCTTTCTCTTTTAGCGGTTGCTGTAAGGTCGTGTCGGAGTCGCTGATGATCAGATTGAGAATGTCTTTCTTCTCGTTGGCGGGCATTTTGGCAAGCCCATAACTGGCCGCGCCCAGCATGGACAAAATGCCCGCCAGGATGGCGATTTTATCCTCGACGCTGGTTTTATCCCAAACAGCCTTCAACTGCTGCTTCCCCATTTCCTTGAATTTTTCACCCAGGGGGGTTTTCATAAAGGCGGAGAGTGCCTTCCCTGGTCCGACCGGGTAAGGCTTCGAGTAGGTGGTCGCCAGCGGGTCCGGCCCGCCTGCCGATCCGGCTTTGGTCTTCGGCGGGGTGGAAGGAGAGGTCACTGGCAGGCCGGAAAGCTCCGGGTGGGAGACCAAGGACGACTTGTAGCGGACCTCGATCTCGAGGCTGCCTCCACCGTTCGCATTCGCGGACCCGCTGTTCCCGTAATCCGATTGAATCCGCTGTTCGATATCCTTGAAAGTGCCTTTTCCGAGCCATTGGACCAGGGCGTTCCGGGCAGTCTCCCCCGGTTGGCTGGGATCGAAGTTGGTCTTGTCGGGTGTAAAAAGCCCGCGGACAACAATGTAAGCCCGGTCCGAACTTTTCAAAGCCTGATAGACCAGCTTGCTGATAGCATCAATGTTCATGCCCTGGATGTGGCCCTGTGCATCCACCGGATAGGTGGCCAGGGTCCGGGCAGCGGTGGCCGTCCCTGCATCCCCTAAAGTGGGGACAGGCGCAGCCGGCTTGGCCTCGACCTCCGTTGAGACACCACCGTACTTGATTTCGGCGTCTGACGGTCCGACAGGGTTTCCAGCAATATCCTTTCCACCCGCCGGGAGGTCGTGCTCCTTGCGGTAGTCTGCAATGATCGGTGCATGGATCGGATCATCCCCTTTGCCAGGCATGTCCCTTTGGATGCTTGGAGGGGCAGAGGACTGCTTGGCAGGCGAGAAGCCTTCGTTAAAAATCGTGCGGGAGGCCTGATCCGCTTCGCGTTCGCTGGCATCCTCGGGTGCGCCCACAGAAAGACCCTGGCCATCCCGGCCCCGGCCGGCTTGCTGCACGACATGAGTCAGCTCGTGAGCCAGCAGCCGCCGACCGGCCGGAGAGGCGGGAGCATACTGGCCTGGACCAAAGACAAGATCCTGCCCAACCGTATAGGCCAGCGCATTCACCCCCAGGGCCGACTCGGCCGATCTTGCATCCGTGTGGACCCGCACCTGGCTGAAATCGTGGCCGAAGCGCGGCTCCATGAACGCGCGCATGGAAGCCTCCATGGGTTGGCCCGGGGAGCGCAGGACCTCATGAACCAGCGGTGGTGTGGCAAATATTGGCTTCGAATTGATGGCACTGCGCTGCAGAGGAGCATTCATCTCTTCGTCTGCTTCGGGTGTGGCTTCGCAGGCGCATTTGCGCTGGAGCAGCTGTCCTGGTAGATGCGCGCTCAGGGTCATTTCTTTCGGCATCCGTCTTGCGGGTTGATAACTGGATTGGGTCATGGCATCCATCATTCATACCGCTTTGATTTGAATCGTATCGTCCATATCACGGCTGATTTTCGCATCCGGGTCATCCAAGTGGAAGTGCATCCGGAATGACCCATTCTTGTCGAAGCTGAATGCATATTCCTTGGGCATACTGGTTTTCAGATCTGAACCGACCGAGTCATACAGGGGCCGAGCATCCTGGTGGTTTTCTTTGAAACCGCCCTCGGGTGCTTTATATTCAAATTCAATGCTCACCGGCGGGGTGGTAAAGGGAGTGGGTCTACCCTGGCCAGCAGAGTCGACACTAAATGAAACTTCACAGCGGTAGGGAAGCGGCGCGGATTGGCCGCTTCCGGCCTGATAGACCGGCAGCTCATCCGAAATGCGTTCATGCTGCATCCCGGTCTCCCAAAAAATCCCTTTGGATAATCGCGGTTCCTTCTGCGTCAATGCAATCGAGATCTCATCCGGACTCCACTTCGAGCTCCCCATGACATCTTCATATGTGGGGGATTTCCAGCTCGCATTATTTTCCCGGGCCAGACGGGCATAATTGTTCTGCCGGGTCTGGTCACTTACATCGCCAATGTAGCCGTACAGGCCAGCCAGAAGGGTTTCGACGCGGTCCGGTTCTGATTTTTGGTTTTTCCACGAAGGACAGATATGGAAATCCCCGATGGCATACCAGTAGGTCATGTATTGATCACAGCGACCACCGCCCGATGGCTCACATTCAAAATCGATGGGGGAAGCGAGTCTCGAGGCGGCCTGGTTGATCACCTTCTTGGCCTGGTCAATCTCGCCCTGGGTCGTGCCACCCAGGTATTTTCCCCAAATGGAGGGGGGCTTCAGGGAGGCCGGGGCCAGATTATCAAGGACAACCTGAAGATTGCGGTTCCAGCGCTGCGCCTGAGCGATGGCGACCTGCAGCAACTCCCACCAATCATCCGGGCAATCCTCGCGAGTGTCTTTGGCGGCAGTGAAAGCCGGCACTTTCCCAGTCCCCAACTGCTGCACGAGCAAGCCATAGGACTCGGCGTTGGTCAGGGCTTCGGCGGTGGTCAGCCGGGTCAACAGCCGGTCGGACTGGTAGGCGCGGTCCGTAATGAAAGCACCTCCCACCTGGATATGGGCCACTTCATGGACGACGGTTTCGGCCTGGCGGACATCATTACTGTCAAAAAAGCTGGAGCAAAAAACGACCAGCTGGGTGCTGCCGCCCGAGGCATAGGCCCCCGCGTGCAAACATGTATTATCCCAGGTTCCGTGGCACTCGATCTGAAGGGTTTTGAGATTGCGGATTTCCTGGCGGATGTGGTCGAGTCGTGAACGCACATGCTTGCCCACCTCGGCGGTCTTGCTGTGAAAGTGCAGATCGAGCGCTTTTTCAGCATCGCCATTTTTCTGACCTCCCGATGGATCCAGGTAGGCATCCAGCTGGGAGACCGCCGCATCCAGCCAGGCCAGGCCGGTTGTGGTGGCCTGAAATATTTTGTGTCCCTGCTCGATCGAACAGGAGCCGGTAACTTCCGCGGTCACCTTAGTGGTGGTCTTTGTTTTCGGATCGGTGGTCGTGGTTTCGATCTTCGTGTAGCGCATGTTCTTGATGCGACGGATTGCCTCGTATTGGCCGCGCTTGTCATTCTCCCCAATATGAGTGAGGAAACGTTCAATATAACCTTTGTCTTCAAGTTCCAGGGCCTTCACCGTGTCGCGCAGGTCTTCATCCGACAGATCCCTGAGCAACCCCAGCACTTCATGGGTTTCCCGCTCGGTGATGTCCTTCTGGAGGAAGCCCCGCTCTCTCATTAATTCTTTAATTCTGGAGAACCCTGGGCTAATCTTTCTTTGCAGAGCAATGGGACGCGCCGGCCCAGCCCCTCCCAACCGCATGGAGGCAAGGTCTGGAGAGGGCATATTCATGATCGCGTTCGCTGCCGCCTTACTTTCCTGCTCAGAGGGACTTGTAGCGGACTCGATTTCCAGAGGCGAGCCACTCATGCGGTTCGAACCCCATGCGGACTGCTGAAGAGTATGGTTAAGCTCGTGAGCTATGAGCTTCTGGCCTTCGACCGAGTGCGGCCGGTATTGACCTTCCCCAAAGACAATATTTTGTCCCACAGTGTAGGCCAGCGCATCGACAGCATAGGCGGATTCAGCCGCGCGCGCATCGGTGTGAATCCTCACCTGGCTGAAACTGTGTTTGAAGCGGGGTTCCATAAATGCGCGGGTCGACTCCTCGAGCGGCTGACCGGCTGAGTTCAGCACATCTTCGATGCCCTGGGGAATGAAGGCTCCCGGACCCGGGCCGGAGGCAGTGCGCTGGAGCAGGCCGCTGTCTGCCTCCTCCTGCTCCTGGGACCCTTCACAGGCACATTTCCGCTGGATCAGCCTGCCAACGGCAGCCCTGGCCAGGTGCGGAAAGCTTGGAATTCCCGGCAGGCGCAGGGCCAGCAGGCTGCTTGGATCGATCCTTTGGGAGGGAATGGCGGTGTGTTCCATATATTCAGGTCAAGGTTGGACCAGGAGAGTGTCACGATAGACGATCGTTGTGGCGGTATCAAAGTCCTGCATGCGCATTTCGATCTGAAGGGTGCCGCGGTCAGCGGCTGAAAAATGGAAGTCAAAATCTTGATTGAAAGTCGTGCGCAGTGGACTCCCCTGACCCGCGTCAGCCGCCGCAGGGTCGGATACATCCAGCAACACGCTGCGCGGCGTGTGGCCGCTGAAGCGGTTCAGAACAATGCGCGCGCTCACCGCGGCGGGCGGGTATGGACGATGACGCATTAAATTTCCTAACGCATCCGGAAAATAGTTCAATGCTCCTTTCCATTGGTCCCGGACGAGCCGGAAGGCGGTCGGGACCGGCAGCGCGTGATTATCCATCCAACCAACATTTGCCGGGACCCGGGGTACATCGAAACGCAGGATCATACTCAGATCTTTCGGCGACCACACCCGTCCTTCATCCTGAGCTCGCGCTTCCCGCTCATCAGGAGACTCGGGCGGTGAACCCGCCGGACGCGGACTTGCCAGGGGTCCGCCGTAATGCAGGTCGCGCACAAAGAGCGAGTAGGAATCGGGGTTATTCATCGCCTGGGTGGTTGTCAGCTGGGCGAAGCGCTCGTCGTGGCGGTAATAGTGGCCGGGACCGCCTGCCAGCCCGCGCCCGCTTTGATGGGCAGCTTCATGGATCAAATTCATCGTTCCCTGGTATTCGCCATTTTCGAAATGGCTGGGGCAAAGCAGAATAGGTGTTGAAGGATCGGAGCATGCGTCAAATTCATCGCCACCGGTCCCACATTCCTGGATACACCCCGCTCGCGTTTCACAGCGAATATTGCGCGGCCCTCGATCCAGGGCGCTGCGCAGCGCGCCGAAGCGGGTGATAATCGTGCGGATATCATCCAGCCGATGGGTGTGAAACTGGCCTTCGAGGGCGCTACCGGCGACAGTGATGATTCCGCTGGGGGAAGGTCGCAACTCATCCGTCAAAGCCGCGATGGCATCCCCCACATGGGAGCGGGCCATGGTCAGCTGGTGATCAATACGCCGGCGCTGCCACGGACCACAGCCCGGAAAATTCGGGGACCACGCCGCCCGCTGTTGTGCCTCAACCTGGCCGGGCGGCGGGGGGACGCGGGGGACCGGGTCTGCCGCCGCACGATGGGAAAACCGGAGCCCGAGGCCTGAGTGACATGTGCCAGTTCATGGGCGAGCAGCCGCTGTCCGCCGGGAGTGTCCGGCGCATATCCGCCGCGGTCAAACAGGATATCTCGGCCGATGGTGAACGCCACGGCGTTTACCTGCCTGGCCGATTCGGCTGCCCGCTCATCTGCATGGATTCTCACTTCTTTAAAATTAAAACCGAAGCGCGGCTCCATGGCCTGGCGGATCGCTGGAGCCAGCGGCTGACCGGAACCCCGCCAGAGGTCGAGATTGGCGGCTGAAGAGCCTTGCGGAAGCGTTTTCAGTGATGTCTTCACAACGTGAACGGACCCAGCTGAGCGAGGCTCGGCCTGCTGGTAGGAAAAATCTGCTGGCAAATGCAGAGCCCGCTCAGCCATCCGATCCGCTTCCCGCTCGGCTATGTCCCCAGGCTGGGTGATCGCAATCCCGGAGTGAATGCTGGATCCCAGCCCGGCTGACCTCATATGCTGGAAATCCTGAGCTTCGCCGGGAGCGTACGCGGGTCCGCCGCTGGCGGATCTGCGCGGCAAAAGGCGTCCCGGGGATGCATTCGGGATCCTTGCGGCGCGGCGGTCAAGGGAGAGGGCGCGATTTCATTGGAGAAATCCTTCATCGGTCACGGCGTTGGCTCGAGGCCAAACTGGGCAATGGGCTGACCGGCAAAAATCACCGAAAATGTGATCAGGCTAAGTTTTGTGTTTCCCTTTCCTGCAAACAGGCCTGGAAATAAACTGGAGGATTTAATTGCAGAGCTAAGCTGATTGATGATAGCTACCCGGGAGGAGACATTGGCGGAAAGGAGTCCCAGGTCCGTCGGGGTGCTCCCAGCGCTGGTAAACAACTGCCCGTGATTTTGAGGATCGATCTGAATCACGTACATTCGCGTGGGGGCATTGGTCTTGAGCTGTTCCGAGTAAGCACTTTGCACTGTGGAGCGGATATCCTGCGTCGCTTTTTGACTTTCCTTGTTCTTCCCGGACCGTTCTGTCTCAAAATCCGAGAACATCACATTGGTGCTCAACAATTCTTGGAAGGTTTCATCCGGACTGCCGCCGGCCTCGATTCCAAGCTCGGATAAAAACTTCGAGAAATAGATTTGTTCGCGGCGAGCCTGGATTTCCTGCTGCAGTTCAGCTTCACGGGAATGCTCAATGGGCGCCTGACTGCTGGCAGCCAGAACTCTCCATGGTCCGGTCCTGTTTTACATGGGCGTATTCATGAACCAGGCGGGCCGCCACAAACGCTCGGGAAGCATCATCGGTAAAAGGTCGGAGGTGCATGACATCATTCAAATAATCGTAAGAGGCACCTACATTCCCTTGAGCTGCCTGATCAAAGCTGACGATGATCAGCTCGGCGTCCAGGTCTGCCACCAGACCATTGAGCAGGACGAGCAGGGATTGAACATTGGCGTTGCCCTGGTTGATCCAAGCCTGCTGAGACGATCCTTTTCCAACCAATTGACGTATCCTTTGGGTTATATCCCGCAGGAAAGCGCGCAGGCTGTCGAAGGCGGCACGTTCCGTCGGCTGGACACGATCGCGGGGATCTTCCCCTTTGCTGATCGCCTTTCCTTCCACCATATGCTTGCGGATTGTGTTCCGGGTAAGGGGAGGCAGCTTGGCGACCGCCTGGGCGACCTCGGGATCAGACCCAAGGCTGTTGCGTGTGGGTGCATCCAGCCCATCCAGGATGCCGAGGATCGCAACCGGCATATTCCGATTTAGTTCATCCAGCACCTGTTGTTTGACCTCGGGGTAGCTGGCCTGCTGGCGGGCGAGGCTTTGGCTCCGGGACCGGTCGACCACTACCCCCGGGTGACCGCCGAGGATCATGTTCGAGCCTGCCTCGGCTGCCGCTTCCAGAGAGGTATCCAACTCCAGCTTCCCTGACGCGGGCGCCTTGGACTGCTGCACCACATGCACCAGCTCATGAGCCAGCAGTTTCTGCCCCTCGGCGACCCGCGGTGCGTACCGACCCGCTCCGAATACGACCTCCTGACCCACCGTATAGGCATGCGCGTTAACCGCACGGGCAGACTCGGCAGAGCGCGCGTCGGTGTGGACCCGCACCCGGCTGAAGTCATGGCCAAGGCGCGCTTCCATGAAGGTCCGTGTCTCCCGGTCCAGTCCTTGACCGGAGGAACGCAGCACTTCATCAACAATCGGAGGCACCTCGACCGAACGCCGCAGTCCGGCTGAAGCTCGCTGCGCCAGACTCCAGGTCTCTACTTCCAAATCCTGAGCGCATTTGCGCTGGAGCAGTTTTCGTGGCGCTGCGGTCCAAGCCATGGCAGGCACTGTTCGGGGGAGGTAATTCCGGGTGGTTGCACTCATCATTTTGATTTGGGTAAATCTTCAACGTCCAGGGTTTGGCCAGGGCTTTCCAGATCATTGACATCAATGGAGGCAGGCGGATCGACCGGCCAGGAGAGGCCCCACTTCGGCTTTTTTAGTTCGGTAAACAACATCCACAGGGCGTTGGTATTCCAGCCGCGGGTGGTAAACTCGGCCACCTGCTTGATGTTTTTATCCGCCTCGGCACAGTCATACATACAACGCACATCTTCGACATTGCCCTTGATGCACTCGCCGCGGGTCTTGATGGCAGGCTCGAACCAGGCCTCGATTTCCGCCGAACGGGCTGGATCGGTTTTTCGCTGAGCCCTTGAGTAGACGACCTGGAACTCGCTCAGGATGGCCCCAATCTCGGACAGATCCGAGTTTGCATAGCCGGTACGAGAAGGGTCGGGATTCTTTGCCACCGTCGGGGAAGAAGTCACGCGGGCATGCTCCGTCTCGTGCTGGAAAATCTAAATCACGGTATTTAACCAATGTTCGCGGGTTCCATATTGGAACCACTGGGTATTGGTCGTGTTATACAGCCTGGCCTCGTCCTCCAATCGCGCAGGGACAAACGTACATTGGCTCCCGGGAAGAGGTGGCGTGAAACTGCCGCATGGGTAGGTGTAAGCCCCATATTGAGAAGGGATGTCCTTATCGATAAAGATCCCGGTGATTTCCGCGAGCCGGGTGGGCAGAAAATGCTTGACCAAGGAGGTCAGTTGAGGCGCAGGAGCGCCGTGCCCGTCTCCTGTACAGGCGGGGTCGCGCGGCACCTTGGTGCATAGCGCCTCCCGTCGTGTTGTTTTCGCTTTCTGGCCAGGATTATTCTCGGCGGTCGTAACCGCATGGCGCAGTGAGCCCCGGATTCCAGTGGCGCACTGGGGGTCACTAGAACAGGCCCGCTGAAGTAGAGGGTTTCCCAAGGTGGTCAAGGCAGCCGGCCCAGACCCCTGCAGGATCGTTCGGGCAGTCTGATCTGCTTCCGTCTCCGCTGGCGTGGACGGCGCACCGAGCTGAAGATCGTGACTGGATCCGTAGCCCGAGCCCTGCTGCTGGACGACGTGGGTCAGCTCGTGTGCGATCAATCCCTGTCCGCTCTCTGAACCGGGCGAATACTGACCCACCCCGAAGACCAGATCCTGCCCGACAGTATAGGCTAACGCTCCAACAGAGTGGGCTGACTCAGCTGCTTGAGTGTCAGTATGGACGCGAACATGGCTGAAATCGTGGTGGAAACGCGGCTCAAAAAAATCGCGAGCGGATGGATCTAGAGGCTGGCCGGGGGAACGCAGGACCTCGTGGACGAGTGGAGGCACTGCTATCGCTGAAGCGGGGGCAGCAGCCTTCCTGTGCATAACGCTCTGCGCGCCTCCATCTTCCTCAGGGCGGTCTTCGCAGGCGCATTTGCGCTGGATAAAGCCTGAATGCGAAAATTCAGAAGCCAAAATGGTTCCTTTGGTGGCAACCGTCTGGAATGTCGTACTCATTTTCCAGTTGCCTCCACGCTCTTCTTGTTTATTGTCCACCAATAAAATCTTGAAGTTTTCATAACAACTCTACGGAATTGTGATTGGAATTTTCTTTCCTGATGAATAAATGTTCAGACTACCGAACAATGCCTGCGCAACCTGCGCCCCGACCAAAGAAGGTCGTACCTGCACAGGCAGTGAAATCCGGCCTGCGTCCAGGCGCGGCAGATCGGCGTCCTGGCGGAAGCTTGAACGGAAATCTGCCTCTGCAAACATGCGTTCCAGCTCTTGCTGGAAGGCGTCGCCGATGGTATACCGGTCCGCCCTCTGGAAGCCGTGCAAGACGAATTCGTCGACTGTCACCTCCACCCGGGGAGCAGAGTGCCTCAACTGGCTCAAGTTGGCCAGGCGTCGGTCACGTCTCACGGTTTGCCTCCAAGTTCGGTTTCGGGGAGCGGTCGTTCGAGCTTGGAAAATTCGACCCGGGCTGCCCTCTGCAGATGACTCATCCGCACCGGCTGGCCCGCATCCGCCGCAAGGAAGGCCGCATAGACGGCGATGTTGCGGATATTGCCGCCGGGAATGTTCAAGCGCGCCAGCCTTTTGACATCCAGGCCTTCGGTAGGAGTTTGTGCGGGGAAGATGCGCTGCCAGATTTCGGCGCGCTGCTCAGCATCCGGGAAGGGGAAGTGCACCACGAAGCGGATCCGGCGCATGAAGGCTTGGTCCAGATTTTCCTTTAGATTAGTGGTCAGTATGGCCAGTCCCTGGTAGGCCTCCATGCGCTGCAGCAAGTAGCTCACCTCGACATTGGCGTAGCGGTCATGGCTGTCGCGCACCTCGCTGCGTTTTCCGAAGAGAGCATCTGCTTCGTCAAAAAGGAGGATGGAACCGCCTACCTCGGCAGCATCGAAGACCTTCTTCAGATTTTTTTCCGTTTCGCCTATGTACTTGCTGATCACCTGGCTCAAATCAATGCGGTACAGTTCAAGCTTGAGGTCTTTTGCCAGCACTTCGGCAGCCATCGTCTTCCCGGTGCCACTTACCCCGGAAAAGAGGGCGCTGATCCCAAGCCCGCGGGCACTGTGGGCAGCAAAGCCCCATGTTTCGTAGACAGTCAGGCGCTGGCGGACATGCACGGAAATTTCCTGCAGCGTCTGCAGCTGTGCCTGCGGGAGGACCAGATCGTCCCAGGTCGCAAGCGGGCGGATATACTGGGCCAGCTCGTTCAGGCTGGTGCGGGAATGGTCGTTGCAGGCCTGCCAGAGCCGCTCGGCAAAGTCATCCGGTGAAACTGGCTCCTGGCGCAGGGCCTCCAGGGCAATTTCCTGAATGGTGGCTGCATCCAGGTTGAAATGGGAAAGGATACTGTCCATCCGGCCGTTCAGATGGGCGGCCGCCTCCCCCAGCGCCCGGTTCCACACTTCCCGCTGTTCGGACATGGTCGGCTTGGCAATTTCTAAGGAAAGCATGGTGCGCCTGCAGCGCAGGCGGTCCCGGCCGGAAAGGATCAGCGGAGCATGCATCGCCTCCACCCAGCGTTCGAGCAGCGAAATTCGTTCGGGTTCGCCCTCGGTCTGCGCATCGCAGTCCAGCAGGAGCAAGCTCCCGCTGAGCAGAGATTCGCGTTCCCACAGGTGTCGCAGGGATTCCAGCTCAACCAGGTTTCCAGGAAGCGCGGCAGAGTGCATGCGAAAAGGAGCCAACCGCAGGCGGTTGCCAACAGCGGCCGCAATCGCTCGGTGGGTGGCCATGTCACCGCCAATCAGCTGCACCACAGGTGTCTGATCCAGCCAGTTTCTGCGTTCCCATGCGGAGGCGATCTGGTCAACAATAGCCAGTTGGGAGGGCACCAGCTCCTGGTCAGCTCCCTGGATCGGAGCGATGAAGCCGGTCAGGCGTTCGTCCAGGTAGGTCACACCAGTCAAATAATGCAAAATACGTTCGTCGATGCGCAGCGGAACCTGGGTGACCACGCTGCCAGAACCGAGCTCAATCAAACGCCAGTAGCGCAGAGGAGCCGCGGGCGTCAGCGCATTCCAATGGGCGCCGGGGAAAATGGAAAGCGCCAGACTAAAAGTCGGCGAAATTCGCTGCGGATCATTTCGGGCGCGTGCGACCAAGGAAACGAAGCGCGAATCCAGCTCCACCCCTGCGAGCAGCAGGAGAATGGCCCTCTCGAACGGCGAGAGGGAAAATAGACTCGTCAGGATCTCCAACGCGGGCGGGGGCTGCATCCCCGCCTCGGCTCCTGACGTCTCCGTGGTGGAGTTTTGATCGGGAATCTGGGGTGACTCCCCGTCAAGAGTCCGCTCCAAAAGTAGGCGCACCTCGTCCAGCCTGGCATTCAGGTATTTCTGGTTCGCCTCAGCCCAATTGAATGTATCCGCTGGGTTCATGCGATCGTCACCTTGGGGGAAATGAAGGAGGGGTGGAGCGGATCCGGTCCAAGGTCCAGCACGCTTTCGGCGCCATCGACCTGGACGCGCACCAGGTAGTCCGCTGGGGTCGAGATCTTCACGGTGGCCATCAGGCTGCCAAGCGGTGGTCCGGGAGGAAAAGGCGTAGGAGTCAGATCATACTGATAGGCATAGGCCGGGCGTGTGGAGGGTGGGTTATATTCGTTGAGCAGCAAAGTCACACGCTGGTCCACCCCTACCTTGGGGAGGAATGTGACCGTCAAGTCAGTCTGGTACCAGGTAACTCCGTGGGTGTCGACGGAGGTGGTCACTGCCGAGGCCGATACCGTAATGCGCGGCCGCAGGATAAACGCGGCTACGTTGGACTCGAAGCCTTGGTGGCCGGTCGGCGGTGTGCCCATCGAGATTTGCTGAATGACCTGGACTCCACGTACCCCTGAACGCAGCGAATCCGGCGCGAAAGGCGGCTCGTCAACCTTGAACCGGACCTGCGAGTCGCTGACATCGAGCGGCGGGATTTCTACGCCATCCAGGCGGACCAGGGTCACCTCCCCTTTCAGCTGCCTGCCGGCGATTACGAGGATATCGCCTTTCAATATCGGCTGAGCGGAGAGAATCGGTGAGGTGGACGTTTTTTGGGAGAGGATGCTCTCAATGAAGGGCTGGCGGAAGCTACGCACGTAAAGGTTGCGGCTTTGCACCGGCAGGGCTGGACTGGCCAGATCATTCCCATTGATGAACACTACCTCGGCCTCGTACGCCAGCGAGAGGCTGTAAGGGATCTGGAAAAACACCTGCCACAGCTTGGACAGTTCCTCCAGACTCAGAGGCACAATGCCGACCTTCACTTGCTCAACCTCGGTCAAAAGGTCCGGGGCAATGGAGCTATGCTTGTTAACCTCGACTTCGGCAATATTGATCCGTTCAGGGATAAGGATCGGCTCGGAATGGACTTTACGCAGGACACTGCCCAGGACCAGTTGCGGCTCGAACGAGTTTTCATCGCCGTAGAAAGTAAGAAGGTAGCTCAGGTCGTAGGCTGAACGTGTGGGCTGGATGATGCTTCCGTCGCTGCGCCGGCTGGGGTTATCCGAATTGCGAAAAGCCGTGTTGGGAGAGATCTTGTACAGATATACATTCACCCCGGATAACGGCAAGCCGCCGGGTTGGCCCAGGTTGGTGAGTGGTGTGGGACGGACCTTGGTAGCGATCGCACCGCTGACCCCCGATTCCCCAGCGGCGTCATTCAGCAGGGAGCGGAAGGCTTCGGTGACGACCGCAATCGATGTGGAGTTGCTCATCGCTTGCCCTCGTTTCGCTGGCGGAGATACTCATCCAGGGTCAGTTTGGGCCGCTGGGCTGCAGACGGACGCGCAGGAGGCGGTGCGCCGGCTGTGACGGCGCGTACATCGATCCGCCCGATGCTGATGTGAACCGTTGGTCGCCCGGACCAATTCTCCAGGCGGTTGGATTCCTCCAGAGAGATTTCCGTTCCGGTTTTTTTAGGTGACCTGCCAGGGTCCACCATCGAAATTTCCATTTCAGGTGAGTGCGCGGACAGGCTGGGATGGATCCAGCGTCCCGCATCGGGATCTTGTCCCTCCGGGGGGAACGTTCGCAGCGCCTGCTCAGAAACACGAGCTTGGGTTTGCTTCTTCTTCAGGTGAGCTTCTTCCAGACCGAAGGGCTCTGTGGTTTCGATGGGCATTCCCGGTGCCAAGGCGTGAGGCTGCCCCGCATCCCTTTCACCCTGATCGAGGAGCTCCATTTTCACCCTCGCCCGAGGCTGGTTTGCACCTTTCGGCAAAGCGCCGGGTTCGCGCGGCAGTTCATCGGACGGAACGAATTCTCTCGAGTGCTCATTCGCTGCCGACCAAGACCTTCTTGACTGATTCTCACCACGTATCCGATCATCGGATAATTCACCTGTCTCGATCTCGACCTCATCGCTTTCGAAGATACCCCCTGGTTGGTGAGCGGAAAAATCCGGCGCTTCGAAAAGGGATGGCAGGCGCGGCAGGAGCATTTTCCCTTTGCCTGCTTCGGCGGGGATTTTACTGCTCCGAGCTACCAGGTTGTCGAGAAATATGCTCATACTGCCACCATTTCCAGATAGCGCTGGCGGCGCCAGGCGCTCATCGCCAGAATGTCCGCCTCGCGCCAGCCATAAGCGGAGGCCAGGACATGCACTTCACGCAGCAAACGCGCCGCCCAGGCATTAATCTCGCTCCAGAAAAAGGAGACAATATCGAAGAGCGCCTGCCAGGTGTGCTGGCACGCCGGACACTCCATTGCCAGGGTCAGGTCCGCCAAGGGTTCAGCCTGTTCCATGCGCTCCATTACAGCCTCCAGGACTTCGGCGGGCAGGGTGCTGGCCGCGGTCTCTTCGCCGTCCTTGCGAATCTTGAGCAGGCAGCTTTCCAAGAGCTTCTGACGGGCCACTCCGGAATCTTCGATATCGGTAATCGCACGCAAATCGACGCTGTCAGGCAGGCGGAAAGTAACCTCGTAGGGTGGAAGAGTCAGCGCGGTTGTCGTGTCCCTGGTTTCAGCCAGGTCCGGATCAGGCAGCGCGGCACCGCTCTTTTGAAGATCGCCAACCTCAAAGGTCATCTCCAGGCGCTCGCTACAGGCAGGGCAGGTCACCCATCCCTTCAGCTGGATGCCAAACGTTTGCTCTCGCAGCTTAAGCAGGCAGGCATCCCTCTGACCGATGGTCAGGTGTGCCAGCCTTTCGCCCGGTACCCGCGGAAAAGCAAACCCCAGGATCAGCAGGGCTTGCTCGACAGGCAAGCGGTTCACGCCGCGCTCCCAAATGTCCAGGATATCCGCAGCCGAAAGGGGTTCCATGCTTATCAGCTCATCCTATGCTCGACGATAAATTGCCGAAACGCTGGGCTAGGTAGGCGGAACGGTAAAGCTGGGCTCGCTCGGTTCAGGGACAGTCGTGTCGCGCTCCCAGCCTTCGTTCTCCAGTTTGATATGCTGGATGGCAACTGCGTTGGCGTTTGCATCCAGGTCTGGTTGAGCCTGGTATTCCGAGACCCAGCAGCGGTAGACCTTATAAGCAATGGCAAGCTGGCCAGCTTCGTTGTACAGCTCGATGATGATGTCCTTTCGAAAATCTTTGAGCGAGACTTCCATGCCCAGGCCGGCGCCGTAGTCCCAAACCTTGTTGGCCCATTTTTCGAACTCGGTATCGTTGGTAACACCGCGCTCGAGAGTAATGGCGTCATATTCCGTCCTACCGGGTGATTTGCGCGAAGAGCTTGGATCGCCGCCGGAGCGGTGTTTGACGACCTCGGTGGTTTTTTTCAATCCACCGACCTTGCTGATGCCTGCGACGTATTTCCCATCCCACTTGACGCGGAATTTGAAGTTCTTATACGGATCGAACCGGGTCGGGTTGACACTGAATTCAGCCACGTCTGCCTCCTTATGCCTGCACCTGTCCAGCCATCTGCTGGATCTGGATAATCACGAATTCGGCCGGTTTGAGTGGAGCGAAACCGACCAGGATATTGACAACGCCCTGGTTGATATCATCCTGGGTGGTCGTTTCATTGTCACATTTAACGAAATAGGCTTCGCGAGGCGAGGAGCCCTGAAACGCTCCCTGGCGGAACAAGGTCTGCATAAAAGCACCGATGTTCAGACGGATCTGCGCCCAGAGCGGCTCATCGTTTGGCTCGAAGACGACCCACTGCGTGCCGTCATACAGGCTCGACTCGAGGTACAGCGCCACCCTTCGGACCGGGATGTACTTCCAATCCGAAGCCTGCTGGTCGGAGCCAACAGTTGTGCGCGCACCCCAAGAGACGCGTCCATAAACCGGGAACTGACGCAGGCAGTTGACCCCCTGCTGATTTAGGGTGCCGCATTCCGCGTTGGTCAGGTTATAGCTCAGTGCCTGGACGTTGGTGAGGGTGGCCTCCGTCCCGGCAGGAGCCTTCCAGACGCCTCGGCTGCTGTCGATACGCGCATACAGGCCCGCGACTGTGCCAGAAGGCGGAAAGGCATTCAGACGCATGCCGTTCAGCGGATCCGGCGCCATCACAAACGGGAAATAAATGGCAGAGTTCTGCTCCCGGGACAGGTGATTATTGGCCCAGTCCAGGATCGAAGTCGGATCGTTGCGGTTGACCGGAGGGTCGATGATATAGAAGGCCCGGCGGGCTTCACAATAGACCTGAGCAGCAGAAATGACAGCAAGGGCGGAGGCATCGTCCAGGGTCGCCACCAGAGGGATGCACAGCAAGTTGAAGATATCCACGTCTTCGAGTGCATATATTCCGGTCTTCAGGGTCTGATCCCCGATCAGGTCCGAGGCACCCGGAGGGGTGCCGTTATTCCCGGCCGAAGCCCCGGTCTGGCTTGCGCGGCTCACCCCCACACCCAGGGAATAGCGCTGGACATTTTCCACCGCACCGCTGAGCGTGGTCAGTCCGAGATCCGTTGCTAACGTCCCGGTCGGTCCGTCGGTGAACGTCACCAGCGAATCAGCGTCTCCGCCTGAGATGACCTGCAGGCGGTTCCCAACGGCAACCACCGTGATCTGGGTAAAGGCCGGGTTTCCCGCAAGGGTCGAGCTGCTGGCTACCGCGTTGCGTATGGCAATTCCAAGCTTGTTTGCCAGGTCCGTCATGGAACTAACCGTCGAACCCAGGGAAACACCGCCGAGCTGCCCGAGAGCGATCGCTCCATTGTCAATCTTGATGGTCAACTGTTCTGTCGAGGTCACCGCAGAGAGATTGGTTATTTCACTGCCAAAAGTGCCGTTGGCCGACGGGCGCATCCCGGCCGATCCACCTCCTTCGCGCCCACGGTTGGCGAGCCCCAAACCAAGCACCTTGGCGGCATCGTTACTCGGAGCGTTGAAAACATTCACTGCGGATTGCTCGCGGGCGGCGGTACCTGGTGTATTTGAGGTCAGGACCAGAGTCGTGCCGACCGAAGATACGGTGACCGCAATACTCGCCGTGGCGAGTTGTGCCTGGAATTTCGTCACGAGATCTGCCAAGCCGGTGGCAGGGGAACCGTCCGGAAACAAAGCCACCTGCACTGTGGCTGCCCCATCCACGCTCAAGCTGATGAAGCGGTTGGTATTGGCCATCGGATAGGTGACACTGGTGGTATCGGCCTTGCTCCAGCCCTGATCCAAGCCGGCTAGAAATGTATTATCCACGCTACCATCGCGTGCGGCGGTAATCAGCTGAGATCCGGCATTAATCACATTCGGTGCATACTGGGAGGATTTCGAATCCATACTCAGATTTGAAAAGACTTCGGCCCTGCCCTGAACCAGGGCAGTGCCCTGGGGTATATATTCCGTTACCGCCAGGTTGAAGCTGTAATCAGGATTGGTCGTGTTGGTGTTCACGTCCACCTTGAGATAATTTCCCCAGGTCCCCGCACTGGAAGCCTGGAGGTCGAGCATTGGCTTCCCATCATCGCGGCATAGCGTCACTGTTGCCGGTGTCGCCCCTTTGGCAGACCGGACAATCCAGGCTTCCGATCCACCGTTCAAGAAGAACTGCTGCACGGCATAACCAAGTTCGCTATCGGTGGACAATCCACCAAAATTGCGCTCGTAATCGCCGTAATTGTAGATATGGACCGCAGAATTCACCGGGCCCTTGGGCGTGTATCCGATGAACGCCGTCACCGAGGTGCTGACCCCGGTAATGGTGTTCACTCCACTTGGAATTTCTTCGATATAGACACCCGGATAAGTAGGGGAAACAGGCATGGCAAACCTCCTTGGGGAACCGAATGAATAATTGTTTTCAACCTGCGCCGTTCAGGCACAGGTGAGTGCCGAACGCTCTCGGAAATTCATGGAATTGAATTAGGTCCATTAAAGTCCTGGACGGTGTGATCTCAGGGAATCTTCGCCGAGTCCTCCTGCGCCTGCTTCTCCAGCCAGGCGCGCAAAGTGCGGGTCAGGCCCGCTAAATCTTTAAATCGAATTCGTGAATTACCGTCAACGTCCACTACCTCACCATGTAAAATACGGCCCTGCCGGTCGACCTGCATGCGCAAAATCACTGTCACCTGCCGTGTATCTGCCAACCGGTCTGAAGAGGATAGGGATGACAAAATTTCGCCTCAGGGGTGATACCGGATCTTATCGATCAGGATAGCATCCGGTCCTGAGGCGCGGCTGAGATGGGGCTGAGTTTTAAATGAAATGAAAATGAAGTTGGAGTTAAGTTGAGGCGGGAAACAGACTATCGGGGTGCGTCCGGATCTGGTCGTACAGATTGGTGGTGGCGACTTCGGGGAAGGTATCAAACTCTTTGCGAAGGACCGTTTCACACAAACGATACTGTCGCAAGGCCTGCGTGCGCTCTCCCTGGCGGATATAGCAGCGCATGACCATCCGGTGAGCATCCTCACGGCAAGGATCCAGAGATAACAACCTTCGCGCACAATCCTGACAAGCCATCAAATCGTTCCTGGCATAATAATAATCCGCAAGTCGTGACAGCAAAGTCATATACTGTGCCCGCAGGGCTTCGCCGACCAGAATGGATTGCGTATCCGCGTAGGAACACAAATCTCCTCGATATAGATTGATTGCCGCATGATAAAAGTTGATCGCCCCATCCATATTCCCAGCACGTTCCTGCTGCGCCCCGGTAAATGCCAGTGCTTCGAACCAATCAGCATCCACGCCGATCCCTGCATCAATATTCAATCGATAGCAGTCATCCGAACGGACGATGGGAGGTTCGCCACCGATGATGTCGCTCAGGAGTATGCGCAGGCTATGCACCAGGCTGTTCAAGGACTGGCCGGCCAGGGCGATATCTGTATCCGGCCACACGGTTTGCAGGATTGCCTCGCGGGGCATGCAGTAGCTTTTTTCCAGTGCCAGGCAGGCCAGGAAGGTTTTGGTCTTGTTGGCATTGCGTAACAAGACCGGCTGCCCTGCTTTAAGCAAACGAAATCCCCCAAGCAGGCAAATCAGCACCGGCCAACGGGATTCATCCGCCGAAGCCTCGAATGATGTGTAAATTTTTAAATTCTGGGCACCAATCACGAAACTCATCGTAACCTCCCAATAAAAAAATACTCAACTCGCAAAAAAACCTTCCTCTGTCACCCAAATAAAATTTATAAAAGATATAATCTATATCCTGGCAGTGAATTAATCCATATTATATCCAAAATGGCGTTATTTAGCAATTGATTTAAGTTATCAATAGTTAATATTCATCGTGGGATTGACTAGGAGACCAATCCAACTGAAGATTAATTCATTATCATTATGGAAGAGCGCCGTAGGGAAAGAAGGCAAGGGGCAGTTAGCCAAGATCTCCCAGCAGCAGGATGTCATCTGTGGAAGTCGGACTGCCCATGCAAAAGCGATCTACACCGGCATCCACCAAGGGGTATGACCGTAGAAAGCTTGGGCCGGAATATATAATAGAATGCAGAGCAATAGAGAGGATCGAAGGCTTCAATCAAGCAACCCCAACAGGCGGACCTCTAATGGCCGCATCCTGCGGGAATCGGTTGTTTTTCCTGCCGGTGAGGCTCGCTAACCCAAGACCACAACAACCTGATTATCCTCGCCGAGTTTGTCCGCCGGGACCAAGTTACCGGAAAGGGCTTTCCCGTTCAAGTTCAACGACTTGACCCCGCGGCAAACTCCCTGCGGGTTTCTCACCTCGATCTCTATCACCCGGCCGCGGAAAGAGCGGGTGGCCTTGAATCCTTTCCATTCCCGCGGGATGCAGGGATCAATGCGCAGCCCATCTGCTTCCGGACGCAGGCCTATCACATACTGGGTGGCTGAGTGATACGCCCAGGCAGCCGCACCGGTCAGCCAGGAAGTACGTGTGTTGCCGGGGCGCGGCGAGAAGGTCGAATAGGTGGTCTGGCCCTGGACATAGGGCTCAATCTGGCGGATCTCGGCGCGCTCGTTGTAAGCAGCCGGCATGGAAGCCCGGTAATACTCGTATGCCCGGTCGCCGTTCCCCAAAATACACTCGGCCATCACGCCCCAGCCCTGGGTGTGATTGAAGATGCCAGCGTTCTCCTTGATGCCGGGATTAAAGACGACGGCGCGCATCACGTCGATCGGTGTTTTAACGAACGGCGGGGCAGAGAGCATCAGCCCATAAGGCGTGGCCAGACGCTCCTTGACCGTCTGCATGCAGCGGGCGGCCTGATCAGGCGTGGCAGCCCCGCTGATCACCGCCCAAAGCTGGGTGTTAAGATAGACCTGGCCCTCGCTGAACTTCTCGGTGCCGTACACAGTGCCGTCCTCGCCGATGGCCCAGATGAAGCGATCGGTATCGTAGGTGCTGGACTGGATGGCCGCATCCATTTTCTCGCGTTGTCCGAGTGCCCATGCGGCCTCATCAGACTGTGTCAGCTGTTTAGCGATTTCCGCATAGATTGTCAGGCCCAGCCGGACCTGGAAGGCGACGAACGGGCTCTCGCCGTAATAACCCAGCTTGAGGCAGTCATTCCAGTCGGCAAGCAGGCCACACGGCAGGCCGTGTTTCCCAGTCCGTTCAAGATTGAACTCCAGGGCGCGGCGCAGGTGGCCAAAGACGGTCGCCTCACCCACATCGGCATACGGCAGGACTTTGGAATAGAAGTCCAGGTCACCAGTCTCGTTGACGTAAGCTGGAACGGCGTTGAAAAACCACAGGCAGTCGTCCGAGCGGTACTCCTCCGGCTCGGGGGCTTTCTCATGGCCGGGGCGGTGGCCGAAAGGCTGGACGATGGGCATGGCTCCGCCGGTGGAGACCTGACCGGTGAGCATTAACTCCAGACGCTCCCGGGCCTCCTCAGGGACGGCAGCCGTCACCCCCAGGATGTCCTGGACGGTGTCGCGGAAGCCCAGCCCGTCGCGCTCACCATTGTAGACCAGGCTGGCGGAGCGGGACCATGCGAAAGTGATCAAACAGTTGTACAGCCCCCAAACATTGACCGTGTGATTGAAATCTTCATCCGGAGTCTCGACCACCAGACTGCCGAGCCGGGCATGCCAGACATCCTTGAGTTTCTTCAGCTCCTCATCCGCTTTAGGGAGCGAACCGTAATCCGCCATAGCTTTTTTGCCCTCCACGTGGGCATCCCCGATGCCGAGCAGCACCAAAAGCTCACGAGATTCACCGGGCGCAAGCTCCAGGTCGGCCTGCAGGCTGCCGCAGGCGTTGTCGCCGTAGACGCGGCTGTCCGTGCAGCGACCCTGCTCCACGACTTGTGGGTTATGGTAGCTGCGGTAGGGTCCGAGGAAGGCTTCCCGGCTGGTGTCGAAACCGGCCAGTGGGGCACCGACCAGGCCCATCCATGTTTGCATAGTTCCGTCATTACCGCCCGGGGTGGTCAGATTATCGTGAATGGCTATGCGCAGTATATTATCCTGGGTCAGCTCACCACGTACAATGAAAAGTGAATACTGCAGATTCACCTGATCCTGGAAAGTGATCCACTGGTTGGTGAACTCACAGAACGTGAAAAGCGAGATCCGACGCGGCCTGGCGCTGTCGTTCGTGACCTTGATACGCCAATACTCGAAGTTTTGCCCGAGCGGGACGAAGTAGGTGGTCAGTGTGGAAATTCCCGAGTAACGGGAACGGATCGAGGTATAGGCGGTTCCATGCCGGCATTCCGACTCGTACTCTTCAAGCGGCTTGCCTACTGGCTGCCAGGAAGCAGACCAATAGTCGCCCGTCTCCTGGTCGCACAAATAGAAGTATCTCCCCGGCTGGTCGAGTGGGACACGATTGAAGAGCAGGCGCAGGAAGCGGCCGCGCGCCCCGGACTGGTAGAAGCCGTATCCCCCGGCATTGTTGGTGATGATCGCCCCATACTCGGTTGAGCCAAGGTAGTTGCTCCAGGATAGCGGCGTATCCGGGCGCGTAATTACGTATTCCCTGGCATCGTCGTCGAAGTAGCCGTATTTCACGGATGTCTCCTTGTGACCAAAATGGACTGATTTCAAGCATTGCCGATTTTAACCGAAGACCCCCATACCCGCCATAGGGCTGTGAATTATCGAACGCTAAATATTGAAACAAGAAAAAGCCATCGTTCCCAGGAACTACAAATAATTCATTGCCAGCTCGGAGCCTTCGTGGTCTCTTTTAATATCAGGTACTTTGAGAAAGAAGGGGCATTGCTAACCCGGTGGGTGTGTATCATTTTTTCGGAGAATCGTCTCGTTGATAAAGGCCACGTCCATATTTGAACTTACGCCAGGGATTGTCCTTGGGGTCTCTCGGCTGGGCGGGAATCAAGTGAGAGATTTTTTGGGTGGCCAGGAACGCTTCCCGGTGAGAGGGGGATCGGCGAGTTGGAGCGGGCTTTTGCCGGGATTGATGCAGCTTCTGTCTTTGTAGAGCAGCTTGTTGGCGTAAGCGCATTTCTATCCTGGGCCAATCTTCCTTCCAGCGGCCGCTGCACAGGATGTTGCGCAGGGCCAGCATCGGATTGACATGCTGCTCCGCCCAGTGCATCCCGGCGCCTTTCAAGCGGGCTTCCACGACCAGCTTATTGCCGCTTTCCACAATGCCGCTGGCGATTGGCCAGCCTTCCTCCTGAAAGCGTGGATATTGAAGTTGCTGCTCCCGTTTTTGGAGGTAGGCCAGATTGGCAGATATTTCCACTGCTTCAGGATGTTTGGTCCGCAAACGCCGTAGTTCAGTCAACAAGCGTTTAGGCCCTTCATGCTTGAGCCGATGGAGCCGTTCCTGGAGCCACTCCTGGGCCCTGGGAGTGCCTTCTCCGTATAGGAATTCTCCCACCTCACTGAGGTGTTCTCCGGCATGCGGAAAATCCAGGATGCGCACGGCATCCGGCCGGTGATAATCCGTAAATCCCTGCAACCAGTCCGACCCATCCATAATGGCGGCCACCTGCAGGGCATTTTCCACTCCCCGTCGTTGGATCTCCACCAGAGCCTGCCGGGCGAACTCCTCTGCACTGATTTTGCGGGAAAAATACGACAAATGACGGGTATGCACCACCCATTCCCCCCTTTCCAGCACGGCTGGTTGCACTTCCCCAATCACCAATGTGCGCACTTCTGCCCACTGCCCATGCAACAGCGGGACCATCGCGCCATCCGCACTGATTTGCATTTTCTCCGCTCCTGCCGGCGCCGCAGGCTGTTCTTTCTCTAATCGCTCCATTTCCTCCTTTTGCATCTCTGCATACGCCGCCCCGGCGGCCTCACTGTAACGCTGGCTGACCGACTTGCTCACTCCAATCCCTTGCATGTCTGCCATCATTTCTACCGCACGCACAAATGGCATCCAACTCGACAGCCGCACCAATTGCTCGTGGGCGCGCGGCGTCAGGCTGCCTGGCAAAAGTTCAAGTTCCTCATCCAGGGGGAAAAACTGCCCGCCCACACTCCGGACACTTGCCATATTCCCGTTTGAGCTCCACCTCGTTTCCCCCGCGCACTTCCAGCCGCCGCTTCTTCTTCCCTTTCCTCTCCAGGCTGGCTCCACAGTGCGGACACCGCGGCCCTTCCGGTCCTTCGATCCATTCCGCACTCGCACTCACATTCGCCGTGTCCGACAGCATCTGCGCTCGAAACTCATCCAACCGCCTGTCCACTTCTGCCTCGATCTCTCGAAAGGTCGCCCGCGGATGTTGCCGCCTCCATTCCGCCATCCCTTCGTTGACTTCTTCGCTCTTCTCCTGCCAGCCCTGCTTCATCTCTTCACTGTTCATGAGGCCTCCTTCCTTGCTTTTCCCCCATCTTACCCCTTTCCCGAAAAAATGATACACACCCTAACCCGGTCACCCACTTGAAGAAGTTACAGGAAGTGCTAGAATAATGATCAGACCATCACAAATCTCCCCAAGGAGGCCCTATGGACGACGAGGAACTGCGCACGCTGCTTGAACAGGTTCACACTGAAATCGAAAAGACACACAGCCTGGACGCCGAAGGCAAGCAGATGCTGCATCACCTGGATGCAGATATTCGCGCCCTGCTGGAGCGTTCCGGGGAAAAACCCTTACAAGCCGGCGTCCCAACCCTCCAGCGGCTGGAGGAGGCGCTCGACCATTTTGAGACCAGCCACCCCACCCTCACCGGGCTGCTCTCCAAGCTGCTGGAAACTCTGAGCAGCGCCGGTATCTGACGCACCCGTAAAGCAAAGCAGTAGAACGAAATGGTCATGATATTCCATAAGCTGATGTACCTCCTTGGGGGGATTTTCTTCCTTTTCTGGGTAATCTCTGCCATGCGGGCTGCTCCTCACGCTGAACGACGCGAGCCTTTTGTCTCCCGTTTGTTCTATTTAATCTTATTAGGAATTGCGATCGGTTTGATTGTCTTTGACCCGCTAATCTATGGCCCCTTATTATGGCGCATTTTCCCTGAGAGCCCTGTAGGATCACTCATCGGCCTGGCGATCCTGATTTCAGGGTTAGGTTTTGCAGTCTGGGCACGTTTGCATCTAGGGCAATATTGGAGCGCCCGAATTGTTCATTCAGAAGGCCAAGCCTTGATCCAGAGCGGACCGTACCATCTCGTAAGGAATCCAATCTATATCGGGGGTCTGGTTGGAATGATTGGAACCACAATCCTGATCGGAGAAGTCAGAGCTGTGCTCGCCGTCCTCATCGTGCTCCTCGCCTTTCTACAGAAAATTAAAATAGAGGAAACATTTTTGAGGGAGCATTTTGGTTCAAGCTACCTGGAGTATCAGAAGAAAGTCAAATCTCTCATTCCTTTTGCCTTTTAATTTCAGCACCAGCTGTTCTCTGACAAAGTATGTTCCAGGGCAATTTGAAGCTGCAGAAGGAAGGAACCACAGCTCTCCCCCGGAAACGACAGCTGTTCCCTCCAGACCATGATGCCCGAGTTCCTGTGCATGAGTTGGAAACTGCGTCACTTCTCCAAGAAGCATTCCTCGTCCGCGAGGTCTTCCAATTCCAACCCGATGTGGATTCCCTGCGCAGCAAAGGGGGGAAAATTTTCTGGATCGAGGTGGACAGCAATGATAGGACCTCGGATGCGCCGGCGCGTGACTAGCATTCTAAATGAGAGCAGGACACCCGCTGGATTAGATCTCCGGCGGTATAGGGGGTCGGTAGGGAAATCCACCCGGAAAGAACTCGCCCCGTTTATGGTAAGCTGACGGTCACATTGCCCACATTGCTGACGGCAACTTCGACATGACCTTTCCCGTTTCCGGTTCCCGTATAGTCGAGCGTCATTTGAAGCAGCGCCCCGCTCTGCTTGTCGACCCAAACCGTTCCGGTCGCCCCCGAGATATTCGAAAAAGCCTGGACCGAAGACAGGGCGGATGCGGAAGCATTGGCAGTATCGATCAGATATTTTCCTGCTGCGAGTCCGGCGACTGTCTCTTCGCCGGAGAGGCTGGCTCCCAGAGAGGCGGTTGCCAGGGCGAATGTCGGCTCCAGCGACCAGGTAAGCCAGGCCAGCTGTGCCTGCCCGGAGGCAGCCTGCGCAGCTCCATTTTGGACCAGGTAGTCTTTCCCACCAACGATGTAGCCCTCGATTTTTCCTGAAGTCGGGCTCTGGTAATGAAAGTGAACATTCGCCCCCTGGATGTCCGCACTGAGGGTGTACTGCTCCTGCGGCTTGATGGTAGTGCCTTTTACCTCCAAATGATAGGAAGACAGGACCGAAGCTTTGGAGCCGGACCCAAGCAATAGATTCAGAGAAGCTGAAACCAAACTGGAGGCATTCCCATTCCCGCCTCCGGTTGTTCCGGGAGTGGGGCCGGGTGTAGTTCCCACACCGACGGAAGAAGCCCCGGCCAGCTGTAGGATCAAAAGGACCTGGTTTCCCCCGCCCTGGGCGGGGGAGATCTGGACAGTCAGGGTTTGGCTGGAACGCTCGAATGCCTGCGAGGCGTAGGCAGTCCCGACACTTGGCTGGGTGCTCGCTTGCCAATTCAATCCCGTTAATTGCTTGGTGTAAAAGGCTGAGGCATCCGCGACGGATGACTTGGTTGTGTAGGACGTCATTCCTGGAAATTTTTGCACGTTTGCGGCGTCCGTCAGAAGAGGCGCATCCACCAAACCCGGCGGGCATCCAGGAGGCGGCGTCAAGTCCAGCGGCTGGTCCACCTGGCTGAGATCGTATTCCCAGTGCATCATTCCTTTCACACCGGTGCCAAAGGTGCTCTCATCCCCCTGCTCGTCCAAGGTGTACTTGACCACCACATGCTGAGCCACTGCTATCCATACGTCCCCGCTTGCAGAGATGGTCTTATCCTTGAGCGAGCTTCCATCGAAATGATACTGCTGTACGGAAAGTCCATTGACCGTCTGGCTGCTCCCCTGGACCTTTGCAGAGGAGAGGGGAGGCAGGAATTTGGCCAGCTCCAGCGGGACCGTCTGCTGGCTTTTCGCCACCAGATCGGCGGTGCAGGGGCTGGAAGCATTCGGCCGGTTATATGCCACCCCATTGATCTCTCCCCCGATCAATCCGCTGAGCGCCTGATCAGACGACGGTCCACTGCTGTCGAGGGTGAACAAGCGGGCTGCTGGCGAGGTGCTGACCAGCAGGGTCCAGGAATCCTGCCACTGATCCGGTTGTGAATTGTTCGTGCCGGTGAAGGTGCGCTGCAATGTTACCTGGTAGGAAGACAGGCTGTTCAGACCGGCCGTGGGATCCGGAAGGTTGAAGGTACCCGAGCCCACCGACCCGAAGGGCACAGAGGAAGCCGAACAGGCCAGGGCAGTGAGCAGGAATAAAACAAAGGGAACGGACGCTAATTTATAAAGGCGACTATTCATCTAGGTATCTCCCAGGACTTATTGGCCAGGAACCAGTCCGATTCTTCGATCCTGGTTCCGCCGCTCTGAAATGTAAAATACCCAACACACCGAAGAACGGCATGCCGGTCAATATTGAAGATCCATCCGGAAGGCGCCATGGTTCGACGAAATCAGAAATAGCAGCTGATTCTCTTCACCAGGCAAATCGCGACCGGAAATTCGCAGCGAAGGTCTCAATCTGAGATTATTTTTGGTCTCCGCGGCAGGTGTGGACCTCTGCATGCCCGCCTCGAAGAGCACCCTCCAGCGGGGCAATCTCGCCCTCAACCCCGGGTCACATTTGAGCCTCATCGCAACCGCCTTGGCATTTTACTGGCTGAAGACCGGCTCAACGGTAATGGTTTCCACCCCCTGTCCAGAAATTTGCCACAGCACTCCGGAGGTAATCGTGGTACTGGTCGTATTCGCGCTTGCCGGAACGACCAGGGTGCTGCTGAGTAATGGCTTGACGACATCATAGCCCACGCTGAATTGCGGATTAAACATGGTTGCCACTTGATACCCGTCCGCAGTGCAAACGCCACCGCCGCTGATCTGGATATTCGGCGTGGGATAATCCCAGGTCAGACTGAGATAGATGCGGTTGTTTTCGAGGTGGGAATCCTTGAGGCTCAGGGGAACCTGGGTGCTTATGGATAGGAACGGGCAGCTTATCTTGTCGGTCTTTACATAACTCGTTCCCCACAAGACGAAATTACCCGAACCTGTCAGGGTAACTCCATCCGGCATGACATCCACCTTGACGGCGGCACCGGCCACCTCCCAGGCTGGAAAGGTCTCCATCCCAGCCACCGGGTACTTTCCCGTGTAATTCATGGAAACCACCCAGCTGCATTTCAATACGTTCACGGTGAGACTTAACCTGCCGGTTCGATAGTCAGAGGTTTGCGCAATCAAACTGATATGATCCGTGCCGGTCTCTGTCGCAGGATAATCAAAACTGACCCCTCCATCGGCGTCGGTTTTCTTGGTGAGACCGGTATTGGTTGATTGAATGGTTACGTCGGCATAGGGAACTGGTAGCCCGGTCTCCGTTTCGACGATTAATGGAATTGTGGTATCCGCGCCCTGGCACATCGGATCTGGAATATTAAAGGAAAGGGGATACAAGGTAAGTGAATCCCCCTGTGCACCCGCAGAAATAGGGAGGGTGACCATCCCCCAGAGCAATATCCCCGATAAAAACAATCTGCCGGCCAGCAGCAGACTACAAATCGCTTTCATCGCAACCTCCTTTACCAATAAAAAGCCGAAACACAGCGATACCGATTAAATGTTTGCGCAAGATGCAAGATGGCAGTGGTTTCAACGACGACAGACAACCTGCCTCAGACGTGCCTCAGCAATGCGATTTTAGTTTAACATGATTCGGATCTCGATTCAATGAGAAATAAGTCCTTATCCAAAGAGATATCTATGCGCAATTATTAACTGGTAAAGATGTCCGCAAGATCCCCCTAAGCTTGATATGGATGGTTCTCCGGCAACTGCTTGTCCCTCCCTGAACGGGTTTAAACTTTGTTCATTCCTGCCTTGAATTTGTCCACCAGCCCCCTGGCCTCTTCCAATTTCCCATCCGGAATAGGCAGCCGGATCTCATTGGGAGTCGTGCCATATCGCGTGCGGCTCAGGGTGCGGAACTTCAGCTCCGGTGGGTTGCCCTCCTGAAGGCTAACCTGATCGAGCCATAAGTTGAAACCCGAAAACGGGAAATAACGACCGAAGAGATACATCCCCGTGGCATTGATTATCCCTTCCCCGCCCTGCTGCTCTTTGCCTTCCAGGAGGCGCACCTCCTTTGAAAGGGCATCCAGATAGGTGATCACCACCAAGAGCGCTCCCGCGCCCAGAACGATCCCGGCAGACATTGCGCCGATCTGCAGCCCATGACCGCTGCCGGTACCGATCAGCCCAAACATGACGCCGAAAACAACTGCAAAGATCAGGGAATACATTGCGTACTTGCCAGCATTATGTGACTGCCTGGATACTTCGCTTTCTGCAAATGCCGTCTGCTCCTGGGGGCTATAGCTCCAACGCACCCAGTAATCTCCCGAGAGCATCTGCCGCAAACGCTGGTCAAAGATTCCACCCATAAAGACACACAGGAGAATTACAAGCGCCAGGGTGAAAAGAAGCGCGCCGGCCAGCGTCTTTTCCAGAAGATCCCCGTTTTCTACATTCGCGATCCGCAGAAGATAGACAATCAGCGGCGATGCAACTCCGATGAGCAGCATTAACCCCAGCGATCCATAAATCCAGTTGTAATATGGGTTAGCCCGGGACGTGTTCCTTGCGCGGACAAGAAGATACAACCCCAGGCAGGCGATCAAAGCTATGCCGGTGATGAGGAAATCGATCAGTACCATGGATTGACCCTGCCTTAATGTAATTTTCCCGATCTCGTGCCAGTCAAAGCCAAAAAAGTACAAATCCCGTGGTCGTCCACCTATTTTACCAGTTTTTCCTTTAACCAATCCGCGGTGAGAGGGCGGTAGACATTCGGAATGTTGTTGCACACATGGTTGCCGTTCTCGAATATGGCCAGCTGCGCATTCCTGCCGACGGCCTGGGCGATCTTATGCGCCTGCTCCCAGGGGACCAGCCGGTCGAGCTTGCCGTGTATGATCAACAGCGGCTGTTTTATTTCCTGCGCCACTCCCTCGAGGGAAAGCAGGCTGGCATTCTCCAACGCCTCAGCCTCATTCTTCGATCCGGAGTGGAAAATATATGCCGCCTTCGAAAGCGCCGGCAGGTGCGGCCAGCATTCCGCCCAATTCCAGGGACCGCAGTTACCCACGACAGCCCGGACCCGCGGCTCGAAGGCAGCGGCACGCTCCGAGTAAAAACCTCCCAGGCTCACCCCTGCCATCCCGATCTGTTTCAATTCGATGTCATTTCTCTTGTCCAAGTAATCGAGCGCAGCTGAAACCGCAGCCTCATAGTCCGGGCGGATGTGCATCCGGTACCCGCACTCCCCCTGACCCGGCCCGTCCAGCGAAAAGGTTCCCAGGCCCCGCTTTAAAAACACCTCCTCCCAATAAAAGAATTCCTCCTTGGTTGAATCTAAACCGGGAAGGAGAATTATGAGCGGCGGGCGGTCCGCTCCCTGCGGGCGGCGCAGGGTGCCTACCATGGTCACCCCGTCAAACGGGATTTCGATCCGCTCACCGGTCGGGTCGAGCAGCCGCAGACCCTGGGCGTAAGCATCGATGGATCTCCGGCCGGCAGCCAGATATTCTTCCTGGTGATCCTGGAACATGAATTTGGCAAAATGATAGCAGAGAGCTGCCGCAATGAAGGCCTCGCCGGCGCTGATCTGGTTCCCCTTTTCCAGAACCTGCCTGGCCAGGGAAACATGGAAGTCGCCTGTGATGCACCATTCCTTGCACCATTCGTCCCAACGCTCAATACGTTTCGTCGTACGCAAAAAATCATTGTAGTCGACCCCTTGCGAGGTGAAACGCGGCGCCCAATTGGCGATCGCAGATTCTACCAGTTCATCTGGCATGGCTTTACTCCCAACCCTTGGTTCAGATTTGCTGTGGGACCAATGTCCCGCCCAAATAGAGATGGCTGATCTGAGAGTTGTCCAGGATCTCTTGGCTGGTTCCCTCCAAGCGTACCTGCCCGCTCTCCATAACGACCCCGTGGGTTGAGGCTGCCATGCCGGCGCGCACATTCTGCTCAACAAGCAGGATTGTCCGGCCGGTGCCGTGCATCACCTTGATCGTATCGAAAACCTGCTTGAGAGTTTTTGGATCCAGGCCCATAGAAGGCTCATCCAGCAGGATCAATGCCGGATCCAGCATCAGCGAGCGGGCAAACTCAACCAGGCGCTGCTGGCCGCCGGACAGATCCCCGGCCCTGTCCCGGGCACGTTCCTTCACCACCGGGAACAGCTCTTCGATTGTTTGCAGGCGCTCATCCACCAGCGACGCATCGTGGAGCATAAAAGCTCCCAAGCGGACATTATCCCTAACCGAAATGTCCGGGAACAGGCTGTGGTTCTGCGGTACCTGAGCGATCCCGATCGAAAGAATCTGACGGGGGCTTTTCCCGGCAATGGAATGACCGTTGAAGATGACATCGCCGCTGCGGGGCTTCAACAAACCACTGATGACCCGCAAGACCGTCGACTTGCCCGCCCCGTTCGGACCGACGATGCAGCTGATCGAACCGGCCTGGATAGAAAGTGTAACCCCCTTGAGAACATTGCTGCCGTCATAACCGGCAACGAGGTCGTGCAGCTCCAAAATCATATCTATGCTCCCAGGTAAGCTTCCAAAACCGCCGGGTCGTTGCGCACCTCGGAGGGAGTGCCGTCGGCAATTTTCCGGCCATGGTGCAGCACCATGACTCGACTGCACAAACTCATGACAAACTCCATATTGTGCTCGACGATCAGGAAGGTGATCCCATTCTTATTCAGGGTGCGGATCCGCTCTGCGAGCTGATTGATCATCGTCGGGTTCACGCCGCCAGCGGGTTCATCCAGCAGGATAACACTCGGCTCCGCGATTAACGTAAAGGCAAACTCAAGCAGCTTCTTCTGACCATAAGAAAGGTTAGCTGCTGGCACATCTTTGAGATGGGTAATCCCCACAAAATCGAGCAGCTCCAAGGCCCGCTGCTGTTCCTCCGAAGTGGTCCAGCGCCTGATCAGGGCCATGAGCCCTTTCCGCTGCGCAGCAACGTGCATATTCTCCAGAACGGTCAGGCGAGGGAAAATGCGGGTCAGCTGGAAGGTCCGGGCGATACCGCACTCAAAGATCCGATCCGGCCGGTAGTTCGTGATCGTTTGACCGTTAAAGCATACCTCGCCCCGATCAACCAACTCGTACCCGGTGACGACATTGAACAAGGTGGTCTTGCCCGACCCGTTGGGACCGATCAGCCCGGTAATACTCCCCTCTTCAACACTCACCGAACACTCATCCAGGGCGCGGATGCCTCCAAACGCTTTTGAGATATCCCTTCCTTCCAATAAACTCATGGCTCGACCCTGCCCTTCTGGGGCATTTTCACCAGCACCGGCGGCTTATTCACTTCCGCCAAATCATTAGAGCCGCCTTCGCTCTCCATCCTGTCGCGAGCTGACTTCCGTTTGAACCAGATTTTTCGCAGAGTCGGCAGGATGCCTTCGGGCAGCAGGAGAATGATACCCAGGAAAAGCAAGCCGTAGACGATCAGGTAGTAACCGTTCTCACTGAAGCGCACTGTAAAGTACTGCTGGGTAGGCTCCAAAAGAAATGCACCCAGGATCGGCCCTCCCAGGGATCCAAGACCGCCCAGGAAAGTCATCAGGGCAATGGCGACATCAAACAGGGGGTCAAAGGCAAACGCCGGGAAGATCAATTCAACGAAATAGGCGTGAAGTGCACCCACCATGCCGACAAAAAATGCGGAAAGAATGAATGCGATCAATTTTGAGGGATCTGTTTTTACCCCCAGACCCAACGCCCGGTCCTCGTCGTCACGGATGGCGAGAAGCCCCAGCCCGTACTTGGAGTTACGAATCCACCAGGAAACGCCGAGGGCGATAACTAGTATGAAAAGAGCCACATAATAAAAGGGGATGTTGAAAAATTTCCCGCTCCAATGGGCCGGGATCGGCAATTCCATCCCGGCTGATCCGTTGGTGATCGAACGCAGGTTGAAAGCCATAAGCTGCATGACGAAGAAAATGGCAATCGTGATCACCACAAAAGTGTGCCGGCGCGTACGCAGGGAGATCCAACCTAATGGCAGTGCAAAGGCAGCCGAGACAAGCCCCGCCGCGGGCAGCAGCAGGAACGGCAGGCTGCCGCCGGGAATCTTCCAATCTTTGCACATGAGGGCGATGGCGTAGGAACCGATGCCGAAGAAGGCGGCATGACCGAGTGCGATGTACCCGGTATAACCGGAAAAGATGTTCCAGGCAGTGGCCGCTGTGGCGAACAGCAACGTGAACACCGCCACCGTGGTAATTGCCGGGTTGGAAAATACCTGCGGGAATATGATCAGGGCAGCCAGCAGTGCAAGGAGCCCCGCAATTTTGACTGCCTTCATTGCTGCCTCCTGCGAAGCTGTCCGAAGAGACCCTGCGGACGGACAACCAGAATAATAATTAAAACAATGAAGAAAACAGTGCTGGCCCACACCGGAGACCAGAGCACGGAGGTGACATCTTCGACCACCAGCATGGCCAAAGACGCGATCAATGCCCCACGCACGCTGCCCATACCCGCCAGGATGATGATGACGAGGAGTCGCGAGATCAGGTCGTAATGGCTGGCCGGGTTGAAAGAGGAGGTCGCACCATAGGCCATCCCTCCGGCTGCGGCAAGCGCCACGCCGATTCCGAAAGTGACCGCCGACACCCTCTCCACGTCTATCCCGATGAGCTCAGCCGCGGTACGGTTTTGCATGGAAGCCCGCAGGCTGTACCCGAATTTCGTACGGTACAAAAGCAGGTACAAGCACGCCATCAGAATTACAGACAGGATTAATCCGAAGATGTGAACGTAGGCAATATAAAAACTGCCGATGTGAAAAGAAGCATTGACATACCAGGCCTGCAATTTCACCAGGTTCGTCGAAAAAAGGAGGCCGAGAAGTCCCTCGAGGACCAGGGCGATGGCAAAGGTGACCAAGATGGATAGGGTCGTGCGGTCCCGCTTCAGCGGGCGGATGAAAACCCATTCAATCAGGAGGCCAAAGAGGAACATGACAGGCATGGTTATAAGCAGGCCAAGGAACAGATCAATGTGGAACTTCTGCTCCAAAAAGTAGCTCAGGTATGCTCCCAGGATGACCAGCGCTCCCTGTCCTACGTTGATGATATCCATGACCCCAAAGATGAGGGTTAACCCGGAAGCCATCAATGCATAGATGCTGCCCGCCATAAGACCGGTGATGATTCCGTCGGCAACCAATTTCATATATCGCACTCCTTGAGAGCGGTTTTAATTCCCGCTTCCCATTCCTTGTTATCCGTTGGTTGGCACACGCTCCCCGCAAAGGGGCAGCCACAGGCGGTCACCCCTTTGCGGGTATTCAATGGAGAAGAAACAAACTAAGGCCAGTTCGGCTTGGGAAACTCCGGGCTGACCGCACCTGTCGCATCCGCTGGATAGATCGGTACAAGTGCGCCATTCTGCCACTGGAACAAATAAGCCTTCTGAGCGGTGTTCTGGCCGGTTGAATCGAATTTCACCGGTCCCTGCACGGTATTGAACGTATCGCCCGAATGCAGCTCGGCGATCAGCTTGGCGTTATCTAGACTTTGAATTTTTTCAACAGCCTGCTGTACGACCTGGCCGACGGAATATGCTTCGGCGACATCGGCGCTGATATCGGCGACTTTGCCTCCATACTTGGCGACATAAGCCTGCACCATGTCTGCATTCCCGGGATTGTTGCTTTCCGGATACCAGCCGTTCGGGACCATGATCCCCTCGGCAACTTTTGCACCTCCAATGGGGGTAAGGAACTGGTCGCCCTGGTCAGGCCCGGCCGTGGCGATCAATGCCTGCGGGTTGAAATGCTGCTGCTGGAAGCGCTGGACCATGGCGAGGATGTCAGGAAGCATGGTTCCAACAACAATCACCTGTGCCTTCGAGGCGATGAGCTTATCGGCAATCGGATTGAAGTCGGTCGTCTCCGCCGGGTAGACCTGATAGGAAACAGATTTGATTCCACCGGCGTCCAAAAGGGCTTTTACCGTGTCGACCTGCGGCTGGGTAAAGGGATCATCTTCGGTGGCATAGGCCACACTCGTCGGACGCTGAGCGGCTGGCAGAGCCAGCAGGTATTCGGCGAAGCTGTTCAGGTTGTTGGCGATCGGCAGGGAGACATCAAATATATTCGTCAGCCCCTGAGTGAAAACTGAAGGACCGCCACCGGCACCTTCGACCATGGCATAGCCATAGCGGTTGGCGACCACCGAAGCCGGTTTGGTCAGCAGGGTGGAATACGGGCCAAAGACCAGGTCATCATGGTTGACGTTGATCAAGGTCTGGTAGTTGGTCTGCACCTGGTCAGTGCTCGAGGCGTCCGAGACGATGTCCAGCTGGACCTGGCGGCCAAGCATTCCGCCGGCCTTGTTCACCGTGTCAGCCCAGAGCTGGTAGCCCTGCTGGAATGCCTGCCCGTCGGCGGAGAAATCGCCCGAGAGGGAAAGCGATATGCCGATCTTGATCGGCGGCAGGGCAGTCGGTACATTGGTCGGTGCGGCAGGCTGGGGGGTGTCCGTGTTGGCGACCTGGACACCGGTCGATACTGAGATGGCGGGTGAGGTAGGGGTGGCAGCTCCGCAGGCAGCCGATACCGCCAGGACGGCTGTCAGAACGATGGAAAACAAGATCTTTTTGTACATCTCTTTCCTCCATACAGATAAGATTTTTTTATCGCGGGAATAGGTCTTCCCGGGATAACCAAGATTAGAAGGGCAATCTATCTAGAGTTGAATGTCAGGAGCTTCAACTCGCTCATTTCCTCAATGGCATAGCGCAGGCCTTCGCGACCTGTCCCCGATTGCTTGACACCGCCGTACGGCATGTGATCGATACGGAACGTGGAGACATCGTTGATCATGAGGCCACCTACTTCGATATTCTCGAAAGCTTCCCGGATCACGCCCAAGTCGTTGGTGAAAAGCCCGGCCTGCAGCCCGTAATCAGAGTCGTCCACATCCCGGATGGCTTCCAGGACATCCGTGTAGCGGAAAAGACCAACGAGCGGAGCAAACACCTCCTGGCAGCTGACACGCATGCTCGGCTGGATCTCCGCCAGGACTGTCGGCTGCCATAAATTTCCATTCCGGGATCCTCCGGTCAACAGCTGGGCCCCGCCTTGCCGAGCCTCTTCCACCCAGGCCTCGACGCGTTCGGCAGCTCCACGGTCGATCAGCGGGCCTACGTCAGTGTCCTCATCCAAGGGGTTACCGACCTTAAGCACCTTTACCCGCCGGACCAGTTCGTCCCGGAAGGCATCATAAACATCCGCGTGGATATAAACGCGCTGGACCGAGATGCACGATTGGCCGGCATAGGAGAAACCTCCCCAAGCCACGCGTTCGGCAGCGTATTTCAAATCGGCATCCCGGTGGACGATCACGCCAGCGTTGCCCCCAAGCTCTAAAGTCACGCGCTTGCGGCCGGCACGCCTCTTGAGCGCCCAGCCGACCGCCGGGCTGCCGGTAAAAGTCAGGAACCGGATTCGTTCATCCTCCACCAGCGGCGCGGCCGCCTGGGTGGTGCTGGCCACCACACTGAAGGCTCCTTCCGGGAGGTCGACTTTGGCGATGATCTGGGCCAACTTCAACGCGCTGACCGGTGTCTGGCTGGCCGGCCGGATGATGATCGGGTCCCCGGCTGCCAGCGCCGGCGCAACCTTGTGGGCTACCAAATTAATCGGAAAATTGAACGGTGTAATACCGGCCACCGGCCCCAGCGGCACTCGGCGGATATGGGCTTCGCGGCCTTCCATCCCGGGCTGCCAGTCCAAAGGGACAATCTCGCCGTAGATGCGCTTGGTCTCTTCTGCGGCAACCTTGAAGGTGAAAATTGCGCGATCGACCTCGGCTCGGGCGGTCTTGATCGGCTTGCCGGCCTCTAGGGCGATGGTCTGGGCAAACTCTTCCCTCCGGGCAGCTATCCCAGCGCTGATCTTTTCCAATGCATCTGCCCGCTTCCAGACAGGCAAAACGCGCATGGAGGGGAACGCTTCGGCTGCCCTGGCAATGGCAGTCTCGATCTCCTCGGGCCCAGCGCGGTGGACCACAGCCACCAGCAATTCGTCATAGGGACTGCGCACGTCCACAGCATCTTGGCTCTTAACCCATTTTCCGCCGACAAAACTTCCAAATTCTCCCAAGGCGGGGAGTTCACTTTGCCGGCGGGCTGCCTTGGTCACCGAGGCGGTCCGGAGTCTTTCGGGTGCAGTCATATCAGCAACCTCCAGGGATTTTCAATCAGACTTGATAGATCGTCGAGGAACTGCGCCCCCCGGGCGCCGTCCACGATGCGATGGTCACAGGAAAGGGAAAGGATGATCGTCGGCCGGACTACCGGCAGACCGTCGACCGCCACGACGCGGTCGGCGATCTGCCCAACGGCTAGGATGGCCGCTTGGGGAGAACTGACAATAGCGTTGAAGGCATCCACGTGGTACATGCCCAGGTTGGACAGGGTGAAAGTGCCTCCACGGACGTCAGCCGGGCGTAGCTTGCGGCCTTGCGCGCGCTCGACCAGGTCCTTGCGTTGCGCAGCGATTTCGCTCAGGCTGGCGCGGTCGGCAGAGGGGACAACCGGCGCGACCAAGCCATCTTCCACCGCCACCGCCAGAGAGATGTTGATGGCCTTGTTCCAGCGGATAGCCCCCTGCTCCCAGGCGGCGTTGAGCCGTGGATGTCTGTCGAGGGCAAAACCGAGCAGCTTGACCAGCAGATCGGTGTAGGTCAGCTTGATCCCGGTTTTCTTTTCCACGTCCGGGGCAACGCGCTCACGCCACTGCACCAGGCTGGTCGCTTGCACTTCCCGCACCAGATAGAAGTGCGGCACGCTTGTCCAGCTGGAGGCTACTCTCTCGGCCATGATCCGCCAAACCATGCCCGGTGTTTCGAGTTCCCCTGCGGGTATGTCAGCTCTGTTGACCGCCATTACGTCCGCCACGAGCACTGCTCCTCCAGGCCCCGAGCCAGGGATGTTCCCGAGCTCCAGACCGCGCTCTGCGGCCAGGGTGCGCGCCTTGGGGGAAGCGGGGAGCAGGCGGTAGAGGCCAGCCCCAGTTGAAGATGAGGCGGCGTTGATGGCTCCCCCAGATTGTTTCTGGATGTAGGCTAGCACGTCCGCCTTTTCAATGCGCCTGCCATCGGATGTGACCTGGGTGAGGTCTACCCCCTGCTCTGCGGCGACATTGCGCGCCAAGGGCGAAGCTTCGATAGGATGAGCTGCTGGCATATTGGCTTTTGCCTGCGGAAGGACAACCGATGAAACACGCGCCGAGGGCAGTTTGCCTGCAGCCGGAATGGGCGGAGGCGTTTCGCCGGGTGCCATGATCCAGGCAATTGTCCGGCCGACCGGGACCACATCGCCTTCCTTGGCCAGGATACCACCCAAGACCCCGGAGGCGGGTGCCTCGATCTCCACGGTTACCTTGTCCGTCTCGATTTCCATCACCGGCTCACCCTTGGTCACCGCCTCACCGTCCCTTTTCAGCCAACGGACGAGCACACCCAATTCCTGGGCCATTTCGAGCGCGGGCATGATCACACTGGTCGCCATTCAATCTCTCCCGCACAGGGTCTTGGCCATCTGGAAGACGGTTTCCTCGGTCGGGACGGTCAGGTCCTCAAGCACCGGCGAGAACGGGATCGGCACATCCATGGCGCCCATGCGCCTGACCGGCGCGTCCAGGTAATAGAACGCCCCTTCGGCGATGACCGAGGCAAGCTCGGCAGTAACACCGTAACTCTCGTAGCCCTCATCGATGACGATAGCCCGGGAGGTCTTCTTGGCTGATTCGATCAGAGTCTGCTTGTCCAGAGGCGCAGTCGTGCGCGGGTCGATGACTTCGGCGCGAATGCCGGCTTCCTCCAGCCTTTTAGCTGCTCCGAGCGCCACCTGGACCATCGAACTCGTCGCAACCAGGGTGATATCCTCTCCGGAGCGCTTGACATCCGCCTTGCCGAATGGGATAGTGTACTCATTTTCGGGGACCGGCCCTTTCAACTTGTACATCATTTTGTCTTCGAAAAAAACGACCGGGTTATCGCTGCGGATGGCAGTCTTCAGCAACCCCTTTGCGTCGTATGGCGTGGAGGGCAGCACGACCTGCAAGCCGGGCACGTGGCTGACCCAGGCATGCAGGCTCTGCGAGTGCTGGGCAGCCGAACGGCGCGTAGCCCCCAGTGTGGTTCGAAAGACGATCGGTACTCTCCATTTCCCGCCCGACATGTAGTGAATCTTGGCTGCCTGGTTGGCAATCTGGTCCAACGCCAGCGTCAGGAAATCCCCAAACATGATATCGATCACCGGGCGCATGCCAGTCATGGCCGCGCCAACACCCAGACCGCTGATCCCGGCCTCGGAAATTGGGGAATCAATCACCCGTTTCGTGCCAAACTCGTCCACGAGACCTGACAGCACCTTGAAGGCCGTTCCAGCCTCTGCGACGTCCTCACCCATAACAAACACGCGCTCATCGCGACGCATCTCTTCAGAGAGCGCCTCGCGAATAGCTTCGCCGAGGGTCAATTCACGCTCAGCCATAGCGGCGCCTCCCGGCAGGGCATTTTGATTGAGAAGTACTATACATAGACATCCTCAGTCACTTCGCTTTTTTCTGGATACGGCGCGTCGATCGCGAACTGTGCCCCGGCCTCCACCTCGGCTGCGACCTCCGCCTGGATTTTATCAAGTACGGCCTGGTCAGTGAGTTTTTGGGCGATCAACCGGCCCGCGAGGATCTTCAGCGGGTCGCGTTTCTCCTTCCATTCCAGTTCCTCCTCCTTTGAGCGGTAGTAGCCCCGGCTGATGTCGCCGACATGATGCCCGTAATAACGATAAGTCTTACATTCTATAAAAGCCGGTCCATCGCCCCGACGGGTGCGCTCGACCAGTTCGCTAAGGGTGGCATATACCTGCTGGACATCCTGGCCGTCGATCGAGACAGCCTGAATGCCCATCGCCCTGGCCCGGGTAAGCACTTCCCCCGCCAGTGCTTCGGAAACCGAAGTGTATTCGTTGTACAGGTTGTTTTCACAGACGTAGAGGACCGGCAGTTTCCACAGGGAGGCCATGTTCATCTCTTCGTAGAGTAAACCCTGGCCCAGCGCCCCCTCACCGAAAAAGCACACGGCCACCTGGCTGCTGCCGCGCATTTTTGCCGAAAACGCAGCCCCGGTAGCGATCCCGGCGCTTCCGCCGACAATGGCATTGGCACCCAGATTGCCCGAGTCTGGGTCTGCGATGTGCATCGAACCGCCCTTGCCGCGGCAGTAGCCAGCTTCCTTGCCGAGCAGTTCAGCAAACATGCGGTCGATTGAGGCTCCCTTTGCCAGACAGTGTCCGTGTCCACGGTGCGTGCTGGTGATATAGTCGTCATGCCGCAGGGCTTCACACACGCCAACCGCTACCGCCTCCTGTCCGATATACAGGTGCGCCAGGCCGGGCATCAGCGCCTTCTGGTATAACTCGTTGACCCGCTCGTCGAACTGGCGGATCCTGGCCATCTGCTCATAGCAGTGCAGCCAGTGCTCTATGTTTGTCTGATCGGTTTTTTCTTCCGGGGGATTTAATGCTTTTTTGGCCATTAGCTCACTCCAGACAAACGTGCCAGAACTTCGAACAGTATGGCAAAATCCATCTCTTCCAGCCCCAGGCCGCGCGCGGCGGTAAGCATCTCATTGGTCACCGCCGTGGTCGGCAGGGGAACATCCAGCTGCTGGCCCATTTCGAGGGCAAGGTTCATGTCCTTCTGCATCATATTGACGTTGAACCAGGCCTCGTCCGGCATTTTCAAAACGAACGGGCCGCGATACTTGACCATCGGCGATGCGATCACACTGTTCAACAGCACCTCGACGGCTACCTCGCGTTTTATTCCGCTTTTTTCAGCCAGTAACACCGCCTCACTGAATGCCAGCATCTGCACCGCCAGACTGAGATTAGTGGCAATCTTCATCGAGACCGCTAACCCGTTTGCACCCACATGGATCGCTTTTTGCCCGATGGCCAGGAGAATTGGTTTCACCTTCTCGAAGACAGCCTCTTCGCCACCCACCATAATGGTCAGCTTGCCCTCTTCCAGGGTGAGCACGCTGCCCGAGACGGGGGCGTCCAGCATCGCGGCGCCATATTCGGCCACCTTTTTAGCGAGCTCCTTGCTGAACGCCGGACTGACCGTGCTCATGTCCACATACACCTTGCCTGGGCCCAATCCTGCCAGGAGACCATCGGGGCCTTCGGCGATCGCTTGGAGCGCGGCAGTGTTGGTCACCATGCTGAAAATGATCTCAGCGGATTGGGCAACCGCCCTCGGTGTATCGCCCCAGGCCATGCCGGCCTTGATCAGCGGGGCTGCTTTTAATTTTGTGCGGTTGGTGCCGATGACGCTGTGGCCGGCATCCATCAGGCGCTTCGCCATGCGGCTGCCCATCACTCCCAATCCAATGAATCCCAGCTTTGCCATCCTATACTCCAAATAAAAAAGCCTCAACCCGATGGAATCGGAGAGGCTTCAGAATCTTTCCGGACCTGCTGCAGGTGGTTCCGCATTGCCCGGCGTGCTGCTTCCGGATCACGCTGGATAACTGCTTCCAGGATTTTTTTATGATGAACCTGACCTCGCTGTAGACCGCCATCCGCTTGGGCAATGCGCTTGCGCTGCTCACGGAGCAAATCGATAATGGTGTCCATCAGGGCGGGGATAAGGGGATTCTGCGTAGCTTCGGCCAGCGCCAGATGAAAGTCCAGATCTGCTTCTATGTAAAGATTGGCGTTATCATAGGCAGTATCCATCGTCTGGATGGCTTCACGCATGGCGGAGACATACTCGTCGGTCATGCGTTTTGCAGCCAGGGCAGAAATTTCAGGCTCCAGGATCTCGCGTACTTCGACCAGGTTTGCTGACCCGTCCGGTGAGCCATGGTTAATAAACCGGTCAAACGACTGCTTCATGTCATTGGGAGCAGTGGTCACGAAGGTACCCTTTCCCGGGCGAATCTCAATTAACCCTTTCTCTCGCAGGATTTTTACGGCTTCCCGAATCGCAGTGCGGCTGACGGCAAATTGTTCAGCCAGCTCTCTTTCGGGAGGCAGCTTATCCCCCACAGCCAACATGCCTGTCAGGATACGCGCTTCAATCTGTTCGACGATGCGTTCGTACAAGCGTTCAGTTTGAACCGGCAAGTACCTGATCATGGATACCCTGGTATGGTGGTATGATGACCGGGACAGTATAACACGACAATAAAGACTGTCAATATCTAGATTAATATAATTTATCTTATTTTTGTAGAAATCGGAGAGCTTCGGGCATTGGAAATCTCGCCAATCCTTCCCCGCCAGACCAATACAACCTAGCTCAAAACCAAATGGCCCCCAGAAGCAGGTCCCATTTTTCCTTCCAATCAAAGGATTTCAAGACCAAATCGAAACAGGGGGATCGAAGTAAAAAGAAACGCTTTGATAAAGTTCCAATTCTTATCCCGCCCAGAGATCGAAGGCGAATATGGCGAAGAAGAGACCCTTCCATAAAATATTGGCAAGCGTCCAGGCCCGGTCGAGAGCCTCGGACTTGCCCCAGCACGCAGGCACTAGGAACAATGCCGGGGCGGCCATGATATAGCGGTGCATGCCCTGCGCCCCGGCGGAGGTCAACGAGAAAGCAATGCTGGTCAGCCCGTAGAGCGCCAGGGCCGGTTTGCGCTTGAAAATCCACAGGCTGATGAGGATGCCCAGGAAAATACAAGCGAACTCAACCAGGTACTGAAACTCCCCGCAGCTAAAGCTGGGGGGTTCCTGGAGGTGCTTGATCGATGGTACCCTGTTCCAGGATTTTTCCTCGCGCTACCAACGGTTGAGCAGCAGCCTCCCGGCTCCGGTTTCCCGGGACTGCCCTCCCGCCGTAGTCTCTGGCGAGCCACTTCCGCACACCCACTGCTGCGGACGCTTCCTCCAGAGGCGAAAGCGTCGGGGAGTGCGGACGGTCGGTTTCAGCGACGTTACTCCTACCCTGCTGCCAGGGACGGAGATACCTGGGATGCGCCTGTTCGATCAGGCGAGCGACATCGGCATGGGGTGCATGCCGACCCAGCTGGTTCCCGGCCCCTACCAGATCCCCGTGTCCGCTCCAGCCGCAGTTCGGGCAGCGGAAGCTTCCTGTGCGCACAACAAGAGGAAATGTACAAAACACCCTGGATACGACGCCTGATCATACAGCAGGAGCCTAAAAATGCCTGCCACTTTATCTAGCACGGCTGTCAATATCCAGATTGAAGAGATTTAATCTTTCCAAGATATTGAAAGAAAATGCAACCTGTCCAATATTTGACTTATCCAGCCGTGGAAGGCGCCTTCAGGCGTTGCAATGATCTCGTCGATGATGTTGATTAAAACGAGGATATGCAGTATGCTTTTCTTATGATTTTCCCATCCGAATAGTGAATATTATTGCGCTAGCCAGAAGCAGCCTGGTTAAATCTGATTAAAGATGTATAGAAACCATGCCGACCAGTATTGACCCCCAACCCGCGGAGGATGAGATTGAATGTGGCCACTGCGGTGCTTATATCTATTACGAACTTACTCGCTGCCCAAACTGTGGGATCAATCTCTATGAGCCTGAGGATGAAACCGACACGTATGATCGGGAGAAATCTCACCCACCCAGCCCACCTCAACCAGGGATTGGCACCCGACTGGGAAGATTCGTCCAGCAACTCATGAAAAAGCCCACCCCGGCAGATGAGCTGTTTGGCACATCGATCAACCAGGCAGAGCTATTCGACAATCTACTCATCAAAGTTGGTGGGGACCGTGCGAAGGTGGAGCACTTGATCGATTTTGAACGCCAGCAAACTCCTCAGGGAAATCGAATGATCTGGCTAAGAAACGCAATTCAACGCCGGGAACAAGATAACCGAGGATAGGAACCAGGCCAAGCAATACCCCGCCCGACCAAGGACCAGGTGCAGAACGGGTAATTCCTGGTGAGACTTTCGATGCCGGAAAAAAGAACTCTTTTTAATTGGTGCGGTCAGGTTAGAACTTTGCATCTTCCGGGATGGCGCCGTGCGGGAGCGGGAGACAAGTGCTGTTGATTATCGGCTGCTCAGGATTGATCCGCTCTGCTAGAAATCATCCGATCATGCGACTCCCCGCCGCAACCCGCTGTATGAGTGAACTCAGGTTATCGTGTCGTTTAATTACATCCCATGAAGAATTATTTTGAAATCGTTGCTCATCGAGGCATTCCAAACGAGGCGCCTGAAAATACCCTTGCTTCATTTCAACGAGCAGTTGAGCTAGGGGTAGACGCCGTGGAGCTTGACGTTCGACTAACCTCCGACCAAATCCCTGTAGTCTTTCATTATTTCTATCTGGATGAGCTCACTTCAGCTTCAGGGGCGATCTTCAATTATCCTCTCGATCAACTGCGGAAAGTTGAAGTTTATTGCCGGGATATCCCTACTGCACCCTCCGGTCATATCTCAACCCTTCCAGAAATTTTGGATATTTTTGGAGGCAAAATCGGTTTATAGATCGAAATAGCTTTGGTGCATAAATAGTTGACTGTCGGTTTCCAGGGTTCTTGTTATAGGAGAGGGTAAAAAACAGGGTTCCAACCGGATGGAATGACAATAACAGTCGGATAATTTGATATCATTTATTGTTTGACACACATAATTTGACATTACCTATTACCAATACAAATTTTATGCTGTTGGCGAATTCAGAATCAGGAAATAGAATGAGGCTGGTTGTGGACAGAGTATAATAATTTAAAAAGGCTACGGGGAATATATGGACGATAAATATCTTACTAGGATGCGAATCCTAATTGTCTTGAGCGGTATCGGATTGATTGTTGGATCGATACTGCCGTGGGATATTTTTTCAACGATACAATCATTCGGAAAAGAAACCTACTATAAGCCGGGTTATTTAAGTGGGGGCTTATATATCGAGATGGCTGGTTTATTTATTTTAATAATCAGCTTCTTAAACAATAGAAAAATGGATCGACTGCTTTCCGTCGGAACAACCGTACTCGGGTTGTTATCAGGGTTGATCGTAGTTTTTCATTTCATAACAGTGCACCCGTTCCATTCCATGGCCTTACCATACACCTGGATTAGCATCGGTCCAGGCTATTATATAGATTTTATTTCATCAACATTAGCGGTTATTGGCGGAATTGGTACCTTTAGTCGGATGGGACAAGGATTAAATTCAAAACCACGTATATGGTTGGTCGTTATCTTTATTGTGCTTTACCTTGCAACGAATTTTACGGCTGGGGTAGTATATCTAGTCGTCGAGCATTCTGATAGCTATAGTGTTGTTGCTGACATCGCTAAATCTGAATTACCCCATTATTCAACCAGCAAGCAAGTGATTGCTAATCTTGTAAAGCATACAGATCTAATTTGGATCGGACTACCGGTTTCAATAAATTGGATTAATATCGGGAACTACCAATATCATTATTTTGATCCAAATGGCGATGGTGTTTATGTGACGAACAACTCCCTCAATGGATATTTTTGTTGGACATTGGACGATATGGGTTTATATTATCAATTGAGAGGACCATTTACTTTGTGCTAAATGAATTGGGATGCTGTTGAAGGATAGAGTAGAAGTGCGGTAGATTAGAAAACACAGCCGGAAATGGTGATTGGCGGCAGAAATCAAAAGCTACCCAACCAATTTAATAGAGTTGCAGCAAATTATCTTATGGGTATATGGCGAAACACATAAATACACGATCACGCCCGAAGACAATATACCGTGTCAAGAATTGGTCTGAATATGACCAAGCGCTGGTTGAACGTGGCTCGATCACCATCTGGCTATCGGATGATTTTGAAAAGAGCTGGTGGTATGTTGGCGACAAGGCACGTGGCAGCCAATTCAAGTACAGCGCTGAGGCAATCACGATCCTGTTGACCGTGAAGAATGTGTTTCATTTGCCCAACCGAGCGGCGGAAGGTTTTATGCGTTCGATCTTTGCCGTGCTAAATATGAACTTGACTGTTCCTGACCACACCACCCTATCGCGGCGCGGCAAAGATTTGAAGGTCGCCTTGCCAAAGAAAGCCACGGGATCTATCGATCTTGTCATCGACAGCACGGGCCTGAAGATCTACGGGGAAGGCGAATGGAAGGTGAGGACACATGGCAAGTCCAAACAACGCACCTGGCGCAAGTTACATCTTGGGACCGAGCCGGAGAGCAGCGAGATCGAAGCGGTGGCGTTGACCCCAAACAGTGTGGATGATGCGGAAATTGTGGAAACTTTGCTCAACCAGGTCGATCTACCGATTGACCACCTGGCCGGGGACGGCAGTTATGATAAGCGAAAAGTGTACGACACTCTCAACCGCCAGGCTCCACAGGCCGAGGTTTTGATCCCGCCACGCAAGAATGCTCATATCTGGCAACATGGCAATACGCATGCCGAGCGACTGAAACGAGATTAGAATTTGCGCGCGGTCCGCAAGCTGGGCCGAAAGGCCTGGAAAGAGAGCTGTGGTTATCATATGCGTTCGCTGGCAGAGACCGGCATATTTCGCTTGAAAACCATTTTCGGCGAGCGCGTGTCTGCGCGCCTATTGGAGACACAGACCACTCAGACCGTCATTCGTTGTGCCGCTCTTAACCGCATGACCCATCTTGGCATGCCAAATAGCTACAAGGTATCCAGCTCTGGAGAGATCGCCTGACCTTTCCGAAGACCGATGGGTGTGTTCTGCCTATCTATCGATTTATGCTCCAAAGCCGATCGAAATTAAAGGGCCTGAACCAGAAGCGGCAGAAATTATTGGGAGAGTCCTAGTCAACTATAAAAATATTTGGGGCACCATTGAATTGACTTCATACGAACCAGCGCTGCTGCTGGCAATTCAGAAAGAATATCCTGGACTCGCCGTGGATTTATTATTCCCGCGGTCCGAAAGTTGGATGAAACTGGATGTAGTCGAGCATCAGGCAGTCCACTCCTCGCGACTCGCTCATGCCAGGGCAGTCCATTTGCATCCAACTCAATTTTCGGAAAGCGTAGTTTCAGCATTACACGATCATGACATTGAAATTCATGCATGGGATGTGAATGATGAGCAATCCCTTGAGACTGTGACAAGCTATGAGATTCCTCGGCTCTGCACCGATAAATTCGAACAGGCACTTGCTTATCGAAAAAAATGGTGTAAGGCAGACAGCTGCCCAACAAAGCATTCTCAGGGATAGAGCCGATTGGCTCTTCTATACCAAGGACCATCGCATTCTCTGGAACTGAAATGATCTCAACACCTGATCTCCCCTACGCCCTCTTTAAGCTTCCAAATGGCCAACCGGTCTGGATTCCTGCAGATGTAAACCTGCGTTTCCCGGACAAAACTTCTATAGATCCCAACCTTCTTCACTACCTGATCTACATTCCCTGGGACGACAAGTACATGGAACTTATCGACCAGGCCTATCGTGACTTTTTTCAAAAGGTTCTTCCATATCTGCATGTCCGCACCACTGATGTCCACGTTGCGACCTGCCTGCCCTTTGCAAATGATCTTATTCGCGCGGATCAGGAACCTGTGGACGAAAAGGTGGTTCATATTGCTTTCATTCTCCACGACGCAGGCTGGAGCCAGATGAGCGAGAAGGAGATCGCCGCCAGCCTTGGTGTCGAAGGGCTGGCCTTGTCCGGCTCCGCGGTCAATCCTAAAAATCGGCATGCCGAACTTGGGAAGGAGCTCGCGCAGCGCTTCCTGGAGGAGTATTCGTTCCGACCGCCGCTGACATCCAGGCAAAAGGATTTGATCTATGAGGCGGTTCTATATCACGACAGGCCGCAGCTGCTCGCGACCTTGGGCGGTATTCCTGCATCGGTACGGGTGGTTTGCGACACCGATCACCTTTGGTCATTCACCCACCTGAACTTCTGGCAGGACACGGTCCGAAAAAGAGTGGATCCGCGAGTCTATCTAAAAAATCTTGAGAATGACCTGGAGGGGTACTTTGTTGGGGAACCAGGCAGGCGGAAAGCCCGGCAGATGATTGAGCTGCGCGGTGCCGAAGTGAAATCCTGGGAAGCCTGGACTTCACAGCGCTAGTCCTGTCCTGTAGCCTGACCGCGCGCTGAATCCAGCTCTGGGAGTAAGTCGGCGGAGATGTCGGTACGCCTGCTCTGGTTCTGACCCGGGAATGGGAATGAGCCCGACCGCGGAGCCCTTGTTCTTGTTAAAGAATAAGCCATAAAAATAGATTAGTTAAAATCCCCCACATCGATATTTTCCAAAAAATTCGAAAAATGCGGCTTGAGGGGGTTTATTTTTTCATATTTTTCCGGCATCCGGAAGGAGCGTGAAGATGCCCGCCACCTCTCCGGGGATGGCGAGCGGGCGCCAGGTCTCGGCATCGACGAAGACCCATTCCGTCTCCCCTCTGACCAGGAGCTTCCCGTCCAGCTTCCGGACAAAATGATACCGGCGCAGCGAGCGTACGCGGCGGATGTTGGCCACCCAGGTGCGCACCTCGATCCGGTCACCTGCAAATGTCGGATTGAGGTATTCGATCCCGTGCGAACGCACCACCCAGGTGGCTCCCACAAAGCGCATCGGGGGGATACCACCGAGCGATTCGAAATGGCGGACAGCAGCATCCTGCATCCACTGGACAAAATGAACGTTATTGACGTGCCCATTCTCATCCAGGGCCGTCTCCGGAACGGTGAACTCGTAGCGGTAGATTGGATCTTTCGAGGAAGTACTCATGAGAAATTTTCCTGTAATCGGGTGAATGAGGCTTGCCCGCCCAGGCAGGGATTCTTTGAATTCTTCAGCTGACAACCCCCTTGGCAAGGATTCGATTTGCCTATCCACTCGTTTTAATTAAAAGGATGCCGCCGCACTCACACCCATATCAATCGGAGCAGCCTGCTTCGGCAGATTCCTTTCGATGAAGAATGTATCCCGGTTCGACTCAGCCGTGCGAGACTGGGGAGCCTGCATCTCCAGCCAGAGGGCGGTTTGCTTCCAAGCGTTGCGGAAACCGTGCTCGACACCGGTGGAAATCAACCCAAAGTCACCCAGTCCAAAGGTGTGAGCGTTTTCACCCATAAGACCGACCAGCCTTCCCTCAAGAATGTAAAAGCTCTCCTCGAAGGAATGAACATGCAGCTGGATGCTGCCAGCTTCTTCCAAAGAACAGACCCCCACACCCATGTGCACGTAACCGACATAGCGGTCGACATAGGTCGACCGGCGAAAGTCAGTGCTGTGACCCTGATAAACCTCGGGGGTCTGCCCTCCAGCCCAATCGATTTTTGAGACGTGAAACTTATCCGTCCCCATTTCAGCCTAAGGATGCCTGATAGTTTAGCTCGAGCAGCAGGTTTATCTCGATTTCCGATTGGCGGCGGGCTTGCGCTCGGCGCCGTGTCCATCTCCATCCGCTCGAACATGAATCGGCTCAGTGGGGAGTCCCGCACCGCCATAGGTCACGCCCGTGTAATCCAGATTTCGATGGGACTGAGTCTCACGAATACCCGGAAGTGGGCCGCTGGCGGTGTAGTATTTCACGCCGGCCACCATCAATTCCTCCGCCGGGAAGCGGGTGATCACTTCGCAACCGTCCTTCGTCACGACCAGCTCCTCCTCGATCCGCGCTGCTGACCAGCCATCGGAGGCCGGCCAGAATGTCTCGAGGGCGAAGACCATACCCTCCTCGATCACCTGCGGGCTGTCGAAAGAGACCAGGCGGCTGAAGACCGGTTTCTCCCAGATCGCCAGCCCCACGCCGTGTCCATATTGCAATGCAAAGCAGGCTTCCTCGTTCGGGAAACCAAACTCCTCGGCCTTGGGCCACAGCTTGGCCACATCAGCCGTGGTTACCCCGGGCTTAATGGTATTGATAGCCACATCCAGGTAGTAGCGGCAGCGCTTGTAGGCGTCCACCTGTGCCTGGGAGGCGGAACCTACCGCAAACGTGCGGTAATAACAGGTCCGGTAACCCATATAGGCATGCAAAATATCAAAATAGGCCGGATCACCCGGCCGCAGGGCGCGGTCGCTGAAGATGTGCGGATGTGGGCTGCAGCGCTCCCCGGAGATGGCATTAACCCCCTCGACGTGTTCGGACCCCAGCTCGTAGAGCAATTTGCTTACCAGCGCCACGCAGTCATTTTCGCGCACGCCTGGCTTCATATAGCGGTAAAGATCCTCGTAGGCTGCATCCACCATCATGCAGGCCATATTCAGCAGGGTGATCTCATCCTGGGTCTTGATGGCGCGCACATCTTGCATCAGCTGCTGCCCGTCCACAACCGTCAGGCCTTCCTTCTGTAAAGCGAAAAGAACCGGTGGCTCAACGACATCCACGCCGATCGGTTCCTTGTGCAGGCCGCGCGCTTCGAGCTCAACCCGAATCTTATGAGCCACATCCTCCGCCCGATGTGCACCGGGCGGCATCGCGCCGCGCAGGGTGGAAATACCAGCGCGCGAGCGTCCTTCCCCTAGCCAGGGAGCATACAAAGCATGGTGTTTGGCGGCTGAGCCGAAGTCCCAGTTGATCGGGTCATCATCCTGCGGCAGCAGGCAGTAGCGGCCCAGTTTATCCATCGCCCAGGTGCCGATGGTGGTGTTGGTTATGTAGCGGATGTTGTTCATATCGAAGCACAACAATGAACCCATCTCCGATTCCTTGAGAAACTTCTTGACCCGCGCCAGCCGTTCCTTGCGCAGCCGGTCATAATCCACGCGCTGTTCCCAATCGACGCCCATGGTGCCGTAAGTATTGAGTTTCATGCTAGCCTTCTTTCTTCACAATAATAAATTAGGAGAAGCTGCTCGATACAGCCATTCTGTCCAGCGAGAGATGCCCACGCTGCTTGGATTAACCCAGGCAAGCAAAAAGATAAATTCCGCCGAATCACGTAACAGCTCCTACCGGATATCGGCGGAATGGGTAAATTCACAAGTGGACTGAGGTGCTTTCATCCCGGCTTTGATCGCGGCGTTATCGATTGGACGCATGCCGGTGTCGCCCGCTATCGTGTGACCGGGTTCCCGCAGTCGCTTACCAATTCGACTTCCATTCATATCAGATCCAGACCGATGACACCAAGGGCAGTCATTTTTTATTGAGATATGGGCGTGGCGGTGCCTCGCCATAATGTGTACTCTGGCCGGGGCGAAAGTGTTGAGCGTAATTGGACAATTAATATCAAATATATTATTATTTGTCAACCCTGATTGAACAAAACCCATCCAGCGATGACAATTTCTGACATATACGACTTGCAATGCCCGGATATGTTGGATACAATTGGACATTCCCATCCACCAACCACCGCCCCAACCCAAGAGGGAAGGATGCCAGAGCCAGAAAAGAACCACGCCCGCGCCATCGGCGAAAAACTTCAGGTCGCGCGCAAAAACCAGGACATGAGCCTGCGTGAGCTGGCCCACAAAGCAGAGGTCAGTGCCAGCATGCTCAGCCAGATCGAGAATGGGAAAGCCTATCCATCCGTGAGGTCCATCTACAGCATAGCCGCGGCACTTTCTGTACCCGTGGATTTTTTCTTTCCGGATTCTGGGGATAATCACACCTTTCCCCTGGAAAATAAGAGTACCGCTACCGGGGATTTCACTGCCAGCGATTTGCGCGAGGTGGAGCTCAGCCAAGGGCAGGAGAACAATTCTTCGAGCATTACTGCAAGCATGTCGGCCCCCTCACCGATAGTACACGCCGCAAATCGCCCCACCATCGATCTGAAAGGTGGTGTCACCTGGACCAGGCTGACCGCGCTGGCCGAACCGGAGGCGGAATTTCTGGAAATCAATTACGCCCCGGGCGCATCCTCCGGGGTCGATTTGTCTCACCACGAAGGCCGTGAATTTGGTTTTATCCTTGAAGGGGAACTGGTGATCGAGTTGGGATTCGATACCTATACGTTGAACGTCGGGGACAGCATCATTTTTAATTCGACAACTCCTCACCGGTTAATCAATCAAGGCTCCCAAACGATGCGCGCAGTTTGGGTCGTTTTCAGCAGGGCCTAATCTCGCAGTCCTGCAAAGATCCGATTTTAGATCGGAGCGCATACACCAAGCAATCTTCTCGCTTGCGGGAGAATTTCTCCCGAGGCTTGCCATGCAAGGAAACTGGTAGCCCGAGTTTCCCAAGGCACATAGAATTTCTTTCAGCTGCAATGAACTATGATATTATTCAGCTTGCCGAGCATTGGGTCAGGCCATAATACCTGTATGGGCAACACCCGTCACACGAGGCTGTACTCTGACCAACCCATAATTGCCTTGAAAATTGCCTGGCGGTCGAAAATCTGCCCAAAAATATGTGGAACAGGTACCAATTATTGTGAAAATTGAGCAGGGCCATCCCAACGATAAAATGTCGAAAAGGAATTAGAGGATATCATGGCCAACGAAAAATTAATCCGCCTGATGACCTACAACATAGGCGGGGGGTGGAAAGAGATTCCTCTCCTCCAGCGGGGGGGCGGGAAGAGCAAGGATAATCCTACGACCCAAAGGCAAATTATCGCCACAATAAAAAAAATCAATCCGGACATCCTGGGTGTGCAAGAATGCACTGAATGGGTGGATGCAAACCAGGTGAAGAGCAGTTTCTGTGAACAAATCGCCAAAGCCACTAATTTTGGTCGAAGTTACTTCTTCGGTGAAACAATTTCAATGAAAGAGAATATGCAGGTGAAAAAAACCATGATGATTTATGGTTTGTTTCACGATTGGCAGAATTGGGCTCAGGGGAATGCGGTATACTCAAAATTTGGTTTCTCACGGTTAGGTGAATCCGATAAGGCAGGAACCCCAAGGAACGTACCTCTTTATCGCCCGGCGATCTATGAGGGGACACGGGACACAGATCCAAGGTATGCGATTGTCTCGCGAATAAAATTCCCACCGATATATCCTTACCTGGTATGTTTGCATCTCACCACCCTGATCGGAGAACGAGGAGGAGAATCCAAAGAAATACCTGGTAAATCCGCTGAAGCTCAGATGCTCCGCTTCCTGCAAATGAAGACATTATTCGATTTGCTGAGGTCCAAGATCAAAGAGAAAGAGGTGATCATAATATTGGGCGATTTCAATGCAGATGACAGGGAGGCGTGCATTTCCTCTGTTTTTACATCGATTGAACCGGGCTTTGTGCGCCTGGTCCCCAAAAATGATCGCATCCGAACCCATCCTGAAGCTGAAAAATCGGTAGATCACATCCTGGTATACCCGTCGGACAGAATTGCCCGATATGATTGCTGGGTCGATGAATCGGAAACCGCCCAAGCTGCTTCCGATCACTTGCCCGTCGTTGCAGATATCGTTTTTAAATAAATCCATTTCTATAAGGAATAAGCAGGTTATCTCCATGTCGAAAAAAAATGCACCTACATACTTTGGGACTGACGGGATACGCGGAACGGTGGGTTCATTCCCGTTGGTTCCAGAGTTTGTCATGAAATTGGGCCTCGCCACCGGAATGGTCCTGTGTGGGGAACAGAAACGTCCGACGATCATTGTCGGCAGAGATACACGTCAGTCCGGGCAAATGCTGCAAAGTTCCCTGTCCACCGGACTGCTCTCTGCCGGAGCCACAATAATTGACGTTGGGGTCATTCCAACCCCCGGCGTGGCATACCTTGTAAGAAAGCTGGAAGCGCAGGCGGGTATTGTCATCTCGGCCTCTCACAATCCGGTCGAGATGAACGGGATCAAGATCATCAACTCGGATGGCTGTAAGCTTTCTGAAGGAAATGAATATGAAATCGAAAAACTTGCGCTGTCTGAAGATATGTTTTCAAAAGTCTCCTCGGTAGATTTCGGGAGGCTCATCGATGGCTCCGGGATGCGAGAGATGTACCTGGATGGTTTATTAATCGAGCACCCCGACCTCGATCTGAGCGGCTTGACCCTTGTCCTGGATTGCGCCAATGGCGCAGCCTCCTGGTACGCCCCAGAATGTCTGGCACGCCTGGGTGCACACATCGTTACCATTCATGCCTCCCCTACCGGTTCAAATATCAACCAAAAATCGGGCTCGGAACATATCCGCAAGCATCCCGAGGATTTATCGAAGTTAATCCAACAATACTCCGCCAACTTCGGTGTAGCCTTTGATGGTGATGCAGATCGGGTCGTTTTCGTCGACGAAAAAGGGGATCTGATCGACGGCGACCATGTACTGGCTATCCTCGCAGACTATTTATCCAGGCAGGGAAGATTGCTCGGTAAAACCATCGTTGCAACCAACATGAGGAATCAAGGTCTGGTCGATTTTATCGAAAATAGAGGCATGAATTTCGTTGAAACCAAAGTGGGTGACAAATATGTTACCGAGCAGCTGATCGGCCTCGCGGATCAATTTTCGATCAACGGATCGATGGGTTTGGGTGGGGAACAAGCCGGTCATGTAATTTTATATGATTGTCTCCACAACACCGGCGACGGGATCCGCACCGCCCTATTTATCCTGGAAGCCTATTTTGAGGCCCACTGCAGTTCGCTTTCTTCCCTGGCAGCGTGTTTAAAAAAGACCCCTCAAGTGATCGCCTCGGCTGAGGTGTGTGCAAAACCTGACCTAAAGCAGATTAAAGAGTTACATAAAATAGAAGACCAAATTCATGCAGCAATGCCTAATCTGAAGCGACTGGATATTCGCTACTCGGGAACCGAGCCATTATTCAGGGTGATGCTAGAAGGAGATTCATCCACTTCCGAACTGCAGCTTGCCGGAGCAGCGTGGGATCTGTGCAGATCCGTGCAAAAGGCATCCGGTATTAAACCGGGCGACTCCTGCAGTATCGAAATACTCAACGTGAGCCACGGCGGCTTGCTAACGCCTTCTGAATAGTTTAAGGATCGATAACTATGTCGACGATCGATGAAATCACCAATCCCTTTGTCAGGGATAATCGGGCGCTTGTCTCAGCCAACACGCCTGATGAATGGAAACCCGCCCTGGCCTCGATCCATAAAATCTTTGATGCAATCGAGACCTCGCTCGATCAGATTACCTCTGCCTGGATCGCTCCGGACCAGGCCCAAATCATCAGCATCTTGCTGACGATCATGGCGGAGGCCGGGCAGTATCGACATGAACAGTTTAGTCCCCGCACACCTGCCGAGCGGAAAAAGCGGGAAATGATCGACGAAGAGATGCTTCCCGCCATGGGCGAGCTGCGCAAAAGGGCAATATCCGTTGCCAAAAAGATGTTCGGCTCGCCTATCTTTAAACCCCTTGAGGAAGGCATGCGCCAGGAGATTTTTCCCCTGCTGGACAGCATGGACCCCACTCAGGCACCTGACCGGTTCATGCCCTTCAGAGTCATCCAGATCGGGAATATCGCCGAAAGATTGTACGGGTTCCGGATCCGGACCAAAGATATTGATTTGGTCGGGGACGCCAATCACATCGGTTTACTGCAGGAAATATACAACCGTAAGTACCTCCGCTTTGGGACATCCGGGGTCCGGGGCAGATGGCAGGTCGATTTTACCGAAACGAGGGCAAAGCAGGTCGCCCAGGCAATTTGCGATTTTCTCAAATGCCAGAATGTCCCGGATTATGTAGGCGCTGAAGACCTGAGCGGCAAAAGGATCGTCATCGGTTATGATAGTCGGAAAAACGCTCGACTGGTGGCCAATTGGATCACGCAAGTTTGCGTTGCGAATGGATTCAGGGTCGATCTCGCAGGCCGCGATTCGCCTACTCCCGCGCTGGTGTATGCCCTGACCGACTATCTGGACCAGGAAGAGACAGCAGGATTGATCAATTGCACAGCGAGCCACAACCCGCCTGAGTGGCAGGGGATCAAGTTCAACCCGCGCCTAGGGTATCCAGCGCCGACCAATGTCACAGACTTTATCGCTTCCAGGATAAACGAATTACAGCTGCTCAACCAAAGCGCTCAAGCAGCGGATCTTAGCATGGCTGAAGAGAGGGGACTGGTCCGCGGATTTGATCCGCTCCCTTCATATGCACAGTGGATCCTTCAAAGCGGTCACGGCAACGAAAGGATTTCATTGGATGTCGACAACATCAGGGAGTTCTTTAACGATAAATTAGTGGTTGTCGACGAAATGCACGGGGCAGGCCGCGGCTACCTTTCCAAGTTGCTCGGGGAAATCGGGGTAAGACATACGATCATCCATGCCGAACGGGATCCCAACATCCCCGGCCTGGATTATGCCAACCCGGAGGAACCCTATATCAACGCCCTAAAAGAAGCTGTGAGAAAGACCGGCGCATATATTGGCGTGGGAACAGATACTGACGCGGACCGCTTCGGGGTGGTTGACAAGGGCGGAACCTACTTCCGCCCGAACCAGATGCTGCCCATACTCGTCCGGTATCTAGGAATCGAACGAAAGATAACCGGTCGGGTGATCGCCACCCAGACCGGTTCCCCATTGATCGAAGTCCTGGCAGGCTATATCCCCGGGAACGACGCCTACAAGCCTTTGAAAAACACCATTCCCCTTTATATTCGCCATCCTTTCTATAAGTTGCTGGCGGGTGATCTGAAAGACCGGATCCAGGAACATACCTTCCTGGTCCCGGTCGGGATCAAATACATCGAAGAAATCCGCCGTGTAGATCGGGAATATAATGCCTTGAAACCTCTGCCGGACAACTGGCGCGATCTCATCTTGATCGGCGGCGAAGAAAGTTCGGGTTTAACCACCAAAGGCCATATCACCGATAAAGATGGGGTTTGGGCTGACCTCCTCGTTCTCGATATGATTGCCTATTACGCTAAAAAAACAAACGGAAAGGTGGCAACCATATCAGACATCTGGAACGAAACCATAGCCTACCCGGGATGCTGGCCCTCCTACGGCGGCAGAGAATTAGATGAAACCTATTCCAACGCGGGACGGACCGATATCGATGCCATTCTCGAGACAAAGGAAGCCCTGATCGATTATTTCCTGGATTACACTGCAGACGGAAAGAAAAGCTTTGCGGATATGGAAATCGTTTTCCTGGGTGGTATCCGCTATGACATTGCGGAAATTCAACTGAAGGATAAAAAAGGAAACGATCACCATTATCTCAGGGTGCGCGCTTCAGGCACTGAACCCATCAACCGGATCTACGTGGAAAGCAGTGACCCGGCGATTGCCAAAAAGTTGACCCATGAAACACTTGGCGTTTTGGAAACCATTTCCATTCAACAGATAAAAAATGCCCAGACGAAATGGCGCCTGGTGGAAATTTTGTCCCTCTCCCATCCGACGGAGCGACTGATAAAAACCGTGCGGGGGGTATTGACTGAGCAGAAATGGGCCGCAGCCGAAATCGCTGAACTGCTGGCAGCCTGGCGGCCTACCCTCGAGCACAGGATCGGTAAAATCGCAAAGGAATGGATCGACGAGCTGTCCAGGTGAGCCCTCTTGGGCAATAAGAACAGCCCATGGGTGGTCTTATAGTAGACCGGGTAACAGGCAGCTGATGCCCCCGCGCCAGTAGGGAGTGGCGAAATTTCGCAATTGAACAGTCAAATAAAATAAACCGGCAAGCCTTATGACCTGACCGGAAGGTTTGTTCATCATTATCAGGCAGGGGTGGATTGAAAAATATCAATTGAAAATTGATCTTGCTGCAGAGGAAAAACTACAGGGCCGATTGTATTGTATAGCCCTATTAATACCTTAGGCAACCGGGACTCCTGATTATTGTTGGGGGATGATCGCAGCTTGCGCAAGGGCGTAAGTGAAATGTTGACTCCAACGGCGGCTGCCTGCCAGGATCTTACCGCCCGAAATCGTATGTTCAATGCCCCCCAGCCTCGTTCCAGACCAGCTAATTCAGCTGATTTCATTCTTCTCATTCATTCTCCGTTATGCTATCATTTTAATATCTATCCGCCGCCTCCGCCTTCTTTTTACACCCCCACAAGGATTTTTAGGCAGTCCAGGCGGTTCAGCATCAATCGGTTCTCGTGCGCCAAAGGAGGCTTGAAAATGAAAACAAAGAAACCGGTCACTGCCTGGCTGGTCATTTCAATTCTAGCCATTGCAGTAATGGCGTGTAGTCTGACCGCAACCACGCCGGGTACGGCGACCAGCTTTCCCACCGCAACCGGACAGGCCGCGGTACAAAATACACCAGCCCTCCCAACTCCTAGCCTGGGTCCGTCCATCTCACACTTCTCCGCCGGCCAGAAAATACTCATCACATATATTCACATGGTCAATGCGAATATTGGTTGGGCGATTGGCGGGGTGAGTAAAGCCAGCGATCATGTCTTTCACAGCCAGGACGGAGGCCAGACCTGGCATGATGTTACCCCTCCCGAGCCAGCCGCTGCGGCAGGCACAGAGATCCAGGCAACCGGCTACTTCAAAGATACGACGAGTGGTTGGGTCGTATACGCCCCCGGGAACGACGCCCTGGCGCCAAAATCGGCGCGCATCTGGTACACCCACGACGGGGGTTCATCCTGGCAGTTCAGCAGCCTAGACACCTCCGGTTTTCAGGAGAGCTTCAGTCCCTCCACCATAGTCTTCGTGGATGATCAACACGGATGGATTCTGGCTCACCTCGGCGAAGGGATGAACCATGATTACATCGCCGTAATCAGCACCTCCGATGGAGGCCTGACCTGGCATGTAGCCAATAATCCGACCGATGATACTAGCGGCGTACAATCCTGCAACAAGACCGGGATGGCTTTTGCTGACGCTCAGAATGGCTGGCTCACCCTCGACTGCAACGGCGTTGACCCGGTCCCGCATCTTTTTCGGACGGCGGACGGAGGCGCGACCTGGCAAAGGCTTGACCTGGCAGCTCCAGCTGATTCTCCCGATTTATTTAATAACTCTGCCTGCGGGCTATACTCGCCTGTCCTGTTCTCCTCCCTTTCCAGTGTTTTCTCTCTGAAATGCCTGGACACCGCAACCTCGAAAACAGAAACGGATTACCTGTATTGGACGAGTGACGGGGGCAAGTCTTGGCAAACCGCCTCTTATCCGGGCGGGATCCTCGTATTTTTTGGCAAGCAGCAAGGTTTTGCCCTTGCCAATTCAATAGCCGCGACGAGCGATGGCGGCCAGACCTGGTCGAAGCGAAGCTTTGTCACCTGGGATGGCCAGTTCAGCTTTATCGATCCAAATCGGGTCTGGGTTGTGGCCACCAACCAGGGTGCAACCGCCTTGGTCGAGTCGACCGACGGGTGTAAAACCTGGACCATTCTCAGTCCGGTGGTGTCACCGTGATCCAAGCGAGACTGGAACCAATTCTAGACCAAAGGACTCAATGAAAAACAGGAAAAGAGGACGTCCCAAATCAGGATGCCCTCTTTTTTAGGAGTCAACCCGCGTCCCCCAAAGTCAGGCTATTTTTCACAAACCTACCTTGGGCTCTGTTGTTTTTTATCCATTATGGCGACGCTAAGGCCAGGTGAAATAGACTCAGTAGAGTAAAATTTGGAGTCTAATGCTCAAATCAGTCGTCTTGGGACAACCCAAGAGGCCGCGCCGACTTTTGCGGCAGCAGAGTGTCACTGCACTCCAGGTTATGTTATATGGACAAACTCAAACTGACTGGGCAATGGTCTGAGCCGAACACCTCCTCGTGGGTGTCTGCCGCGATGATCCGCTCTTTCAAGCCAGGGGACACCAGGAAATAGTCCAGCCGCCAGCCCACATTACGCTCGCGAGATCGAGTGACCATATCCCACCAGGTATATTTCACCGCCTCCGGGTGCAGGTAGCGGAAGCTATCGATCAGACCCGCCTCGAAAAACTCTCCCAAACCCGCTCTTTCCTCAGGCATGAAACCGCTATGAGTAACATTCTCCTTAGGACGGGCTAAATCGATTTCAGCATAGGCAGTGTTGAAGTCGCCGGTGACCACGATTTGCCGTCCGGCCAACATATATCCCTGGGCCACCTCGAGAAAACGTTTATAGAAAGCCAGTTTGTGCGCCACCCATTCGGGACCGCGCCCTCCGTTGGGGAAATATATATTGAAGAAGACAAAAGGCTCGAATTCCTGGATTAGGACGCGGCCGTCTTGGTCGAAGCGGGGATCGCCCAGACCGGCGATGATCTTGAGCGGGGGGTGCCGGGAATAAGTCCCTGTGCCGCTGTAGCCCTTTTTCGCAGCCGAGTTCCAGGCCGCCTGGTAGCCGGGTGGGTTCAGGAGCGACTGGGAAAGTTGCTCAGGCTGGGCTTTGGTTTCCTGAATGGCCACCAGGTCAGCCTCGCTTGCAAGAAGCCATTCTAAGAAACCCTTCTTCTCAGCTGCCCGGATGCCGTTCACATTCCATGAGATCAATTTCCAATTCATCTTGCCTCTCCTTAATAAAAAGTTCTACCCGGATATGGATGGACAAGGCCCTTCCTGCTGTTCATACTCCTTCCATATCAATATCTGAGCCATGGCATCGATTGCTCAGCGATTGTATCATTCTCCCAACCTGCAGAGCGCAGTGTGGAAAGGATATCCATATAGAGGAGTCAGCTGCGTCTGGTGCGATGACCTTTGAGTGACTGGATCTCCCAAAAGGCTTAGACAGATCAGGGCATACGCATTGATCGCGGAGGGCAATTTCCAGATCGTATTCATTCTTTTGGTGAATGTGATTTAATAACCGGTTTTGCTCATGATAGGTGTGTAATCATTATTTTATTTCTCAGAGAATCCAAGACCACTTGACTTGAGCAATAAAAAAGCTGATAATAAAAGTGGTAATGACCACATGATTTCTTATTGTCTGGTCAAAGGACAAGATGCCTGCGATGATTGATCCCGACGATTATTTACCCCGCTACTACCAGCTGGCCAGCATCCTGCGCGAGCGGATTAAGGACGGCCAGGTCGAAGCCTACCAGCCGATTCCATCCGAGCGCGAGTTGGAAAAGATTTACAACGTCAGCCGGACAACCATCCGCCAGGCCATTGACCTGCTGGTGCGACAGGGGTTCCTCTACCGCGAGCACGGGAAGGGCACTTTTGTTTCACCGCAGAAGCTTCAAAAAGGCATTTCCGAGCTGACCAGTTTTTCCGAAGATATGAAACAGCGGGGAATCCACCCCGGGCAGAAAATCCTGGAAATCGGGTACGTCCAGCCGCCTGAAAATATTCGCGCCCACCTGGAAATCACTGATGATCACACCCCTGTGCTTCGCATCGAGCGGCTGCGCCTGGGAGATGATGCTCCCATGGGGCTGCAGACATCGTATTATATTTTACCGGAAGGGCAGACCATTACACGCGAAAAGCTGGAACGATATGGTTCTATTTACACCATGCTGCAGGAACAATTCCACCTGATCCCGACCGAGGCGGATGAGACCCTTGAAGTGACTCTGGCTACTCCACGCGAAGCCTCCCTTCTGCAGATAAAACCCGGCAGCCCGCTGCTCTTGAGCGAGCGGACGACATACTCGCAATTCCGTCGAGTGATCGAATTCGTGAAGATCCTGTATCGGGGTGATCGATACCGCTACATTGCCAAGTTAAAACGCTAGGGGGATCCAAGTTGATTGTTACTTTCAGGCGCCTTCCGGCGCTTGACTTTTTAATATTCCCGTGCTAAGATAGTGAGGTAATTTGGTCATGTGGTCATTACCAGTTGTTGAGTTCCTCCTAGCAATTGAGGGTTTTTCGAATGACCGCCATTTCGGATGACGAGATCCATCAAATTGTAGAGAAAGTGCTGCTCCAGGTTATAGGCTCTGCCCCGACCGTCACGGCTGGGTCGAGCAATTCTTCCACGAAGGAGTCCCCCCTTCTGCCAAATCTGAAGCGCTCAGGATCGTTGCCCTGGGAGCTGACCACGGCGGATTTGACTTGAAAGAGATCCTGAAAACATACCTCAACGAGTTGGGCTTCGACGTCCAGGACGTGGGCACCTACACAAAAGCGCCCGTGGATTATCCCGAGTTTGCCCATGAAGTGGCGAAGAGGGTCGCCCGCGGCAAGGCTTGGCGCGGCATCATGATCGATGGGGCTGGCATCGGAAGCTGCATTGTCGCCAATAAAGTGCCCGGGGTGCGGGCCGGCATGGCCTATGATTACTCCTCAGCGTTGAACGCCCGTGAGCACAACGACACCAATGTTTTGACTCTTGGCGCCGGGCTGATCGGTGTAAACCTTGCCAAACAAATTACAAGCACTTGGCTGACCACCGAATTTAGCGGAGGACGCCATCTGTCGCGCGTTCAAAAAATCAAGGCAGTGGAAAAGCAATACTTGAAATAGAGGCAGAAGATGATACAGGATTTGAAAACAATCGAAAACCTGGTCGAGATCATCACTCATGAAGTTCTGGCTGCGATGGTCGAGCAGCGGGAACGCGCCAAACTGCCTGAAGGCAGCCGGTGCAAATTCGAATGTGTCGACGACCTGTGCGTGCGCACATGCTACGATCGCACCGGGCAGGTGGTCGAGGCCGGGGCCGAACGACTGTCCTCCACCCTGGGCGTGATCCCCGAAAATGCAGACCTGGCAAAAATGATCGATCACACCCTGCTTAAACCGGACGCCACCCAGGACCAGATTGCCCAGCTATGCTTTGAGGCGCGCAAATACGGATTCGCCTCGGTATGCATCAACCCGACCTGGGTGGAGCTGTGTGCCAAGCTGCTCGAAGGGTCGACCGTTAAGGTCTGCACGGTGATCGGCTTCCCGCTGGGTGCCACCGCACCCGAGGTCAAAGCTTTCGAGGCCCAAAACGCCATCGAGCACGGCGCCCGCGAGATTGACATGGTAATAAATATCGGAGCCCTGAAGGCGCGCGACCTGGAGCTCGTCGCCGGGGATATCCGCGGCGTCGTGACCATCTCCCACGCACGGGAAGCAATCGTCAAAGTCATCATCGAGGCAGTCCTTCTAACCGACGAAGAGAAAACCATCGCCTGCCTGCTTTCGAAGGAGGCTGGTGCGGACTTCGTCAAGACCTCCACCGGTTTTGCCAGCGGTGGCGCCACGGTCCATGACGTGGCGCTGATGCGCAAGGCCGTCGGGCCGGAGATGGGCGTGAAGGCCGCCGGCGGTGTGCGCACCTATGAGGATGCCGAGAACATGATCAAAGCCGGGGCGACACGCATCGGAGCCAGCGCCGGGGTCAAGATCATCCAGGGACCGGGCCTGGCGCAGGCGGCTCCGACTACCTCCACCGCAGCAGCACCGGCAGGTAAGAATTACTAGGAGCAGTTTGCTTGCGAGGAGCATTTTTCTCGGCGAAGCATTCCCCTGGAATTCAAAAGATTGCTGCGCCGATCATTCGACTCGCTTGGACCTAAAGGAAGGTCATTATGTTGATTGCCAGGGTGATCGGAACCACGGTCTCCACGATCAAAGATGAGAAGCTCGTTTCCCGTAAGTTATTAATCGTGCGTCAGACGGACGAAACCGGCAGCCCGGTTGGGAAACCGTTCGTGGCTGTCGACACGGTTGATGCCGGGATCGGCGACCTGGTGTTGACCGCCGCCGGCTCTTCCGCCCGCCAGACCACCATCACCAAAGACACACCGGTCGATGCGGTCATCATGGCTGTCATTGATTCTCTGGAAGTGGAAGGAAAGGTCGTGTTCCGCAAGTCGTAACGAGGGAAAAAAACATGGATAAAGATCTGGCATCCATCCAAGAAACGCGCGACCTGGTGGCTGCAGCTTACGAAGCCTGGAAGGTCTGGAGTCACGCCTCACAGGAGGAAGTCGACCGGGTCTGCGCCGCCATGGCAGAGGCGGGCTATCAGGCCTCGGAGCGTATCGGACGCCTGGCCCAGGAAGAAACCGGATACGGCGTGGCCTTGCATAAGAAACTGAAGAATGAGTTCGGCTCGCGCAACGTTTGGGAGAGCATCCGCGAGGTGCGCACAGTCGGCGTGATCCGCCACGACCCGGCCCACCGGGTGACCGAGATCGCCTGGCCGATGGGCGTGGTGGCCGCCCTGGTGCCGTCCACTAATCCCACTTCGACCGCCTTCTTCAAGTGTCTCATCGCCGTAAAGGCCCGCAATGCCATCCTCGTCGCCCCTCACCCGGCTGCGGTGCGCTGCACATACGAGGCAGTCGAGGCCATGCGTCTCTCCGCCGAAGAGGCCGGCGCCCCCAGGGGACTGATCGGCTGCCTGCAGCACATTTCCCTTCCGGGCACCCAGGAGCTGATGAGCCACCCCCACACTGCCATCATCCTGGCCACGGGCGGGACTGCCATGGTGCGGGCGGCGCACTCAACCGGCAAGCCAGCCTACGGCGTCGGACCAGGCAACGTGCCGGTGTATGTCGACCGCAGCGCGGATATCGAAAAGGCTGCACGCTACATTGTAGCCTCCAAGGCCTTCGACTACTCAACCATCTGCGCCACCGAGCAGTCGGTCATCGCCGATCGGCCGATCGCCGCCAGGCTGCTCGAGAGGATGAGGGCTGAGGGCGCCTATCTGACCGACCCCAACGAGACCGATGCTCTGCGTCGGGCGCTTTTCCACCCCGATGGAAGCATCAACACCGCGGTGGTCGGAAAATCTGCCCAGTTTGTCGCCAGCTACGCCGGGTTCAATATCCCCACGGACCGGCGCATCCTTCTGACACCGCTGACCAAAGTCGGGAAGGAGGAGCCGCTTTCCCATGAGAAACTGACCACGGTGCTGGGCTGGTACGAGGCTGATGGCTGGGAACAGGGCTGCAACACCTCGATCGAGATTATCAGCACTGGTGGGCGCGGCCACACCCAGATCATTTATGCCACAGACGAGAAAGTCATCATGGCCTTTGGGCTGGAAAAGCCGGTCTTCCGCATCCTGGTCAACACCATGGGCACCCTGGGTGCCATCGGCTTAACCGCCGGGGTGATGCCCTCCATGACTCTCGGCTCTGGCGGTGTGGGCGGGGCCATCACCGGCGACAACATCACCACCACGCACCTGATCAACGTGAAGCGCCTGGCGTACGAGACGATGCCTCCACCCCCGGAAGCATTCTCCTCCGGCGCGGCGGCTGATGGACCTACCCCGGAAGAACTGGAGCGCATGGTTCGCCAGGCGGTGAATGAAATTTTGGAAAGCCAAAAATCCTGATTTGTCCCCGCTCGCTGCCCTGGCGGCAAAGCGGGACACAGCAAGAAACCAATCTAACAAGAATTCAAAATAGAAAGGAAGGAAAAAATGGCATTAGATCCCTCATTGATCGCTCTCGGCATGGTCGAGACGAAAGGCCTGGTAGGCGCCATTGAGGCCGCGGATGCAATGGTCAAGGCTGCCAATGTGGTGCTCCTGGGTTCAGAGTATGTGGGCGGGGGTTATGTAACCGTTATGGTGCGCGGCGACGTAGGTGCGGTCAAAGCTGCCACCGACGCCGGAGCGGCTGCAGCCAAGCGTGTCGGAGAACTGGTATCGGTCCATGTGATCCCGCGGCCGCATACGGACGTCGAGATGATCCTGCCCAAGTCGTCCAAGGGCTCCATCGGTGGGCGCTCATCAGAAACAGCCAAAGCTAAGTAGCCAGGGCTGCCGGGTGTTCATGAGCTGAACGAGAGAGATCTGCCGGAGACAAGCCTCATCCACGCTTCCGGCCAAATGAGATCAGGTCGTGCCAGTCGACATCCACCCAGCGGAACGCGCTGATGGGAACGGAATCCCAACCGGCGACAGGAATTTGAGCTCCGACGTACCTGTCGACAAGTTCGAGCACCCTTTCCGTTACCCTTGAAAAGGATGGAACATATTTATGGCTGAAGAATTTTCCCTGCGCTGCTACTGCTACCTGGATCGCATGCAACCCCAGTTCGCCGCCTTCGTTGGCACGGTCACGCAGGGCGATCTGCCAACCGAGGGCATGGCCGCGCTGTATGTTGAGATGGCTCCCGGCAATGAAGTCTTCCGGGTTGTGGATATCGCTGTCAAGGCCACCGAGGCCCGCCCCGGGGCACAGATCGTTGAACGCGAGTTCGGCATGTTCGAAGTACACTCACCCAACCAGGCAGCCGTCCTGGAGGCCGGGGATGTGGTCCTGAAGCGCCTGGGGCTGGGCATCGCCAACCGCATCAAGCCGCAGGTGGTCTCAACCCAGGTTATCACGCGCGTCGACCCCTACCAGGCACAGCTTCTCAACCGCTTCCGGCGCGGCAGCATGCTCGTGTCAGGTGAGACCATGCTGGTGCTGGAGTGCGCCCCGGCGGCCTACATCAACATCGCTTGCAACGACGCCGAAAAGACTGCCAGCATCAAGCTGATTCATGTATCGTCGGTCGGGCGCTTCGGGCGCATGTGGTTATCCGGGACTGAGGCCGAGATTCTGACCGCGAAAGATGCTGCCATACGGGCGCTGGAGACCATGGAAGGCCAGGCGGGCGCCTAAGAGAGCCGGAAAGGAGCGAGAGATGCCCAAAGAGTTTTACACCGAAAGGGATATCGAGGATTTGTTCAAGCGCGGCGTGATGTCACTGGAGGTCAACGAGAATATCGTACTGACCGAGCTTGCTTACGAGAAGGCCAACCGTCTGGGGATGAAGCTGGTGCGGGCCGCCCCGGACAACCCGCCGAGCGCCCCGGTCCGTCCGTATCTCTCCAGGCAACAACCCTCCCCATCGGGAACCTCCTCCCCGCCCTCTCCCCCGCCCCCACCGCCCTCCGCCAGGGATGGCGACCTGCCCGAGCGCATTCGCTCAGCTGTCATCGCCAAAATGGGCGACCATGTGGATCCGGCGCTGCTGGATGTCATCATTCAGAGAGTGCTGAAGACCACCGGGGTAAAGTAGACCATGTTATTCGGTCGCGTTAAAGGCAGCGCAGTGTGCACATTGAAAGTCCCCGGTACACAGGGACTGAAGCTGCTGGTTGTCCAACCACTCAGCAAGAAACTGGAGCCGACCGGACCGCTGCAGGTCGCCGCGGATGTGGTCGACGCCGGTCACGGCGATCTGTGTGTGATGGTACGCTCGCGCGAGGCAGCGCTTGCCATGCCGGAGGTTAAATTCGTCCCGGTGGACCTGGCGCTGGTTGGGGTGGTCGACGACCTTGAGGTCCGCCCGGACGGCGAGTTCGATTTTACGCTGCGCAGGGGATGGCAGCAGTACACCTGAGAGGACGTTCAAAAAATCACTCCAACGCACATGCGCGGTTACGCTCGGAGACAAAGGAAAGAGGATTTTAATTGATTCTGGGCAAAGTGGTCGGCACCGTGGTCACTTCGATCAGCCACCGGGATTACAAGAACCGGCGACTGCTGGTTGTGCAGCCATTGGTGCTCGATGGGGATAAACCGGACGAGGATTTCATCGCCCTGGATAATACCCACGCCGGTATTGGCGATACGGTACTCGTGAATCGGGAGGGCAACGGAGCGCGCCAGGTGCTCAAAAACCCGGACGCCTGTGTCATTTCGGTCATCGTGGGGATCGTCAATTCGACCTATCTTGAGGCTTAAATTACGCTCAGCGCATCCCACCTACCCGACCATTGTCAGTGCATTGGTTTTGCCTTAAATTGATCCGGGTCTACATGGATTCCCCCGGAACGGCTAGGGATCGTGGTCTCGTCCTGGCTCGAGCAAAAGCCTCATGCAGCAACTGGCCTGCAGGCGCCTTTTTTCGTCATCGGCAGGATCGCGGCCACCATCTGTCTTCATAACCAATGCAGAGCGGTAGTCCTACCTTCGGGGGAAATGATTTCTGACAAATAAGACATATAATCGGATAATAACCAATCTTTGGGGGCGGATTGGATCATTTGAAACCTCTTAGAGGAGGAAATTTGATGAAACTGAAGAGTACGCGCTCCCTTTGGTTTACCTTTGTTCTCGTATCCAGTATCATTGCCCTAGTCCTTTTACTCCAACAAAGTAACCTGCCCTCAGTCAAAGCACAGTCGTCGTGTACTCTTGCCGCGTGCACTCCCACAACGCCTCCCTGCGGACTGCCCGGAACACCGCCCTGCGGTGGTCAGCCGGTCATCCCCACTGAGCCTCCGACCCACACCCCGCGGCCGACGAGCACCCCTACGAACACCCCGACCCAGACCATCACTCCCACTCCGACCTCCACCATTACCCCTATATCGACCTCCACCCTCATCCCCTCCCCTACCTCCAAATCCTACCCGCCCATGCTAAAGAGCATTCCGAATTTTATCGGCCGGCTGCACGTGCCGGATAACACGGTGTCCCTGCTCCCACCTTGGATGCAGCCAGACAATATTAAAATCACGGACCTAGAGATCACTCAGGCCGTCCAGTGTCTGCACAATTCGAACTGCGCAGACAACTCGGTGTCGCTGTATCAGGGCAAGGCAACCATGGTGCGTGCGTACGTCCGCCTGACCACTGGTCCGGATAGTATCGTCTACCCGATCGGCGGGGCTCTGTGCTATGGCAACACCGGCGCGAGCGGCTGCCTCAACCCGGTCCGCCCGCTGCAAAAAATCTTCGTCGAGAATGTTCCCGATCCAGTCATCTCTGGGCGGCAGGTGATCAGCACCACCCTGGATTTCATCCTCCCGTTGAGCTTTGTAGAAAGCGGGGTCACCCAGACGATCACCGTCTATGCCAACTACAATTTCGAAGACCTGCCCCAGGAAAACTATTACAAGGACAACTACAAGACCCTTCAGTACCAAGTTCAGCCTTCCCAACCGATCTACGTGAGGTTCTACCCGGTGCAAGACAACGGCTATTTCACCCCAGCAATGGAATGGGCGACCATCACGGACTACCTCCAGAGGACGTATCCCACCAGCGAAGTGTATGCTTCCCTGGGCTTTCCACTTTACGGGAAGAACTACGCTTGGACCACTCCGGATTCCTGGGGCTGCCCCAAGGGCTGGCATGACCTGATTAACGATTTGTATTACATGCGCAGCGGTTTCGGGCCGGTCGCCTTTGGAGAGGTCCCCTACCAGGCCCTTGCCGGAGGAGTCATCGGCTGCGGAGTCCTAGGCGGCCCGGAAGCTGCCGGGCTGGCTGGGACGAACCTGGACGGCCGGGTCGCTGCCCAGGAAATCGGCCATACCATGAACCTGCCCCACGTTCCCGGGTGTGGCGCGGGTGGAGCAGACATAAATTATCCCGAGCCGAACGGTCTGCTGGATGAATTCGGCACTGACGTCAGCAACCTGAGGGTTTATCCGCCTTCCTCGAGCTATGATTTCATGGGCTACTGCGGTGGAGGGTCAAACTCATGGACGTCCATCTACACATATAATGAAATCGCCGGGCTCCTGCCCGAAGGCGCCTTCCAACCCGGGTATGACACGGCTGCGACCCGATCCATGATTGCTTTGACCACCCCGCAATTCCTGCTTGGTTCCGGGGAGATCAGCCCGACCAGCGCCAAACTGACCCACGGCTTCTACCTGTTGGGGAGGGATTCGGTCAATGCACCCACCCCGGATAATGGTCCCTATACTGTCGAATTGGATAATATAAACGGGAAGCTGCTGTACAGTCAGCATTTCGATCTGATCCAGATGAGCAATGCGAACCTGCAGAGCCAGGGCGGGTTCCAGCTGGTGCTACCGTGGACAGCGGGTACGCACCAGGTCCTCTTCAAATATCAAGGGAAGATCATCGGGCAGGTCACCGCCAGCGCCAATCCCCCGCGACTCAAACTGACCTCCCCAACGGGCGGCGAGCACTGGGCGGCTTCGGGGCAGCAGACCATCCAGTGGACCGCCAGCGATGCGGACGGCAATCCACTCAGCTACCTGGTCCAGTATAGCCCGGACGGGGGAACTACCTGGGAAATGATGGCCGCCAACCTAACCACCTCCTCGTTCACATTCGATGCCCAATACCTTCCTGGCAGCAGCCAGGGCCTAGTGCGCGTGGTCGCAACGGATGGCATGAATACAGTACAGGCCATCTCTCAACCGATAACCGTCGACCCGCAAGCGCCCCTGCTCTCCATTGCCTCTCCCCAGGAGGGTCAATCCTTTGACTTCGGCTCCCCGGTGGTTCTCCGCGGCTTCGGCGCGGACTTTAAGGACGGCGCCCTGAGTGGCGACGGGCTGCAATGGAGCTCGGATAAGGATGGGAAACTTGGAACGGGGAACACGCTCATCGACCAGAAGTTCTCACTCGGCAAACACACCCTTACATTGAGTGCGCAAAACAGCAGCGGCCTGATGGGCTCTGTGACCGTGCATATCACGATTATACAGCCCGAAGAATCGAATCCCATCCCAGGCAATTCCGTTTTCATGGACAGCCTGGTACCGGTCCTTATCCTCCTGGTCGTCGCTGCGGTCGTCCTCCTCGTCGTATTCACAGTTCGAAGACGAAGAAAGCCAGAAGCGGGATCTTAATGGACGAACAAATCTGCTCGCATCCAGCGAGCAGCAGGAGCATAGGGCTAACGGTTCAGATAACAAAAAGACCGCCTCTGGACCGGGGCGGCCTCAACGGAGCATACAAGGCTTAGCGAACTTTTCCCGCTAGCTATTGGTCAGTGATATCCGTCCATGAACCGACCATTCTAGGCATGCCGTCTTCGGGATTGCTCAAAAGTGCCGTCACATCGCGGATCATGCGATATTCGCCGTCATGGTTCAAGAAGCGATATTCGTAGGTCAACCTCTTTTGAGCACACAGGCCCTGCCTGCCTGCGCAGGCACGTTCCGCATCTTCCGGATGAACATGGCATTTCCAAAAATCTGGCTGCTCGGTGATCTGGGCAGGAGCGTACCCGAGCAAAGCAGTGACGTTGCGCGTAATGGTCATGATCCTGAAGTTTCCCGTAAGCTCAGCGCTGTAGATCACAGACGGGCTGTGAACGATCAGCTCCATTAGCTGATCGTTCGTGATGTGCAATTCAGCGGTCCTTTCCGCAACCCTGCGCTCCAGTTCGTCCTTGGCTTTTTTCAATAAACGCTCCGCCTCTTTCCGCTCAGTAATATCCTGGCAGTTAATGACGATGCCTTGAACGGCCGGGTTATCATACATTTCACGGCCGCGGACTTCGATAAGATGCCAGGAGCCGTTTTTATGCCGTATCAGGACCTCAATTGTTGGCCCGAGCACCTCCTGGGGAGCTCCCGGAGCTAACGCAGCGATCGCCAATTCCTGGTCTTCTGGATGAATGATGTCGTAAATGCTCTTGCCGATTATCTCGTCCCCGGTATAGCCGAGCAGCCTCTCAATGGATGGGCTGGCAAACCGGATGGCGCCGTTTCGTTCAATGACAGCGATGATGTCGGTGGAGTATTCAATCAGGGAGCGGAAGCGTTCCTCGCTGCTCGCCAGGGCCTGCAGGGTATGCTGGAGTTCCGTGCCCATCTGAATCGACTTCGCCAGGTTCCGGTCCAGACTGCGCAGCAGGCCGCTGATCGTCATGGTCAGCGTCACTCCCATCAGCAGAAAGATATTTCCGCCAATGAACCACAGCATGGGATTGGTCTGGGGCAGGCCCATGCGCAGCTGGATGCGTTCATGGGTCACTGAAAAGCCGATCGACGTAGCGCTGGCTAAGCTGAGCAACAGGGCGCTCAAGCCACCTCTAACCCCCAGAAATAGGGAGGACATAGCGACAAACGTTAGCAGGAACAAGCCGGCGTCCACATTGAAGCCGTTCATCAGCAGGTTATACACCCCCAGAAGATAGAAGATTAACAGGCAGCCTCCCATCCGCACCCTGTAGGGGAGGCGATGGATGAATGTGATCGCCAGCACACCGAGATAAACCCCGGTGTAGAACCCCAGGATGGCGGGTGATAAACCTTTCTCGAAGACTGGAAAGAACGACAGGGCGTAGAGCAGGGTCCCCAGGATGGAAGAGCTGACCAGCACGGCATTGAGCAGGATCTCGCGCTGTTCCCTGAGGCTGGCACTCTGCTCGAGATCCGACAAATGAAATTGGCGCAAGAGAGATTGCATATACGATCTTTTCATAAACAGGTTTCCTATAGCCCTGGACTCGGCAGCGGCTTCCCTTCCAATCCAGTTTCAGTATAGCATAGACTGGCTATAGGCAATTCATGCTCGAAGGAGTAAGCATTTTCACCTGAGAAACTGTCTTCTAACCTCCAGAGCAGGTGAACTGCGGCTAAACCCGAAAACACATCGGAGGCACTTCCAATTTTTTATGCCGCGGGCATGCCATCCGCTGCCGTAGCTGGGTGCGTTTATGGTTTGGGTCGTTATGAGTGCTTGCGCCCTTTCCAAATTCCTCCGGTACCTGGGTGGGCTGAAATCGAGCTGGTTGACCTCCGATCCGCATTCCGATCGGAAGCCGCGTTGGGGAGGCTGGCGCCCAGGTGTATGCAAGCTCTAGCGGAGTGTCCGAGAGGTTCGCATATCCTGCTGAGAAAACGATCTTCTATAGCGGCGTCGTTTCTAGTGATTATGAGAATTCTGGTTATCCAACCTCCACTGCGTTATTAAATAATTTTGGAACTCCCCAAAATTATATTGACAAATCGAAACAAATATTGTATTCTATGACCAGAAGAAGGGCTTGAAGTGCCCTATTCATTCGTTGGATCCGGAATTCGTTCCGGATGACCCTCGTAAGCAGCATTTCCTACAGAAATTGCCGGGAGATTGCTGGTACGAGTTTTTAATTAATCCCACCAGCCCCCACAACTGAATAGAGGTGGTAAATCCCCTCACCCATGCAGATGATACCCGCTTGGAATCATTTGCATGACATGGACAGAAAGAAGACCCTTCCTTCTATGGGAGAACCTGCACTGGCGCCCCAAGCAAGATCGGGACTCTGGCCGCCAGTGATGCAAAATTGGTCCCAATGCATCGCCCGCGCGATGGCCGGCTTAACTGCAAAAAATCAATTTTTGGAATAAGAGCAAAAGTGGATAAAGTCCAACGATAAAGGAGGCTTCCCATGGCCAGCATCGCTCACCAAATCGACCGCTGTTTGGCAACCCAATTCCTTAATAAGGAACAAATCGACCATTTTAAACAAGAGCTGGGGACCAACTCGGTCAAGCGATCCCTAAGGCCAGGAGGGAATCCTACCAAATCTCTCCCCTACCTGATCAGCTACGGTTCGAGGAAAACCTATTTTAAGGTACTCAAGCCCTTCTTCTCTTTCGCCAAGCAGGATAGTGGGGAAAAACTGCTCAGCCGCCTGCTGACCCATTCCATCATCCTGACCACCTTCGACAGCCACTATAAGGATGTTTCGGTCTGGACCGCTTACACGATCCAGGCCGCCATCAAGCATGTTTTTAAAGGGGCATTGAGCCTCGGCTGGGTTAAAGGGAAATGCCCGATCGATACCGATCTGAGTGACAGGATCAACGAGCATATCCGCACGCCCCGTTTTGGCTATCCACCCGCCGATGCGCTCAAGATTCTGACCCGGCTCTCCGAAATCTCAAGCCCGTACGCCCTGCCCGCAGAAATCGCTTACCGCTGCGGCTTACGAGAGAGTGAAATCGCCGGTCTCCGCTGGCAGGATTTCGACTGGCCTAGGAATGAACTCACCTTAATCGGCAAAGGAGGACGGGAACGGACCGTCCCCTCCCCCGTCCTCTGGGGTGCACACTTAAAGGAACTTCCCGCAGGGAAGGCTATCTTTTTACCCCCAAAGCGAGCTGGTGTGCTGCTTTTAGAAGAGCTGTTCAAAGCGCTACAAGGTCCATCGGCCTGGAGAAATCTGGTGTGCATCGATTCCGTGCGACCTATGCCGGATTAAAATATACCGAATTCCGCATACAGAATATGGACGACCGGCAAGCGCGCAAGAAGGTATCTCTGCTGCTCGGCCATAACCGGGTAGATGTGACGTACTCGTATGTTCCGAAAGACTTCAGGTGGGATGAATATATTCCGTTTGTAGAACTGGAAGAAAACCATCCATGGGATGAAATCCCGACCCGGAAGGAAGAGACGGGCGGCGAATTCAGGGTAGAGGAGCCGGTCCAATCGTCCTCTCCTGCTGAGCAGGGGCAGCCTGTCGGTCCATCCTTGAGAAATGAGCAATTCGACCGAAGAAAAAGGCGTTCGCCCGTTCAGGCTGAACCAAAGGCCGGTTCCCGATCGCGCCGGGCCTCGGCTCAAGAACTGGAAAATTTGATCGGCAAGCTGAATGAGGTGGAGCTGGACCAAGCGCTGAAGTTGATCCTCCAGCGGATAGCAGAATCAGCAAATACCAGATGCTAATCTGAACCCGCGGCCAGGAGAGCAAAGCTCCGAACCATTTCTCAAGGGAGTTCTCCAACAGGCAGCTGCATTGTCCTGTATCCACACAAAGTAGCCGCCCTTCCATTATTTTAAATCCGGTCTAAAACTGGATTTCAGCATTTTGCCGGGAGAGGTTGGGCCCTGAGGATGACTCTTTATCCACGTTTCGATAGTACCAGACTTTGACCAAATCCAGGACAACAACATAAACCAGGACCAGTCCGACCGCGATCATTAGTTCTTGAAGGGGGAGAGGGATAAACCCGAAGAGGTGTGCTGTGAAAGGCAGATAAGGCAAACCCAACGAAACAACGAACGCAACAACAATGGCCACGGCTAAGATCGGTGACGGGCCGGCGCCTTTCCAGAATGAGTCACGATGCCGTATGGACACGATGACGATGAGCTGAAGAAAAGTTAGAAAGAGGAACATATTGGTTTGAATGTAAATCGGCGCTCGAGTCGTGATCAGGGCGAAGTCGAGGAGTTCAAACAGCGCCGTGCAGGAGCCCAAAACCACCGAAATCAACACCAGGGAGCGCGCATTATATTTCTCTGGCTTTCTCGTCTCTTTGTTGTCGACCGTATCAGAAGCGATGGTGAGCAAGGGGACATCCGTAATGAGGCTGGTTAACAACAGTTGTACTGGAAGCAATGGCAAATCGAGAGAGACGAGATACAGCACAGCCATGGCGAAGAGATTGCCAAAATTCCCCACCATAGTGTATTTCAAATACTTATCGATATCGTGGAAGATGGCACGTCCCCGGCGGATCCCATTGATAATGACACCCAGGTCTGGTTTCAGAAGCACAATATCGGCGCTTTCCTTGGCAACCTCGGTTGCAGTATCCACCGCCAGGCCTACATCTGCAAGTTTTAGGGCTGGGGCATCGTTAATCCCATCTCCCTGATAGCCTACGACATTGCTGTGCTTGAGCGCCTCGATGATAGCGTACTTTTGTCCAGGGGAAAGTCGTGCAAAAACATTGCATTTTTCTGCCACAATTCGCAGTTCCTCAGGGGACAGACGTGCGATCTCATCCCCGGAGTAAACCTCTTCTCCCAGGCCAAGCTGGCTGCCCACATGCGCGGCGACCTCCTTGCTGTCTCCGCTCAGGATCTTGATGGCAACACCTAGGCGCTCCGCCTGTTCGATAGTCTGCATGGCGGTGGGTCGCAGGGGGTCGACGAGCGTTACAAGACCCAAAAAGGTAAGATGCTGTTCAAACTTCAGTATGTCGATATGATCCGTGGAAGGCAGCTCGCGAACCGCCAGGCCGAGTGCCCGATGTCCTTGTTTGCCTGCATCTGATGCCTCCGCCATGTACTTTTCTCGTTTCTGGCTCTCGCAATCCGAAAGCACAAGGAGGGTTTCGACAGCCCCAAAGACGATCAGGGTACAGGCGTGCGTCCGGGTATCTTCGACGACCATCCTGCTACGTCTCGCTTCGGGATCGAATGGCAGCTCTTCACAGTGTCGGAGCGCTCGAGCCTGTTCCTGAATTTCAGATGGGGTAAAGGCAAGAAAAGCTGCCTCGAGGAAGCTTCGTGGGGTCGTCTGACCTTCGCTTCGGGTCGCTAGGCTGGCACAAGCAAAAACCTGTAATTGAATTGGATCATCCGCAATCACCTGATGGATGGTCATCCTGCCCTCAGTAAGCGTTCCGGTCTTATCAGTACACAAGATGGTGATATTCCCCAAATCTTCGATTGAAGAGAGGCGTTTAACCACAACTTGCTGTTTTGCCAGTTGAACGGCTCCGGTGGACAGGGTCAGGGTTGCAATTACCGGCAGCGCCTCCGGAACAACGGCGATGGCCAGGGCAATGACGAACAGTAGTAAATGAGGCACATTGGAAAAATCATGTGTGAGCAGCAATTTGATAAGAAACGTGGTGCCAAGCGTAATCAGAACAACCTTTAGTAAAAAGGAACTAAAGGACTGAAGCGATTGTTCATATTGAGTCACTTTATGAGTCCCGGTGGAAAGGGATGCAATTTTCCCCAGTTCGGTTGCATTGCCGATCGCGGTAACGACAGCGGTGGCCTCCCCCTTTTCGATCACACTCCCGGTAAACAGAAGGGAGGCATCCTCTGCTGGAGAGTTCCCTGCTCCAAGCCAGGCTTCTTTAATGACAGGAACCGATTCCCCCGTCAATTGTGATTCGTTGACTTGCAAATTCTCAGCATTAAGCAGTTTGCAGTCTGCAGGAACAATATCGCCTTCTTCCAGAAAAAGGATATCTCCTGGGACCAGTTGGGATTCATCCAGCAGGACCGTTTTTCCATCTCTCTTAACACTCACACGCTTGCTGATGAATGTGGAGAGTTTCTCAACAGCCTGCTCCGATCGGTATTCTTGAAAAAAGCCAAGTGCAGTATTAATCACCAGGATAACGGCAATAATCGTCCCATCTGAACGGTCGCCGAGGATAAAACTGAAGACGCATGCAAAAGCCAATAAGTAAACCAGAGAGCTTTTCAATTGCCGACCCAGGATGCCCAATGCAGTGTGTTTGCCTTTCGTCAGGACATTGAAGCCATACAAGGCTCGACGTTTATCGACTTCCATCCGGCTAAGTCCTTCGGGAGAAGAATTGAGCTGTTCAAGGATCTCATTTCCAGAATGGGTTCTAATTTCTTCTTTTTCCATGCCATTTTCCTGATTGCATTATCTTCCATACTATTTCTAGATAAACAATAGGGCTCGAACGCCGTCCAATCATTTAAATCAAATATCGGCTTTTACAGAGCGATATTTTAACGATCCAAGATTATAATCCTTGCAGCGCCAGCGCTGGGATATTCACCGGGCTTAACAACTGGCTACCAATGGCGTTACTGTCGATTCAAGAGGATGCTCCTTGCAACGGTAATTTCTACAGAGACTTTAAATGTGCGTCGGATAAGGAATACAAGAATGAATCAGTTGCCCCCGAAAATCCCTGCAAACCCCCTTTCCACATCCCCCGACTCGGTCGGCTGGCGCAGGCTTGTGGAAAGCTCTCCCCGGCAGGCTGGTATAGCAGCCTACCCACTTCCTGCCTATTCGGAATTCATGCCCGCCCCGCACCTGGGCCTGACCCCCTATGGGGACCTCGATGATTCCCTCTTTTCCGAGGCAGATCCATTCGGGTGGTCAGTTCCAGAGGTGGAAGAGGAATATCAATTGAAACCAGGCCTGAAGCGAATTGCCAGGCAGATCATGGATCATTTACTCAAACTGGGTCATGAGGGATCGGACAGCCATATTGGTGAACACGGTCATCAAAATCTTGTTGGGAATTCTTATTGGCCACCCGAACTTTCCTCGCGGGTGTCCAGCCTGGCGCATGAACGATATGTCTCCATCCTTCCCCTAGCCCTCTCGGTGACCCAGGATGACAAAGGGCGCCTGATGTGGTCCTTATTCGGGGGCAGCGAACAGGGCCCGGAGACCGTTTTCTGGAAGAGTTTTTTCTCTTCTCCGCAGAGGGAAGTGCCCCCAGATCAATTCTACGAATTCACGGCCCGGCTCCTCGCCGATGCATATGGGAAAAAAACAGCCCATTTTAGGGACTTGTGGAACCTGGGATTTCGGATTCTGCCGGTCACCCAAAACCCTGGGAATGAACTGTTTCCCTCCTGGGCGAAGGCTTTTTTGATTCAGGATGATGCCTCGTTCGAATCCGCCCGATTTCTTTTGACCTTCCGCCCGTTCACCAATCTCCCGGAAGAGGTAAAAAAGCGTTACCTGGCTGGCACACTCAATCTGCTCCCCTTCCCTGGAAGTCTGGTCTTTTGGGGAATGCCGACCTACGCCCGCCTGCAGAAGAAACTTCCCCTGGCTGGACAAATTCCACTTTTGCGTCTGGTCCCCCGCTATGGTGGACCGGAGGGAATCCGGGTTGCGCAGAGTGGATGGATCCACGAACCTCGCCCGGATCTCGACCCAAGCATGATCCAAAAGGAGGTCCTGATTCCAGACTATACCCGCAGCCACCGCTGGGATCGCGTCCAGCGATATGAGGATGAGCTGTCCATCAATCCACGAGTCGAAAAGGTTGCCAAAGTCCTGTTCAGCACGGATCTAAATGTAATCGGGCTGTACGACAAGCCCATGGCCCGGAACTGCCAGTTGTGGACCAGAGATTTTGAACTGCTCCTGGATGGACCCAATGCCAAAACAGAGGATCTGAAAAAAGCGGAGGAAGCGATTCTCAGCGGTGGTTATTTTGGTTACCGGTTTCTATTCCCCGCGGCCCAGGTCGGTCAGTATGAATTGTACTGGCACCGCCCGGTGGTTACATATCTTTCCACGGCAGGGGAAGTGCAGGTACATCCGGATTCACCCTTGGGCTACCTGACCGCGTACTTAAAAGGCACAAAGAGCATCGATGACCCACTGGAACTTTGGCCGCGAATCCAGAACCGGCCGGCTTACCGGTCTGCCCTGGTTGATTTTCACAATCCACACGACCGCTATCCCGACCAGACACCCCTCAACCTGGTCACATTGCTGGATGCCTGGCATTTATTGGAAGAACAACCTTTTCCGGTCAGTTTCGCCCGCCATCTTTTAAGGATTTCCAAGGAACTGACCTTCGATGAGTGGCTGGCAGGCTTATCGGAGTTTGGGTCCGATCAGAATCGAAGTCAATCCATGCAGAGCACAATCCGGTCGATGGTGGCTGGAAATGATCAACACCTTCAGCCGGATGCCCAGATCACTTATTCCGAGACAGCGACCCGGTCCTTTGAATTAGCCTACTGGAATGATATTAAAACGCTGGCAGAAGGAGAGTATCGGAACAAGGATAATGCTGATTGCGTCCAGGATGCCACAACGATCAGCCAGGAATCCTGCCAGTCGCGCGACCTGGATCGCCTGGGAGATTATCTGATCGCCCGCCATAAAGAAGCGATAGCCCACTCCGGAATGAACGGGAAGGCGCATTGTGGCGAAATCCCTTTCCAATGGAAGACCGACTTTGATTATCCTCTTTTTGGTGGGTGGAAAAGCAACCAGGATAATGCCCTACACGAACGGGATATTTTGGTGGTGATTCCAGGAAAAAACCATGACCAGGCTGTCATCCTGGCGGACCACTATGACACGGCTTATATGGAAGACCTTTATGAGCGGTCGCGTGGAGGTACCGGAGCCAGGTCTTCAGCAGCCGGAGCAGACGACAATTACTCAGCTACAGCAACCCTGCTGCAGGCTGCGCCTATTTACCTGGAGCTCGCCAAAGCAGGACGCCTCGAACGCGATATCTGGCTGCTTCACCTGACGGGCGAGGAGTTTCCGGCGGATTGCCTAGGAGCCAGGCATTTTTGCCAAATGCTGATCGAAAAAAATTTGAGGCTGCACTTGGATGGAGATTCAGTAGTCGATCTCAGCTCCACTCGCGTGATCGGTGTATTTGTAATGGATATGATCGCTCATAATCGGGACAGCGACCGGGATATCTTTCAAATCTCACCTGGCCGCGGAACGCAATCCTTGCACATGGCGCTGCAAGCGCACCTTGCAAATATGATCTGGAATTCAAATACCCGTCAGTGGAATGAATCCCCTGATAGAATAAATTCCGGTCCGGCCCGGCGCAGCCCGGATGGGATCCAAATCCCTGAGGTAGCTCCTCACCTGCCCTTGTTTGGGGAGATCCGGACAAAGAACGATCGGCACAGCTCGCTCTATAACACAGACGGTCAAATATTTTCGGATACCGGGATACCGGTGGTCTTGTTGATGGAGAATTATGACATCAACCGCAGCGGATATCACGACACCAAAGATAACATGGAAAATATCGATCTGGATTATGGAGCAGCCCTGGCCGCGATCGCGATAGAATCTTGTGTACGCATGGCTATGGGGGGTTAGATCATTGAATGTGCTCTCTCTATAATTAAGAATCGTAACTACCTAACGAAGCTTCGCCTCAAACCGACAAGTTTGACGGAGTGTGGATAATCATGTAGCATAGTCATAGGGAGTCATGAACTATGCTGACCATCAAAGATATACTAACCAACAAGGTGTCCCTTGACACCGAATGTACGGATCGGGTGTATTTGAACGGATGTGTCAAAAACCTGCAGATGGCAGGCGGGTTGATTAACTTTATTCGGGAGCAAATGGGATTTCCAATCCCATCGCCAATGTTGCTGGCGCCTATGAGTGAAGCATTTCGGGCAAGGGTGGGGGAGTTTGCCGAAAAACAAGGTTTGACCATCGTCAGTTTTGCGCATGGAGAAGAAAAGGACGAAACGGCGCGAGTTCATTTGGCGAAATTTGACAAGCACAGTGGAGTGGTGTTGATCGGCAAAGCGCAGGAGAAGACCAGCGGTTACACTGCTCGTCGCAAAGATCATGGGACGAAAGTCTGGTTTGATTATAGTCGTCGGGATGTGTTTGTGACGCATTACTATTTCTACATTTTAGACGAAGAGTTCGGGATGTTCTTTATCAAAATTTGCACGTACTTCCCGTTTGATGTCAAAGTATGCTTCAATGGGCATGAATGGGCCAAACAACAATTGCGCAAGGAAAACATTGGTTTTGAAGCCTTGAGCAACGGTTTTCTATCTTGCGAAGACCCGGCGCGTTTACAAAAGATTTGTTACCAATTGGACGCAGAGAAGATCCAGGCACTTTTCGACCGTTGGGTCGAACAAATTCCCTGGCCGTTGAACGCAGAACAACGCGCGGCGGGGTATCAACACCGGTTAAGTATCTGGCAGATGGAAGTCAGCCGGACGCAGGTGTTTCGTGATCCTGAGCAGGGTTGGGCTTTGATCGAGAATTTGATCCGTGATAATCTCGACCTGGGCCGCCCGGATCGGGTCAGCCTGATCTTCGAGCGCAAGGTGACTAAGGCAACTCCAGGTGAGTTCCATACCCGAGTCTTGCGAGAAGGCGTACAACCAACGCTGCGCATTCACTACAAACATAGCGCCCTAAAACAATACTTGAAAGAAGGCCGCGCCCTGCGTACCGAGATGATGTTCAACAACACGCAGGATTTTGGCCTGACGCGTGGCGTGAAGAACTTCACCACTCTGTTTGACCTGGGCCGCCAGTATAACAACCGCCTGCTCGAACAGGAGATCCTCAGCCAGGATTGTTTTTTGCCACTGCAAACCATTCAGGCCTTGGGACAGTCCACGACTGAAAATGGACAAAGAGCCTCGGCTCTGCGCTTTGCTGACCGGCGCGTCATGGCCTTATTGGGCGCTTTGGCTGGACAAAGCTATATTCCCAGACCACTTGGTAATCACTCATTGCGTCCCATCGTTGCGCAGCTATTGGGCACCTCTTACTCCAGAGCCCAAATGACGTATGACTTAAGACGCCTGCGCTTGAAAAAACTGATTGAGCGAATTGGTAACTCATACCGCTATCACTTGACAGACTTGGGTATCAAGGTCGTTACTTTTTTTACCAAACTATATCAGCGTCTATTTCGTCCTGGCCTGGCAGCCTTACTTCCACAGCAACTCTATCCTTCAGACTTGGCTCAAGCGCTTGACAAAGTATCCGAGGTGATCCAATCCTGGGCTGAACAATCATCTTTAGCCCTCTCAAACAACTAAAAAATCTTGCTCTGTTTGTTCGCAATTTAGGCCTTCAAGGATTTCAGGCTGAAAACCCAAGCTAAACAGGTGTTGTCAAAAACACGAAAGCCGAATATAGAATAAAGGATACGTGCGTTGAAGATCAAGAGCATGATCAGTGGAGGCGTACTGCTCTCTCCCGGTGCGGATCGTTATGCAGCATCGCAGGACGCACAAGCGACCTAGAAACAGCCCTGGCTAATTTCCTTACGCGTGATGCGCTCTACACTGAAGAGGTGGCAAAACAAGCTTTTGAATTGCAACTCTCCATTCCATCATTAAGTTCAATGGAAACGTAACGATCGATGAATTGGTGGAGCGTGCTGTCCACTGCCTCGGCCTAGGAGGCAGTGATGTCGCCGCCCCTCTTATCTCTTGAATACATTAGAGCGTGTTATGGACTTTCATAGGACATGAGCCATAAGATGAATAAAGTTCTTGGCCATCATGATTGCGAACGCCAGGTAGCTGAGACCTGCAAGGGTTTCGGGCAGGCGTTCGTAGTCACGCGCCAAGCGGCGAAAACGAGCCATCCAACCGAAACTGCGTTCGACGACCCAGCGCCGCGGCAGGAGCACAAAGCCTTTCTTCGCTTCAGGCAGCTTCACCACGATCAAGCGCATGCCTTGATCTTCAGCGGCCTGGGCAGGCTCATTGCCGGTATAACCTTGATCGACAAAGGCGACCTCGACCGAATTCCCAGTGACCTCTTGCACCTGTTGCGCCAATTTCCCGACCTGCGCTCGGTCTTGCTCGTTGGCCGGAGTGATGTGCAATGCCAGCAAATGACCCAAGGTGTCCACCGCCATATGGGTTTTGCTTCCTTTTTTGCGCTTGGCGCCATCATATCCGGCGCGCCCACCGCTTTCCACCGTCGATTGCAACGTTCGGCTGTCGAAAATCGCCGCACTCGGGGCTTCCTTCCGCCCTTTGGCCAGTCGCAAGAGCGCTCGCAGATCATTGACCATGGCCTCAAAAACTCCGGCCCGGATCCAGCGCTGCGATTGTTGGTAGACCGTGTACCAAGGCGGCAGGTCGGTTGGCATAAAGCGCCATGGGGCTCCCGCACGCACAATCCAACGCAAGCCGTTGAAAACCTCGCGCAGACTGTACTCTCGTTGCGGCGCTTCTTCTTTCATCAGGGTCAAATAAGGAGCTATAAAAGCCCATTCGTCGTCCGTCACATCGCTCGGATATCTTTGCTTTTCCATGCCCGGAGTTTACCATCCCCGGGCCAAAGTTCATAACACCCTCTAGTTCTTTTCTCCAGCCCGTTCTCTGTCCATTATCGATGAACGCCACTGAAAAAATTTTGTACAATTTTGATCCACCTTATATGTATATTAAGCTATACGCATTATAAAACAAGGACTTCTCCGGCAAGGCTTTCAGCTGCGATCCCGCTAAGCAGCCGGTTATGCTGTCCGCGCTTATTCTCCAGCAAAACCTTGGCATTCGAATGATCCAAATAATCAGCACCTCTCCCCTTGGGCAGCTTGGCTTGGTTCCACACAGCATAGAGCTTGACATGGAGGAGAAAAAGATTATACTAGGCTCCGATTTCGAGTTATTGCTCGTATTACGAATAGTTCCTCGTATTTAGTCGCATCAACCTAGTAATCAACCGTCACTTTTGGAATCGAAATATGATCAATCCATCCCTTCCCACCAAAGAGGGAACCCGTCGGGAACGCCGCATCCAACGCCAGCGCAAGGCGATCATGGATGCAGCCGCCGGATTGTTTGCCCAAAAAGGATACCGGGCGACAACCACGAAGGACATCGCTCAGGCGGTCGACCTCGGAGAAAGCACTTTATACGGTTATTTCTCCAGCAAACAGGAAGTCCTTCAGGCAATCCTCGATCAACAGGCGCAGATTGTCGACTCGCTCCTGGTCCATCTTACCGAGCTGGAAGACCGCCGGTCCTTCGTGGATTTGGTCGATCTCTTGATGGAACAGATTCTGAACGGAGGGGTCTACAATCGGGTGGTGATCGCGGAAGCTTGGACGGATGACGAAATCCTGCGTGGTTTTGTGATCGCACACTGGCAGCCTGTCATGGAAACGCTCCAGCACTTCATTTCAGCGAGGACAAAGTCTGGCATCTTTCGGCCGACTGATCCGGGCGTGGGAGCACGCATAATCGTAGCTTGCTTCATCGCCGCGATCCTGCCCGTACTGCGTGGGGTCGAACCATCCCCCTCCATAGAACAGCGCCACCATCTCGCCGAAACAATCGTAGAGCTTATATCCAATGGGTTCAACGCCCAGAAGGGATGAGCAGCTTCATGTTCCAGCGTATTTTTGCCCTTGTCCAGAAAGAATTCTCGCAAACCCTGCGCGACCGGACCACCCTGGGAATCATGCTCACCATGCCCCTGCTGCAGCTGATCTTGTTTGGTTATGCGATCAATACCAATGTGCGTCACATCCCAACCGTGGTCGCCGACCAAAGCCTGGACCACGCCAGTCAGGCGTACCTTGATGACATGGTGAATTCCGGCTATTTCGATATCGTCGCAAGTGCACCTGACCAGGCCGGGGCGGTCCAGGCCATCGACTCCGGCCGCGCCCAAGTCGGGATTGTGATCCCGCCGGACTTTGCCGAGCATGTCCAGCGCGGTGATGCCCAGGCTCTCATCCTCGTAGATGGATCTGATCTATTCACCTCACAGTCGGCTAACGCCTTCGCGACCATCATTGGCCAGGAGCACGCTATCCAGATCGTCATGGATCAAGTCGCCAGGGCTGGCACGGGCACCTCCGGGAATGTGCTCCCTGTGCTCAATGCGCTGATTCGCGTACTCTATAACCCAGACATGAAGGATTTGTGGTTCATCATCCCTGGCATGGCAGCCATGCTGCTGCAGACACAATCGCTGGTGCTGACGGCAGCCGCGGTTGTGCGGGAGCGTGAGGTGGGGACCATCGAGCAGATCCTGGTCACGCCGATCCGCCCGATCGAACTTATGATCGGCAAGATCGTGCCATACGTGATCATCGCCATGCTCAACATGCTTACCGTGATCGGCATCGGAGTTTTCTGGTTCGGTGTTCCGTTTCAGGGGAGCTTTTGGTTGTTCATCAGCCTATCCTTCCTGTACGTTTTCAGCGGCTTGGGGCTGGGGCTGCTTATCTCGTCCATCTCGCAAAACCAGCGCCAGGCGCAGCAGCTGATGATGTTATTTATGATGGTCAGCCTGCTCCTGGGTGGATTCATCTTTCCACGTTATACCATGCCGCCTGTGGTGCGGGTCATCGGGAATCTTTTCCCCATCACATATTTCGTGCCTATCTCCCGAGGCATCATCACCAAAGGGATTGGTTTCTCCGCGCTCTCGGGACAGGTCCTGGCCCTCGCAATCTACATCGTAGTGGTGATTTCCCTGGCAGCATTTACCTTCCGGAAAAGATTGGATTGAGCATGTCGAAATCCATCCAGCGCTTACGGGCGCTCATCTATAAGGAAATTGTGCAGATCCTGAGGGATCGCCGCACACTGATCCTGTTTTTTGCCCTGCCGCTGGTTGAGCTGTTCCTCTTCGCCTACGCAGTTTCCTTGACCGTCACCCATTTACCCACTGCGGTGGCTGATCAGAGCCTGGACTACCGCAGCCGGGACTTCATCCAGGCGCTGGTCAGTTCAGGGAACTTTGATGTCAAGCTCGTTCTCAAAAATGAGCAGCAGGTGAGGCAGGCGATTGATTCCGGGACCGTCAAGGCCGGGGTAGTCATCCCGCCTGATTTCGCCGACCAGGTGCTGCAGGGGAGGGGCAGCGTGCTCATCCTGCTGGATGGTTCTGACTCCTTCAGTGTGGAGTCGGGATACAACGCCGCCTCGGGTATAGCCCAGAAATATTCCCTCGACCTAACCACCGAGAAGGTCCAAAGCGGCGGCTCGTTGCTGGTTTCGAATGTCTCAGCAGGCGAGCTGCCCATCACGACCACCACACGTGTGCTTTACAACCCGGACATCAAAGACCTGGTCTTCATCCTTCCAGGATTAATCGCCCTGATCATGCAAATCATTATCGTCACGCACTCGGCCCTCGCAATCGTGCGGGAGCGTGAGGTCGGGACACTTGAACAGCTGCTCGCAACTCCCGCCCGTCCATTCGAGATGGTCATCTCCAAACTGATCCCAGGAATGCTGGTGGCGATGCTGGACATGACTGTGATCCTCATTATCGGAGTCTTCTGGTTCCAGGTGCCGTTTCAGGGGAACATTCTGCTCCTGGCAGCCCTATCAATCGTCTTCATTATTTCCGGGATGGGGCTGGGGTTGGTGATCTCGGCAATTGCCAAGACCCAGCGGCAGGCGCAGCAGTTGACCAGCGTGATCCAGCTCCTGGCGATGCTGCTCACCGGCTTTATCTACCCGCGTACCACCATGCCCCTTTGGACACAAATCATCGGTGACCTGGTTCCCCTGACCTATTTCGTGCGTGTCATCCGGGGGATAATGACCAAAGGCGTCAGCCTGAATTTCTTGTGGACGGATACACTGACGCTGATTGTCTATGCCGCCATTGCGCTGGCCATCGCTGCAGCGGTCTCGAAAAAGAGATTGGATTGATCTTTATGCCAAAGGATGTCGTCATTTCAACACAGGCATTGGTCAAGCGCTTCAACGGGCGCCGGAAAACAGTCACCGCGGTGGATGCCATCACCCTGGAGGTGAAGCGCGGGGAGACATTCGGCCTGATCGGACCGGATGGGGCCGGGAAAAGCACAACCACCCGGGTTATTCTAGGACTTCTCAAGCGGGACTCCGGCCAGAGCAGTGTACTCGGGTATGACTCGATGAAGGATGTATATTCAATTCGCGAACAAAGCGGGTATATCGCCCAGCAGTTTACCCTGCCGGCCGACATGACCGTGATGGAAAATCTGCGCTTTTTTGCAGACCTCCACGGCATCCCAACGAACCAACAAAAGCAGAGCATTACCGAGTTGCTCAAGTTCGCAGAGCTGACCGAGTTCACCACCCGCCCGGCGGGCAGACTTTCGGGGGGCATGAAGAAAAAGCTTGCCCTGGCCTGCAGCCTGATCCACCAGCCGCAGGTCGTCCTAATGGATGAGCCAACCCTGGGAGTGGACCCGGTCAGCCGCCGCGAGTTTTGGAATCTGCTCGGCAACCTTCGGGCGGAAAAAGGCCTGACGATTTTCGTCTGTACTCCTTACATGGATGAGGCCGAACGTTGTAATCAGGTCGGGTTAATCTACAAGGGCCGCTTGATTGCCCAGGATACGCCCGCAGGGATTAAAAAGAGGGTTCCCGGGCGGCTCCTGGAGTTCAAGCCGTTGAAATTTGTGCCTGCCCGCGACCTGGTGACCGGAATGCCGGGGGTTTTGGAAGTGCAGTCCTACGGCGCCATGCTGCACGTCTTCGTCGATGAGGTCGAGCGCCGCCGGAGGCAGATCGAAAAAGCACTCAGCGCCCAAGGATTCGAGTGGAGCGGGATGCGGGTCATCGAACCGCGCATGGAAGAGGCTTTTATCAGCCTGGTATCGCAGCAGGAGGATGCTGATAATGGCTAAAAAACGATTGACCCCTGTAGAAAGGATCAAGCCAGGCGAGGCCGATCCCGTGATCGCCGAAGACTTGAGCAAGCGCTTTGGTGACTTCACCGCTGTCGATCGGGTCAGCTTCCGGATTCATCCCGGGGAGGTTTTCGGCTGGCTGGGTCCCAACGGGGCCGGCAAAACAACCACGATCCGCATGATGCTGGGACTGATCCAGCCGACCGGAGGTAAATTAAGTGTGCTGGGCTTCGATCCGATCACTCAGACAAAGACGATGCAGGCCCACGTCGGTTACATGTCCCAGCTCTTTACCCTGTACAACGACCTGACTGCCCGCGAGAACATCCGCTTCTATGGGCGAGTCTATGGCTTGAAGCGCGAAGAACTTGCCAGGCGGCAGGAGGAGATCATAAGCATGGCAGGATTGGAAGGCCGTGAAGACACGTTGACCGGCAACCTATCCGGCGGCTGGAAACAACGCCTTGCTTTAGGCTGTGCCATCGTCCACAATCCCAAAGTGGTGTTCCTGGACGAGCCGACCGCCGGCGTCGACCCGATCAGCCGGCGCGAGTTCTGGGGCCTGATCTACGCAATGGCTAAAAAAGGCACCACGGTCCTGGTGACCACCCACTACATGGACGAGGCGGAGCTCTGCCAGCGGGTGGGTTTTATCAACCAGGGGCGGCTGGTCGCAGTGGGCACTCCGGACGAGCTCAAACAAACCCGTATGGACGGCCAGGTGCTTGAGATCGATACGCCCGAGCCAGACCGGGCTATTCGCATTTTGAAAGATGCCCAGATGAGGGAGCTCCTGCCATTGAAAGAAGTCGCCTTGTACGGGGCGCAAATACACGTGGTCGTGCCTAACGCAGAAAAATTTCGCCGACCAGTCAGGAAGCTGCTCGAAGCAGAAATCATTCCGGTACACAGCCTCGAATGGATCGTACCCACCTTGGAAGATGTGTTCATCTCAACCATCCAGGCTTCGGCCGGCGGGAATAACTAACCAAAAAAGGTAACCGAAAGGAGAACGTTATGACTGACAAACGCTGGGTTTCTGGTCTGATGATCCTTTTCTTTTTGTTTTTGGGAGGGTGCAGCGGACTAGGAAATACCACCAATGAACCGTTGAAAGCATCCGGTACCACCTCGATCACCATTGTCGATGTAGCGCCTGAGATCAGCGGTAAAATTTCCCAGATCAAGGTCGCCAACGGGGACACGGTTCATGCCGGGGATGTCCTGTTCGAACTGGATAAAGCGCTCCTGCAGGATCAGGTCGACGAAGCCAATGCCGCCGTCCAGGCTGCCCAGGCTAACCTAGACCTGGCCCAAAGCAAGCAGGCTGCTGCACAGGCCCAATATGACCTGACAGCCCAAGCAGGCCACCAGCAGAATCAAGCAAACTATCTGGTGGATTGGAAATCGAGTCCTCCGGAAAATGTAACCCTGCCAGCCTGGTATTATGAAAAGAGCGAGCAGGTCACTGCTCTGCAGGTCCTGGTAGACGCTGCGCAAAAGAACCTGGACGATGAATTATCCAACCTGGATACAGTGCTAAAGGATGCCAGCAACCAGGATTTTGTCAGTGCGGAAAACCGTCTGGCCAAGGCCGAACTGGCTTACACCGTCGCTCAGACCACACTGAATGATGCCAAGGCAGCTAAGGACACTACCGACATCCAGGATGCGGCACAGAAAGACTTCGATTCAGCCAAGTCGGAGCTGGATGCGGCCCAGACTGCCTACACCCAAATGCTGTCTTCAGATGAAGCCAGCAAGGTATTGGAAGCGCGGGCGGATGTAGCGGTTGCACAGGACCGCTTGAATAACACTCAATTGGCTTTGGATAGTCTCCAGACCGGGGATCAGTCCCTGCAGGTAACCGCGGCAGCGACAGGGCTTGACCAAGCGAAGAGCGTTGTCAGTCAGGCGCAGGCTAGCCTGGCACAGGCGCAGGCTGCCCTCCAGCTGGCTAAAACCGAACTCGATAAAACCACGGTAACTTCCCCGATCTCCGGAACCGTGCTCTCGCTACCGATGAATGCCGGCGAGGTAACCGCGGCGGGCGCCACTGTAGTGGAGATCGGCGACCTGGACCGAGTCACTCTTGATGTATACATTCCAGAAAACCAGTACGGCCGCGTGAAATTAGGACAAACAGCAAACATTTCCGTAAATTCTTTCCCGGGAAAAACCTTCTCAGGCAATGTTACCTTTATCTCAGACCAAGCGGAATTCACGCCGCGCACTGTGCAAACTGTGGAAAGCCGAAGCACCACCGTCTATAAGGTTGAAATCACAATCCCCAATCCAGATCACGACCTGAAACCCGGTATGCCTGCTGATGCTACTATTCTGACCCCTTAGAAGGGTTTTTTCAATCTGACCGATTGAAGCCCGCTGCAAGCCGCACCGATTTGAACGGTACTGGAAGAGGCGGGCTTCAATCAATTACACCTGCACCACGTAACTGGATAACATATTCATTCAGGACCCAGTGCCTGCGTAAGAGTCAACTCCTTTCTTCCAAACCAAATAGGCTAAACTAAAAAAAACGATCCCTATTAATGGGGACACATAAGCTAAAATAGGCGAGCCTGAAGGTTTCAAGAATAACTGCGCAGGATAAAAAGCCACAAATCCAATCGGGATTAGGTAAGTAAAGAGGAACCGAAAGATCCCATCGAAGATCGTCGTTGGATAGGGAGCGAAATCCCGTATTTTGAGAGCCAGAGATAAAATTGGAAAGGAGCCGGACATCAGCCAAAACGCAGTGGAGGCCGCCATAACCAGAATCGAAATGGCGACCAGGGACGAACTAAACAAGGCTGCCCCCAGTAAAAGCAGGCGTGGCAGAGTCCATCGCAGCCCGAGCCGGATAGAAGCGTAAATCAGGACCGCCAGACCAAGCCCCAGCTGACTGAACCCCTTGATATCCATCCTTTCGGACATGTAGTAGAACATAATATTCATAGGTTTCAGGTAATACTTGATAAAAGAACCGTCAACAATATCATAGCGCAAGAACCAAATATGATCGAAGACAAGCTGTAGTGGGGTAATGGACAACAAATAAAAGGCATAAATAAAGACAATTTCATCGAAACTCCACCCGGCTAAATTTGGAATGGTGGCGAACAAAACCCGAAACACAAGAAGGGTGGCAATACTGGTAAATAGCATACCGATCGTGCTGATAATAAAGTCGACGCGATAGTTCATTCGAGCTTTAACATATTGCGTTACTGAACGGATATAGATCTTCAGGTAATAGAGAAGAGTTTGCAAGCTAGCCTCCGCTCACCGTCAGAACACTGAATGCTTTGGAATAAAACCAGCGGCTGAACAAAATAAGCACAACCGCCCAGACCACCTGCACTCCCAATATCTGCAAGTAATAAACCAGGCCCAAATTGGGTGAGGTAACCATCGTGAGGGGAATGTTATAGATTGCCTGGAAAGGAAGCAGCAACAGGATTCGTTGGACTGGTCCAGAAAAAAATTGGATGGGAATCAATGCACCCGATAAAAGTGAGGTGATAATTTCTTTCGTCATGCTGATACCCCACAGCGATTCTGTGTAAAAAGAGGTGAGTCCTACAACAAAATCGAGTGCAAAACTGATCAAAAATGCCATCCCGACCCCAACGGGGAAGAAAATCAAGCCAATCCCTGGCTGCAAATCCACGTGAAATGCCAGGAACAACACAAGTATCGAGGGGATGGTGATCATGACCAGGTTGAAAATCGTGTTCCCTGCCGCACGAGCTAAGGTCAGGAATTGGAAATCCAACGGCTTGAGCAGGTCAAGGATCAAGGACCCATCGATGATTTTATTTGACATGTTCCAGTCGGAATATGTCTTAAATAAAACAAAGAGCGAACCCGCCAGAGCCAGGTAGATAAAAGCTTGATCGAACGTCATCCCGTGAATCGTCTCTTCGCCCTTGTAAATGCTCTTCCATAGGAAATAGATCAAGGTCATATAAAGCAGGTTGCCTGCCAAGGTGAAGAAAAAGCCAAAGCGGTAGATGATCCATACGATCAAGGATCCCTTGATCACACTGAAATATGGTTTCATCGCAGGGCCCCCTCATATATCTTCTGAACAACGCTCTGCATGGAGACCTCAACGATCCTGACATCTTTCGCTTGGAACTCCGACATCAGGAAGCTAAGCGCATCGAGCAACTTTACGTCCTTTTGGTTGACGGTGACATCGGTCCAGCCCGGTTCCGTATTCTCAACAACGATCGAACCATCTTTTTTGCCAAATTTATAACTCAGCCTGGTTCTGATCGAGGCGAGGCTGTCGTCCGCGAATCCGAATATTTGCACCTTAAGGGTACGATACGCACCGAATAGCTTGGTCACCCGATTAATATCGCCGTCATAAATTATCTTACCCTTGTCAATAATGATCAGGCGCTTGCACAATGCCTCGACGTCGCCCAGGTCGTGGGTAGTCAGCAAAATGGTAGTCTTTTGAAACTCATTCAGCTCTCGAATGACTGTGTGGATTTTGCTCTTGACAGCTATATCCAACCCGATAGTAGGCTCATCTAAAAGGATTACCTTGGGATTATGGAGGAAAGCGGCTGCCAAATCGCAGAGCATTCGCTGGCCGAGGGATAGCTTCCTCACGGGGGTTGCATACAAAGCCTGCAGATCAACCAGATCGTTGAATAAGCCGATCTGATCATGGTAAGTTTTATCATCAACCTGATAAATATCCTTCAGGATTTTGAACAATTCGATCACCGGTAAATCCCACCACAACTGGGTTCGCTGACCGAAAATGACACCCATCTTCTGAACGTTCTTCGTACGGTTTTCATAGGGGACAATATCGTCAAGAAGCAAGAAACCGCTTGTCGGCTTTAAAATGCCAGTCATCATTTTGATAGTTGTGGATTTGCCAGCCCCGTTCGGCCCGATATAACCGACGATCTCTCCAGACTGGATTTCGAAAGAGATATCATCCACCGCTTTTACGATTTTAAAATCGGTGGAAAATAAATCCTTCATTGTCCCCAGCAGGCCCTCACGATGTTTCAACACCTTGAAATATTTAGTCAGGTTCCTGGCTTCAATTAGACTCATAATCTTTGATACTCTTTCTCGCAGAAGAGTATAAGAAGTACAAACTGTTCTGGCTGCCCATTTGAACATCAGCAAAGAGAAATTACCAGACTCAAATCCCAAATTCAATCCTTCAGGACAGTGGCATGGCGTTATCGAGGAATAAAGGAATTTATTCCTTTTTCCCTAGGGCCTTCGCTGAGGATTGGTAGAGAATTACGCCGCCTCAATTATTCGAGGAATAAATTAACCGTCAAAGCATTTGACCTGGTTTTTTCTTACCCGATGATTTTATGCTGAAACTCCCCACAATTTGGTCGGGGAGTCCCTGGAGAGACACGCACAGGTTCCAGGATTTTCCTCTCACTACCAACGAAAGTATTTACACGAAATCAGACAATTGCGATTGCTTCAATAAGAAACGGAACCATTAATAGAACCCATGTGCTAAATTATAGCAACTCTACAATAGATCGTCAAGCTCAATTCGGCGCTTCGCGCTGCCGCCTTACATCCTGGTGCCTGAAGGCGGAGGTCTTACGGCGGATTCGGTAACTCGGAAAGGGAAGAATATATTTATTCTAATATCAAAATCCCGGCCATATTTCCAGGCATATCATTTTTAAAATCCACGCAGGATATCGAGGCCATCCTCCTTTGGCGTTATTTCCAGATAAGCGCTCAGGCAGTCATCGGTCGTGTTCTGTAGTCCAGCGGGCATTCAGCTTCGCCACGCTTGGCTGCATTAACTTCATGCTTTTCTTAGATCATCCATCTGATTTTGGTCTCCGGACACTTATAAAAACAGAGGCCAAGATCGTGAACTGCTGAATGATTTATGGAGGTTGCCCGCGATACCAATTTCATTTACAGGATGGACATACTATATCGAAATCAGTCATCGACATCTCCGGAAAATTCTAGTAAACTATTTTCAAGAGGTGATCTCCATGGGCCCATCCAAAAGTACAAGGATGGGTGTGAAGGCAAACCTATGCTGAATGCCAACCGCTTTTTCTCGCCCGATCTGACCACCCGAAGACTGGCGCGTGAACTCTATGAACCGATCGCCCCCCTGCCGCTTGTCTGCCCGCATGGGCACGTCAACCCGCATTTGTTCAGTGACCAAGATGCGACCTTTGGATCTCCTGCTGATCTCTTGATCATTCCAGACCACTACATCACACGCATGCTCTACTCGCAGGGTATTCCGCTGGAGAAACTGGGTGTTCGACGCATTGATGGCAGCCAGGTCGAAAGCGATCATCGCAGAATTTGGAAGTTATTCTGTAACAACTTTTATTTGTTTCGGGGTACACCCTCGGGGATCTGGCTGATCCATGAACTGAGTGAAGTCTTTGACCTCGAAGAAAAGCCCTCCGCGGCTAATGCTGACCGACTTTACGATTCCATCGCTGAAAAACTGATCTCTCCCGATTTTGCTCCCCGCGCCCTGTTTGAACGCTTTCACATCGAAGTTCTGTGTACCACCGACGCAGCAACCGATATGCTTGAACAGCATTTAGCCATACGCGCCTCGAGCTGGAAAGGTCGCATCCTGCCGTCATTTCGCCCGGACGCAGTGGTCAATCTCGACACACCCGACTGGCGCACCAATATCGAAAAATTGAGCCAGGTCAGTGGGGTGGATATCGTGGATTTCTCATCCTATCTCCAGGCACTAGAACAGCGCCGGGGATATTTCAAGTCAATGGGCGCTATCGCCACAGATCATGCGGCACTGACTCCCGCTACGATGGATTTAAGCTATGCCGAATTCGGACGCAATTTTCCAGCGCGCACTCAAGGGGCAATCCACGCCAGAGGATGCTTTCCACTTCACTGCAAACATGCTGATGGAAATGGCGCGGATGAGCATCGAAGACGGTCTGGTAATGCAGGTACACTCCGGATCATACCGCAATCATAATCAGACAGTTTTCCGCCGCTTTGGCCCGGACAGCGGAAGCGACATTCCCATCCAGACCGAGTACACCCGCAATTTGCTCCCCTTGTTGAATAAATATGGAAACGACACCCACCTGACCTTGATCCTGTTCACGCTCGATGAGTCCACAATCTCCCGTGAACTGGCAACACTCGCCGGACATTATCCTGCGCTGAAACTGGGTGCCCCCTGGTGGTTCCACGACAGCCTTAACGGGATGGCCCGTTACTTTGACCAGGTCGTGGACACGGCAGGAGTCTACAACACCGCCGGGTTCAACGACGACGCACGCGCTTTCTGTTCTATCCCAGCCCGGCATGATGTCTGGCGGCGCGCCTCTGCCAACTGGGTCGCGGACCTGGTAGCGCGTCATATCGTGGACATGGACGACGCACAGGAAATGATGAAAGAACTCGCTGTCAACCTTGCAAGGCGCGCATACCACCTAACCTGAAACTCGCCAGGTTTTTGGGCCCGTACAGGGGACGAAGCCAGCGGCTTTACGGCAGTGTTTAGCGAGGCCCCTGCCCCCGTTCCGTCCTTCGGTTTTAATGAATGTCTATTACTAATACCACGAAACGCCAGGTGACATAACCGGGATGAGCGCTCAAAGCTGTACTGGCACACATACGGCCAACCTTCAAAAAGAATAAGTTTTTTTCTCTCTCGGGAAACACTTTTGCCAAAACATCCAGCATTTCCGAGATACTATGTTCCTTCAATCATGAACGGGCCTATTGTTCTTTAACAATAATCGGGCTTCTTCACCGCCGTGCCAGCCTTCATTCTCGCCGATTTGCGGATACAGACCCATAAATTCATCAAACGTGACCTTGTCCAAAGCGGCCAAGTCCGCTCGCACTACCGTGCTTCTCATTTCATCATCCAAAGCTACGAACTTGTGGTCGCCGTCACTCCGATAGAAAGCGCCGCATATGTAGCCGAGAAGAATATCACCAGGTCTGGGATTTTGCGTGGTGATCAAAAGTATATCGAAATGTGGTTCAGGAGGGGCGCCCATACCACCAAGCCAACCATAAGCACCACGAAAGCCCCTCTCATAAATCAGTGACCTGTAGGCTGTTTGCACAAAAGCGCCGCTGGCAGGGTCATAGAATAAACGATAGGGCTCATTGCGGGGTTATTCAATGACCACCCATACCTTTTCAGGAAACTCCGGATGCAGGTTGAACGTTCTGATATTCGCTTTTTTAGTCATCCCTCGGTCGCAATTGCTTTTAGCCATGTCTTGGCCTTTCGCTGCTATCTTTGAGGATTTTGAAGAAAACCATGAATTGGAATAAGCGCCAGGGCTGCAGGCGGGGATTGATAAAAGATTTTGCGTTTAAATTAGCGCGGTTGGCTCTATCCAGTGGCCCTCATATTTTTGAATAACATTGGGAGAGGAAAATAATTCTCTACAGATTGTATCGATGCCGCTTAACCCGGGCGGTCCTTCTGGACACTATCGGAACTTTCTAATCTAAAAAATTTGTGCCATCAATAATATAATCAGCAATCTTCCCCGGTTCTTGCTCGTTTTTATATTTTTCTTCAAGCGGCATCCAGATGTTTTTCCACTTATTGGTATTATCGACGCCATCTCTTTCAATATCTCTTGCGGTCCCTCGTTTGAGGCCCAGTTCAGCAGGGATTTCAATCCAGAGCTTCAGATCGTAACAATCTCGAAGGTCTTTATCAAGCGCGTAAACCCCTTCAAAAATAAATATTCCATTCGGTTTAGACTCTGCCAGTCTGAAAAACGATCCGTTTTCCATTCGTATTTTTGGTATTTTGCTTCCTGATTATTATAAAGAGGGAATAAAACCTGTTCTTTCAAACGCCGCAGATCGGCTGCCTGTAAAGTTGGTGAATAAAAATCATCAAGTTCAACAATGATACTATTTGCTAGTGTTTCCTTTAAAAAATTTGCCAGGGTAGTTTTACCAGCGCCGCCCACCCCATCAATCGCTATTAATATAACTTTCTTCCATTGAGCAAGTTCTTTAATTTCCTGAACTATTGCAACTATATCCACCATATCATCAGCAAAAAATTTATCCCTGTATATCCCGATGAAGAGCGTCTGGCATCCGCTCACTGCTTCGGCTCAATCCGGTCATGACATCCGGTGAATGAAAATGAAGGTATCCTGATAGAGACATTATATATCAGGCGGACGGTTTTCATTTGAAATCCTGGCCAATGTCACCCCAGTAAAGGTTAAAAAATGAGTTTCATCTATTCTTCTCAACAGACGGGAGGTACAAAAATCGAGTTAATCTGTAAATTGAAAAGGTAGCATTTTATACGGCACTGCGCCTTCCGTAATGCCTCAAAGCGAAATGTAACTATCAGGGTATCGTTGCTTCAAAGCGGAATGTTACCGTGAGATTTTCCAAAGGTTGGCTACTTTTACATCGATTGCAGCTCGCAATCGGACAGGATTGAGCTGGACATACAAGTTGGTCAAATGGGCCTTGGTCTGGAGGGGAATATCTTCGCTGGCCAGGATCCGCTGGAAAGGAGTAGCGGCTTGATCATATCTTTTGAGGAGTTTTTTGTCTATGTGTTGTTTCGAGACCAATTTCAAAACAGGCTGGAAGAAGTTGGTGTAGAGACGCAGGTCTGCGTAGATGCTTTGTAAGAGCAGGAATTCCGCTTCGGTTTCGAAGCGGTCGTACCCGATGAGGCGACGGACAACGGACCAGTTTTTCTGCTCGACATGGGCCTGGTCGTTCTTCTGGTAAGGCCGCGAGCGGGTGAAGGTGATCTTTTCGGAAAGGCAGTAGCGATAGAGCAAGTCGTTAATAAACTCGCCGCCGTTGTCGGAGTCGAGGCCGAGCAAAAGGAAAGGCAGTTGGGAACGCATGGTCTGGATGGCTTCGAAAACGGCCTGCTGGGTGCGCTGGCGCACAGCCAGGCATTCAATCCAGCCGGTGGAGAGGTCCACACAGGTCAAAGTGTTGATATATTGGCCTTCGGTGGTCTCCCCGCAGTGCGCTACCAGGTCAATTTCGAGGAATCCAGGATGATCTTCGTCCCAGGGAGTGTAGGTGCGCACCGGGATGGCCTTCTTGAGCAAGCTGCCGGGCTTGGTGGTGCTCAGACCATGCGGATGCTCAAAGCGGGCCGGGCCCAGACAGCGATCCATGGTTGAACGGCTCATTTGCAGCAAGAGCGTTTTCGTCTCTGGAGCCAGATGAAGTTCGCTACAGCGTTCCAGCACTTTCACCATCTCCGGCAGAAAAGGATGCAGTCGCTTCGAGCAAATCCGTCCGCACACCTCCCAGATCTGCTCCAGGGCCACCACCACTTCGCCTCGATAGATTTTCGGAAGACCATGCTTTTTGCCACTGCACCGTGGTCGACCATGTTTCAGAAGCCGGGTGGCATACTTGCGATGATAGTCCGTCGCCGCCACAAACTCATCCAAGATTATCTTCTTCTCGGATTTCTTTGCCTTTAGATAGCGTGGACGAATCTCTTCGAGCAGCTCTCGCTTACTTCGTTGACTCATCATGTTTTCCTCCGGCATTGCAAATGCGTCTGCCGTAGAGTAACATCCTTTTTGAGGCAACGATATTCTCAATAGTAAGATTCTATTTGAGGCAATGCGCCTTCTGCTTCAAATGATCTCTCTCTGATATAATTTCCGGATATTCCGTTTAACCGGGGATCGCGCCAAATGTCATCTAAGAAAATTTCTCTGGGCGTATTTTATTCGGTCGCCATTGCCGTCCTCGCGATAGCAGGAAGTGCGGCAGCGATTTATACTTCTGCCAATGGACCCTGGGGTGCCGAGGATGCAGCAACATACATCATCACCGCACGAAATCTAATGCGGGGCATTGGCCTTGGATACTTCCTTCCCAACGGCCATTTTTATGTCTGGACTCTCAAACCTCCGTTATTTTCCCTGCTTTTAGCCGCAATCGGACGATTTGGTGTTGACCTTGTCGATGCCGCTCGCTGGCTGAATGTACTGCTTTTCACTGCGACTCTTATTATTGTCGGGCTGATCTTCACCCGGGTAAGTTCGAGCCCGAGCCTGTCGATTCCAGCAGGCCTGCTGGTTGTGGCATTTCCAACCATGGTCAGGATGTATAGTTCGTCTCTGTCCGAACCGCTCTTCATTGCTCTCCTCGCCTTAAGCGTTTACTTCATGCTTGTATTTTTAAAATTGAGCAAGAACCGCTGGCTTATCGCTGCAGCAGTGTCTACCGCCCTGCTCCCAATGACGCGCTATATCGGTGTGGCAATGATCCCAGTCGGGTTTGTAAGCCTACTATTATTCATGGCTGGGCACTGGAAGGAACGTCTGAAGAAATCTTTGGTATGGGGAATTCTGTCCAGTCTGCCTATCGTAGCGTGGGAAATCTGGGTCTACTTTTTCGTGGACCACTCTCTTGCCGGCAGGGCAGTCGGTTTTGACAGGGCTGACATAAGCGGCAATTTCACCCGCTTTTACAGTGTTTTAACCCAGATCATCCTAAGCTGGTTTCCACTTGGAGGAAATATCTGGGAGCTGCGTTTTCGTTACCGCTATACACTCATCTTCCTGATCCTTGCTGTTGTGGTCGCCGCCACTCTGCTGGCCGCGCGCCGGTCCCACAAACAGCTTTCGCTCAGCCTCAGCGACAGTGATTTCCAGATATTCAGCATCTGGGGTTTATGGGTGGTTTCTTATGTCGCATTCCTGGCAATCGACGGCATCATCGCTACACCAAATCCACCGATCACGAACCGTATTCTGCTGCCTCTCTTTGTTGGAATGGCGCTGTGCCTGATGGGAGGACTGGCTTGCTGGCAAAGAGCGTGGTTCCAAGGAGGCCGTCGCTGGTTACAAGTCGTACCCTGGATTATCGGAATTGGAAGCCTTTTTTGGTATGCCCCAACGACTATTAACGAGGTGATCCTTCCTCTTCATCAGCCAGACTGGAATGATCTCCTATTCATGGGAAAATTCCGGGACGATGGCCGCAGTGCGTGCTTTGCCTAAAGACGTGGTGATAGTTTCCAATGACTCTTATGAGATCTGGGTATGGGCCGACCGTCCCGCCTACGATGCCATTGAGAATATGCAAGCGTCATTTTTCAACCATGATACACCATATGGTTCCGACCTATCCGATCCGGCCCAGAAAGCATTCCGTACCCAGGGTGCAGCCCTAGTGATTTTCCGCGATGAATTTTCCAACCAGCTAGAGTCGGCTTATGGGAATGCCAGCCAAGCTCGCCTCACCACTCTCTTCAAAGGGCTTGTTCTAGCTGGAAAGTTCACGGATGGAGCCATCTATTATTATCCAAAGTAAAAATGTCAACTCTTCGTCCATGTATGGAGCAGGGACACTTTATTGAATTTCCTTCCCAGGGAGGAAATATTTAGACTGAAGATTATTTCTCCACACCTTTTTGGCAACCTGTTTTCAAAAGCTGCGTTGGAATGTCTCTCCCCCTCCCTTAATCATAATCATCTGTTTCCTGCCATGTGTAAGGGGCATGCGTTCCACCCCACAATAAGAGAAGTGCGCCCTGGTAGGGCGCACCTTATGTTACTAGAAGGTTAACCTCCCATCGGAGGCGTTTCGAAAGGCTTGTAGAGGCTAACCAGCACTGATCAAACTGACATAGACAGTCTTGCTGCGTGCGCTATACCCCGCCCAGATTGCTTTCCCATCCACGGTGAATTCGTCCAGCATCACGGACCGACCTTCACCGTCGAACTGTTCCACGTAGGATGTTTTATTATTCGGCAAACAGGTCACCTTTACTTCGCCATTCTGGGTGCTGCCCTTGCGTACATAACCCTCCACGACTTTCAATACATTCTGCATTTCGTCCATAATAACTCCAATTCACTCACTCAGGGAAACCTGCTTGATCCAGCTGCGGGAAAGGATTTCCCGGTCAAACCCCTGTACTGCGGGGCTGATGTTTCAACAAGCGATCAAGCTCAAGATTGGCTTGTGCCAGTGGCACGGATAGGGAAAACGTCCACTCGCCCAGCAGCGAATCCTGGGCCCGCCTCAGGACCAATAAATCGTGGTCGTTGAGCTGGTACAGCTGCTGGTGGGAGGACAGGTCACGAATTACCCGGCAGTTTGCTTCGGCGCTTGCATCTTTCAGCTCATTCAACAGCTGCGTTCTTCGCTCGAACCGGTCTTTTGGAAGGGTCTCGCTGGGACTGCCCAGAATGTTGAATAGTTTGGCAAACTGGCTCCTTGGAGTAGGGGTACGGAGGCGTTTCATTACTTCTTTGTCCGCCGGAACCCATATGGTTAAATCCCGGACCCGCACAACATAATAAAGAGCCGCTTGTCCAGGCAAATTTTTCTCCTCCATTCGGAGAATCTCCCCAAAACCATAGGTCCAATGCATAACAGGGTCACCCACTCTGAAGTCCATCTTTGCTTCCTTTCTCGGCCTGCCTGAAAACTCCTCAGAGCCCAGCTGTTCCAGTGAAAAACTGGAAAACGAGAAGAAAAAAGCCAGTCCTCAGAAGGACTGGCGATGGAGACCAACAAATCCTAGGATATGTAACATGATTATACCATTTATGTCTGCTCGCGCCCGATCCCACGTTATTTAATTGAAATGTCCCCTAATTGCGCAAAGAAGAGTGTTCCCCTGCCAGGGGACATTCTAACTTGGTCGCAAAGGGGACATTACTATTAAACGCTAACACACCGATTCCAAACCTGTCAACCCAAAGTAGAAATGTCCCCTGTTTTCCAAAGTAGAGATGTCCCCCCGCGGGGGGACATCTCTACTTTGCGGCCGCCAGAACGGCATTGCTCCGGCGCCAGGGATGGTCCTTGGCGGGATGCCAGGGTTCTCTTGCCACTTGTTTGGTCACCACTTCCGCCTGGTGTTCCTGTTTGCGGAAAATAGTGTAGGTGAGTTCTTCGCCCTTATACAGGATCATGACCTTGCCTTGCTCGTTTTGACATACGGTCACCGAGGCTTTATGCAAGGCATAGGCGGGGCGATCGGTTTGGATCTGGTAGACGACATTCCTGAACTGGACCGTCAGGTTTTTGGAGAGCAAGCGTGGTTCCTGCCAGGTCAGGATCCGATCCAGATTTTGGTGTGGAAGCAGGGGGCGATGTGCATCCACAGAGCTGCGCGGCTGTACGGCAAAACGGGCATTGAAATCGGCGATGTACTCTGGCAGATAGGCATTGCCCTGCTGCATGTTGTTGATCTTGCGTAAGCGCATCTCCTTGACCAGACGATCCTGCAGGGTCTGGTTGACGCGTTCAACACGCCCCTTGGCCTGGGGCGTGTTGGCGCACAGGATCGGAATATCCAACGCTTGCATGGCCCGCCCAAACTGCGTCAGGTTGCCTCCACCGCCCGCATTGGGAATATTGACCCGAAAGATGCCATGTTTGTCCGTGTACAGCCCTGCTGGCCGCCCATGGGCCGCTATATACTGCTTCAGCAGCCCGCAGTAGCCGAAGAAACTCTCCTCCTCCACGAAGGACAGCGTTCCCAACTGCCCACTCGCATCGTCGATCATTACCAGCAATGTGCAGCGCTCCCCTCGCCCTTCAAACCAGTCATGATCCGTCCCGTCCATTTGCTCCAATTCCCCCATGCTCGCCCGCCGCTCTCGCATCTGGTGCACTTCCACTTTCCGGGCTTTCTTCGCTTTCCACAACCCTTCCGCCAGCATGATCTGCCGCACACTCTCGTCCGAGATCCGCAACCCTTCCTGCTCCACCAGCTTCTCGCATGCCAGTGTCGGCCCAAAACCCTTGTACTTCCCCCTCAGCAGGTCCAGCACTCCCTTCCGCTTCCCTTCGCCCATCTGATGGTTGCTCGGCTTCCCTCGGCGCTTCGACACCATTCCCACCGCCCCTTCCTGCCGATATCTCCGCACCAGCCGTTTCACCTGCCGTTCACTCACTCCCAGCAGTTCGGCCGCTGCTTTCTGCTTCAGCCGCTTTTCTCCTACTCGCTGGATCACTTCCAACCGGTTCACTTCCTTTTCACTCATCGTTAGTAGCTCCACTTCTTCGTCCTCCGAAGGGGACATTTCAACTTTGGTTGAAGGGGACTCTACTACTTTGGGCTAACACACCGATTCCAAACCTGTCAACCCAAAGTAGAAATGTCCCCTGTTTTCCAAAGTAGAGATGTCCCCCCGCGGGGGGACATCTCTACTTTGCGGCCGCCAGAACGGCATTGCTCCGGCGCCAGGGATGGTCCTTGGCGGGATGCCAGGGTTCTCTTGCCACTTGTTTGGAGGTCACCACTTCCGCCTGGTGTTCCTGTTTGCGGAAAATAGTGTAGGTGAGTTCTTCGCCCTTATACAGGATCATGACCTTGCCTTGCTCGTTTTGACATACGGTCACCGAGGCTTTATGCAAGGCATAGGCGGGGCGATCGGTTTGGATCTGGTAGACGACATTCCTGAACTGGACCGTCAGGTTTTTGGAGAGCAAGCGTGGTTCCTGCCAGGTCAGGATCCGATCCAGATTTTGGTGTGGAAGCAGGGGGCGATGTGCATCCACAGAGCTGCGCGGCTGTACGGCAAAACGGGCATTGAAATCGGCGATGTACTCTGGCAGATAGGCATTGCCCTGCTGCATGTTGTTGATCTTGCGTAAGCGCATCTCCTTGACCAGACGATCCTGCAGGGTCTGGTTGACGCGTTCAACACGCCCCTTGGCCTGGGGCGTGTTGGCGCACAGGATCGGAATATCCAACGCTTGCATGGCCCGCCCAAACTGCGTCAGGTTGCCTCCACCGCCCGCATTGGGAATATTGACCCGAAAGATGCCATGTTTGTCCGTGTACAGCCCTGCTGGCCGCCCATGGGCCGCTATATACTGCTTCAGCAGCCCGCAGTAGCCGAAGAAACTCTCCTCCTCCACGAAGGACAGCGTTCCCAACTGCCCACTCGCATCGTCGATCATTACCAGCAATGTGCAGCGCTCCCCTCGCCCTTCAAACCAGTCATGATCCGTCCCGTCCATTTGCTCCAATTCCCCCATGCTCGCCCGCCGCTCTCGCATCTGGTGCACTTCCACTTTCCGGGCTTTCTTCGCTTTCCACAACCCTTCCGCCAGCATGATCTGCCGCACACTCTCGTCCGAGATCCGCAACCCTTCCTGCTCCACCAGCTTCTCGCATGCCAGTGTCGGCCCAAAACCCTTGTACTTCCCCCTCAGCAGGTCCAGCACTCCCTTCCGCTTCCCTTCGCCCATCTGATGGTTGCTCGGCTTCCCTCGGCGCTTCGACACCATTCCCACCGCCCCTTCCTGCCGATATCTCCGCACCAGCCGTTTCACCTGCCGTTCACTCACTCCCAGCAGTTCGGCCGCTGCTTTCTGCTTCAGCCGCTTTTCTCCTACTCGCTGGATCACTTCCAACCGGTTCACTTCCTTTTCACTCATCGTTAGTAGCTCCACTTCTTCGTCCTCCGAAGGGGACATTTTAACTTTGGTAGAAGGGGACTCTACTACTTTGGGCTAACACACCGATTCCAAACCTTGACAATCCTGCCATCTTCAGTTACCCTATTATTACTTAATCGAATTAGTTCAGCAGTCGCTGCTGTTGTATGTTTTGAGCTCCGCTCGATCCCCCAACACTTGCCTGACTTCTGAAGAATAGGAACTTTTGTGAACTTTGACCAGTTCAACCTGGATTCACGCCTATTGGCGGGGATCCGCAGCCTCGGCTATACCACGCCGACGCCCATTCAAATAAAAGCCATCCCCGCCGCGCTGGCTGGGGAGGACTTGATCGGCACCGCCCAGACCGGCACAGGCAAGACAGCCGCCTTCATCCTGCCCATCCTCAATAAACTACTGACCGGTCCGCGCCGCCGCGCCCGAGCCCTGATCGTCACCCCCACCCGCGAGCTGGCCGAGCAAATCCAGGAAGTGGTGCGCTCCTTGTCGACCGGCACCGGTCTGCGTAGCGTCAGCCTCTACGGAGGCGTGGGTGCCGCGCCCCAGGTGCGCGCTCTGCGTGAGGGCGCTGAGATCTTGGTCGCTTGCCCCGGCCGCCTGCTCGACCACGTTCGCCAGGGCCACACTCGTTCTGGAGACCGTCGAAATCCTTGTCCTTGATGAGGCTGATCGCATGCTCGATATGGGTTTCCTGCCGGATGTGAAACGCATCCTGCAACACATCCCGGAGACACGCCAGACTATGCTCTTCTCGGCTACCTTCCCAGCGGAGATCGAACAGCTGGCCATCCGTACCCTACGCAACCCCAGTCGCATCATGATCGGCCTGAGCAGACCGGTACACACCGTGGCGCATGCCCTCTACCCTGTCCCCCAACATCTGAAGACTCCCCTCCTGCTCGAGCTGCTCAAGCGCACCGGGGCGGGCTCGGTGCTCGTTTTCACCCGCACCAAGCACCGTGCCGAGAAACTCTCCAAGCAAATAGGGAAGGCAGGTTTCCGCGCCACCAGCCTGCATAGCGACCGAACGCAGAGTCAGCGCCAGTCAGCGCTGACCGGATTCAGGAGCGGCCATTACCAGGTAATGGTAGCCACCGACATCGCCGCTCGCGGCCTGGACGTGCAGGGCATCTCACATGTGATCAACTTCGACATGCCAGCCACCGCTGACGACTACATCCACCGCATCGGGCGCACCGGCCGCGCTGAGCGCAGCGGTGACGCCTTCACCCTTGTCACCCCGGACGACCGCGACATGATCCGATCCCTGGAGAAGATCATCGGAACCCCCCTGCCGCGTCAGACAGTGCAGGGGTTCGATTATTCCACCCAGGCTCCGGTTCTGCCCGCCGCGGCTCGCCCGCTGGCGCGCCGTGCCCCGCTCAATTCTACACCCGCCCGCCGTCCAGCTCGGCCGGCCTCCTCCCCCAGCGGCTTGCGCCGAAAATATGCCCACGGAGGGACCAGATAACACCTCACCCGGACAGCTCCGCGTCCGGGGTTCGTTTTTTAATAGCAGGCGGCTATTCTCCTGATCATCGAAGTAGATATAATGGTGGCATCTATGCTTATAAGAAAGCTGGCCTGCGACCAGACGGTCAGCGAGATAAACCCTGACCGTTTCGATCATTTCTCAAACCTCCCCTGTCTGATGGCAGGGGAGATTGTTAGCTATTCCTTTCACCGATGCCTGGTAATTGTTGCCGGGGAGCAGTCGTGGCAAATATATCCTCGCAACAGGTCCGGAGAAGGGTACCTATCGCGTGAGCCTCACATCGGACTCACCTTCAATCCAGGATATCGGACACGGCGTCCCGGGCCCAGTAGGAGATTTGCCCATTACGCGAGAGACGCCGGACGCCATCCAGGTGATTGCCCAGGGTGACAATCGCTGGCTCTTCCACCCGTTCCCCCTTGCGTTCTCCGGTCTGCCCCAACCCCACACAGGAGAGCAAACCGTTGCATAAACAACGCCGGTCTATCGTGTTGCGTTCTAGGCCTCGTTTGTTGACGAAGCCCTCCACCGGCGCAGATGGGCAGCGCTGGAATAGGCGGCGATTCCCAGCCGCGTCGGGTTTGCTGAGACCGAGCTGTTGCAGCAGGCCGATGTCGCAGACCCGTGGCCGGGCAGCATACACCCCGTCATCCGCCAGAGTATCCTTCAGTTGAACTACCTTGAAGGGGAAACCGGTTGGGGAGACCAGAGTCGTTTGGACCAGGGCAGCGTCATCGGTTCTCGTCTTAAGCTCATGCAGGATTGCATTGCGGTAAATCGATTTCATGCCGGATTCCTCGGCTAGGGCAAAGAGTGTCCCCACCTGAACACCTGCCGCTCCGGCGGCAAGAGCCTGCTGTAATTTCGCGTGGCTGCCGTACCCGCCGGCCAGCCAGAAGGGCAGTCCCACCTGCTGGATAGCCTGCAGGTTGGGCTCGTCCAGTGCTCCGTACACGGGTTGTCCGCGGCTGTCCATGACCAGCGGCCCCTGCGGGCCGGCGTTGTGTCCGCCGGCGGTGTGATGCTCGATGATGAAGCCGTCGGGCGGGCCGCTCGAACTCTGCGCCAGGGCCTGGACCAGGGTCTCCAGCGACACGATTGCAAGGAAGGCCGGCCGACGCAGCGGGTCGCGGGCCAATTTCCCATCCGCCACATGGCGGGGATCGAAGGGGACACAGAAGGACTCGCCCAACTCACGGTACAACACCGACAGGTCGATGCTGACAAACTCATGGGCTGCCAAGTGGGAGCAAATTGCCGGCAGGCCGTCAGGATTGCCCGCCCCGACAAGCACTCCATCCACGTCAGCCAGCATTGCGCCGTACAGGGTGTAAACCAGCGGCAGCTCGATCTTCTTTAGGAAGTTGATGAATATATTCCCGGCGTGCCCTTCCTTGGCCAACCAGACCTCGGCAAAGCCGGTAGCGATCAGGAGCTCAACGATTTCCCCGTCCAGGGTCAGGGCAACCTGGCCCGGCTGACTACCCGGCATCGGGATATTGTCGCTCCCGTCCTGCGCATGCACGATCTGCATAGGAGCGTTCTTGAAACGGGCAGATGGTGATTTGCCGCCCTCGATGAAGAAGCTGTCGCAGATCCTGCTCCCAATGGTGATCCCAAACTTCGTATCAAAAGCCGCCAGGGCGCGGCGCAGGTGGCCGCCAGGATCGCCAAGCTGCAACAGCCGCGTGTAAACAACATCCAAGCCTGTGCCAGAAACGGTCCCCGCTGTGACACCGGGCCTCTCGGCTGCAACAACCCTGGCTAACCGCCAATTTGAAACGTACGCACCCATGCCGCCCTGAATAAGCTTCACTTTTTTCAGGAATTCCATGATTTAAAACCTCGGTGTATATAACCCCCACCACCGGGCGGGAGATTTGCACAAATTCCTACGGCAATAGACGATCGCAATGCCGATGCTGGTTGGGGCAAAGTGTGTTGGAGCTCGATCGCCGGGCATATTCTGCCAGGCAATCAGGTTCGATTTCAAAATCTAGATGGTCGTCGCTTCTCCAATCCGTATCCGGGATTGATCCTTTGAAGCGTCATGTAGTAATAAATGAATGGACCTTCAACATGGAATAATTTATACGATCCGCCGGGTTTCGCAAGCAATGCGACTGCCGCTACAAGCCCAACCCAATGCTCCAAAGAAAAACGCATCTCCCCTCCCAAAATCGAGGAGGGGAGAAGGGAATGAAAAAGGGGACAGGGGTATTGTCGCCATTTCAATGGCGATAGATGCGCCACGATATCCCCTTTCTATAGGGAATTCCTGGTACCAACTACTGGATCACCTCCGTCGGTGTCGGGGCCGGACGAGTCGGTGAGGCGTTCGGATTCGGTGAACGCGACGGATGCGAAGGCGGCGGAGGTGGAGGAGTAGGCGTGACTGGCACCGGGCATATGCCTGGCTCATTCCCGGTCGGGATGAAACCAACCGCCCAGCGGCAGGTATTGTCTACTTCGTACAGGGCCTTGAGCGGATAATACGGGTTTCCCACCAGTGGGGAGCCCGCCTCCGCCTGTGTGAAGTGATCGTTATAGTCGAACCACTCCGGATGGAACATGCTCGGATCCATGGCCCAGGCGCCCCACAGGAAGGGATTGGAGTCGTTGAAAAGGGATCGTTTGAAGGCAATCTGGACGCTCTTCGGGTCCGTGGGAGAGACACGCGCCCAGGCGAGGTCGGGGTCCGTCCCATGCCCGGATTCGAATAGTCGGGTCTCATAACCGTCTCCGGTCTGGGGCAGGGGGTCCGCCTGGATCGGGTTGGGTCCGCCGACGTCCTTATTCTTATCCTGCCTGACGCGCACCCCATCCGTGGACCAGCTTGCTTTGGGCGCAGCAGCCGTAATTAAAAAGTCGCCGCGGCCGTCCCGGTTCACGTCGAGCTCCAGGCCGTAGTCACCCGGCAGGCCTCCCTGGGCAGCCTGACCGACCATGGTGATTATCACGTAGAACCAGGTGGCGTCGCGGTTCAAGGCGGCGTGTTTGATGTCCAGGGCTGGGAAATATGTATTCATGCTCTGGTCGAACGGGCGCTCGAAAAGGTTGAAGGCGTAATTTTCGCCTCCAGCGGCACGATGCTGGGCAGCAGTGGCAGAAGAGTCTGCATCCTGGATCTGGCTCTCGAAAGCCAGCGGAGGATCGCCGGGCATGTCCCTATGGGTCACCGGGATGGACAAGGCCGTGGTGGGTGAAGCATTCGTGGGTGTCTGCATCCCGCCGGAGACCGGGATGCCGGTGGGAGTATTTTGAGCTGCAGAGCCCGGCCGGCTGCAAGCCACAGTGGCAGTCAGCAACAATGGCACGGTCCAGACGAGCATTTTATTTACAAACTTCCAAATCATTTTTACCTCCTAAAGAATATGGATAAACTACCTTAATGGGTAGAGAAATGATGGAATGAGCTAGGCACCTCGTCACGCCGGAGTGGATTCTGGGCGGCAGGTTGTCTCTCAACCTGGTTGCCTCCATTCCCATAGAGGGCGTTTCTGGATCATCATCCGGTGAAGAAGGGACAGCCGAAATCAGCCCAGATGATCTTGTTGGCAATAACCGTAGTCGTCGTACGGGTAGGCGCTTCCCCAGTATTCGAGAGTGTCCCTGGGTGATCCCGGAACTCCTTAGTATCACCGATTGCTCCTGGGATGAAGTACAGGCTACGGCAGGCAGTTCTTACGCAATCAGCAGCAATCTTATTCTGAGAACCTCCAAACTTCTTTGAGCCATTGTTCCTCGCATACTGCCAGCCCGGTCCAAATGACTTCCCTGCAACTTCTGGGTCTATTAACATTGAGCAATGCCTGTACGGAGTCAAGCTTCATCATTTTACCCGCCAGCACTCCGGTAGCATATCACCCATAAAGCCTAGATCAATGCGACTATTAAAATTTTGGTGTGATATTCATTAAAAACAGACAATCGAAGGCTACCAGGAATTCAAGGTATCGAAAGCCAATTCAGACTAAATAAACCGGTCCTGCAGTGGAGGAACCGTGGTCAATTTTATTGGAACATTTGATAGATCCGGCCCCGGTGTGGAAATTTGTGATTGAACCATAGGGGATAGCCTGATTATCGGCCCCATTTTTTCTTTCCTTGAAAAGGCGAGGCCGATAACAGAACGAATTTCTTATACCTGCCGAGCAATTCTAATGCCTGGATGGAGTTGAAACTTCTTACACTGGCAGAACGGTATCATAGAACTGCTTTGCCCACTGACGGTATCTGCTAATTGGACCATCGCTCCTGGCCAAGGCGGGTGGATGGGTGGTGCGTTAGTTTTCCCAGATTGGAAAATCCTGTGCGGCGTCGCTGACGAATCCATTCAGGATATAGCGCGCCATCAGAGAGCTGAGGAGCGCGCCCGGGGCGGAGTGCCACTTCTTCATGCACAGGACAAGCCGCCCAATCTCCCACCAAATTTTTTTTTAGACCGACGGGCTGCTGATTTTGCCAATCCTGGCGGTTTTTGATTGAATAGGGCACGGTGAGATAAAGTATCGAATACGATCATTCAATATGTGTGCAAAGATTGACAAGTCCTAGCTCAGGAAGAGTTAGGGCTATCGCATTTCAACTTTTCGGAGCGGCTAAAACCGAATCTCAGTACTTGAAAGCCCTCAGAGCTGGCAATTTAAGCCCAGCAGGGGCTTCCATGAACTGAACCTGGGCTTCAGCCCCAAGCAAAACGGCCAAAATTGGCATCAACTATTCCAAATGCGATTGCCCTACAGGAAGAATTCATTCACGCCGACATCAATGGCTCGTATAATATCCTCCGCGAGGGACTCCCATCGGCTTTCGCCTTTTGGGAACAAGTCGTTGTAGTTCGCCCGGTACAGGTCGAACCCATACGAAACTGATCAATTGGCGGTGAATAACAACCGCCCATAAAACCAGTCACCATTCAAAGATGATAAGAAAAGGTTGACCTTGGATTCTTTTTTCGCCGTCACCGCCCCAGGACTAGAACCCTTCACTGGCCAGGAATTGAACGCTCTCGGTCTGCTTCCTGGAGCTGTCACCGATCCTGATTCCTCCCTTGAGGGTTCAACCTCCATCATTAGTCCGCAATCTGACGGCGGGCTGACCTTCAAAGGCGACCTCTCCGCCCTCTACCGCGCCAACCTTCACCTTCGCACAGCTAGCCGTGTCCTAGCCCGCCTGGGAAATTTCTTTTCAGCCACCACCTTCCCCGAACTCCAAAAGCGCGCCTCCCACCTGCCCTGGGAACGCTTCCTAAAGCCCGGACAGCCCGTCTCGCTCAGAGTCACCTGCCACAGGTCGAAACTTTACCACTCCGACGCCGTCGCCCGGGCGGTAGCTGCAGCCCTTGCCGACCGGATGGGACAGCCCTCCCCGGTCCGGAGAGCGGACGAGGAGACTGGCGATCCGCCGCAACTGGTCGTTGTCCGGCTGGCCGAAGACAAGTGCACCGTAAGTGTGGACTCGTCCGGGGTACTGCTTCACAAACGTGGTTACCGGCAGGCCGTTGCAAAGGCCCCGCTACGCGAGACTCTGGCAGCCGCACTCCTGCTGGCCTCCGGCTGGGACACAGCCTCACCGCTGCTGGATCCATTCTGCGGCTCCGGGACCATCCCAATCGAAGCCGCCCTGATGGCACGCAGGATACCTCCGGGTATCAACCGCCGCTTTGCCTTCATGCAATGGCCCAATTACGACGAGAAACTCTGGCTTTCCATCAAGGATATCCATCCTACATCCTTCGCCGGGACCTTTTCCATCCATGGTTCAGACCGCGATGCTGGAGCCATCGAAATGTCCCGGGCCAATGCGGAAAGAGCTGGCGTTGCCGAATCCATAGAATTCAAATGTCAGGCCGTCTCGGCGATCAATCCGCCCTCCGGCAAAGGCTGGGTGGTCACCAACCCGCCCTACGGACTGCGGGTCAGTGGAGGAAAAGACCTGCGTAACCTGTACGCCCAATTCGGCAATGTACTGCGTCAGCACTGTCCCGGCTGGAACCTGTCGGTCCTATGCAGCGACGCTGCTTTGCTCGGCCAGATGCGCTTAAAGTTAGACACTTCGCTTGAGCTTTTTAATGGGGGAATCCGCGTCCGGCTGGGTCGAGGGATTGTGAGATAGAATTTAATGTGAGAAGATAATATGGACGGGCCAACAAACCTCTCAAACCGCAATCCAACGATCGCTGAAAGGCTCATATCCCCGCGAAAAGCAGGGGCACTCGCACACCGGGTAAAGATTGCAGATGCTTCTCAATTATCTTAACTTTTTATATCAAAGGATGCTCAGATTATTTCGGTTGATTGAGTGTTGCCAGAATCCGCAGGATGGTCCGGAATATTGGGTTATTTCGCACAGTTTTCCAAGTCTCCAGTTATTTATTCAAAGCACGGGTACCTAGGACAAGGCGAAGAATAAATCAAAAATCCAAATTATTCTTTTCGGGTAGAATAATAGTTAGATACAGACCGGCCGTAATTTAGGCACGAGCCGTTGCTTTTTCTTTTCTTCAGAGCAGAGCCAATTTTCTCAACTTCCATATAGCTGATAACAAAAGATCCAGGTTTAATTTCACAACAGGTGATCCATTAATATGAATGGCCCATTTATAGATCGACTAGCAAGCTGTGAATGTTGCCCACGCAAATGCAGGGTGAACCGCCTTGAAGGACAAGTCGGGTATTGCAGAATTGGTTCTAGCATTCAGATTTCTCATACCGGACTACACTTTGGCGAAGAACCCCCCATATCAGGAACAAAAGGTTCTGGGGCCATTTTTTTCACTGGATGCAATCTTCGCTGTGTATTTTGTCAGAATTACCAGATCAGCCAGGAATTTCGGGAGGGCTGCACAAAGACTCTGACCGCAGGTGAGCTTGCCTCTGAAATGTTATGCCTTCAGGACAAAGGTGCTCATAATATCAATTTTGTTTCGCCTTCACATATGATTTTCCAAATGGCTGATGCTATTCAGATTGCGAAGGGGGAGGGACTTGTTGTTCCTGTGGTGTACAACTCCAATGGATATGATTCAGTGGATGCACTTCGGCAGATCCGGGGTCTGGTGGACATTTACCTTCCGGACATCAAATACATGGACAATGAACTTGGAAAGCAGTTCTCCGCGGCGGATGGTTATGCGGATATCGTCCCCGGGGTTCTCCGAGAGATGCTGGATCAGGTAGGTCACCTAAAATTAGATGATGAGGGTATTGCGATACGGGGTCTGTTGGTCCGGCATCTGGTATTGCCCGATTCCCTGGATAACAGCCGAAGATGTTTCCAGGCTCTGGCAGATTTATCTCCGGAAATTTTTGTCAGTATCATGTCACAATATTCTCCTCAATATAAGGCATGTGATTTTCCTCGGATAAACCGGACTCTGACAGAAGACGAATATGATGAGGTCACGGATTATGCTCTTGACCTTGGTCTTGAGAATGCCTTTGTCCAGCAGCTGGAAAGTCAGGACGACTACCTGCCTGATTTTGCACAGGAAAGTCCTTTCCACTCCGCTTCATCCACTCCAGGCTGATACCATTCAAGGATCGACGACAAGCCTCAGGTCTGTCAGCTTCGCAGTCCGCTCCACACATCCAATTTCGTTCTAACGCGCTGGATGACTTCATTGGTAAAATCCGTCGTCGAAAGGCTGCCACCCAAATCTGTAGTAGCTTTTCCAGCATAGACTGCCTCAAAAGCCAACTCGTAGATGGCGCGGGAAGCTTGG